>NZ_JBPUSJ010000003.1:0-461912 GCF_051851475.1 Carboxylicivirga taeanensis | reverse complement strand
CCGATGGTACTGCGTAGAAGTGGGAGAGTAGGTCGCCGCCTTTTTTTAGAGAAACCTCTTATTCAGAAATGAGTAAGAGGTTTTTTGCGTTTAAAACTTACCTTTGCACACTAAACCATGCGATTACAATTATTCTTACTCCTGCTGATTGCTGTTCAATCGGCATCTGCACAGAAAAAAGAAACAATTAGCCTTGTTTTTATGGGTGATGTAATGGGACATGATTCTCAGATCAACAGTGCCCGAATTGGCAACACCGATACCTTTGATTATAACAGCTGTTTTAAGTTCTTGCGACACGATATAGAAAGTGCAGATGTGGCCATCGCCAATCTTGAAGTTACTTTGGCTGGTCCGCCGTATAAGGGCTATCCTGCATTTTCATCACCAGATACATTGGTTGACGCCTTAAAATATGCCGGCATAGATGCTGTAGTGATGGCTAATAACCATTGTGTAGACCGCAGAAAGGCTGGACTCGAACGGACCTGTGATATCCTCGATAAAAAAGGACTTCCCAGGACTGGGGTATTTAAAGATTCAATCGATCGGGTGAGGCATAATCCCATGATTATTGAAAAAAAGGGCTTTCGCCTGGCTTTCCTTAACTATACTTATGGAACAAATGGCATAAGGGTGCAGACACCCAACATTGTTAACTTAATTGATACATCAGTTATTGCCAGAGATATTGAGTCTGCCAAGCGTAAACGCGTAGATGAAATTATTGTTTGTATGCATTGGGGCTGGGAGTATCAAACTCAACCTAACCCTGAGCAAAAGCGGCTGGCAAAGTGGTTAGGCAGTAAAGGCGTTAAAATTATTATAGGCTCACATCCACATGTGCTACAACCTGTGAAATTGCAGTACGGACCTAATGGGAAGAGCCTCGTAGCCTACAGCCTAGGTAATTTCATATCTAACCAACGGCCTGCACCACGCGATGGGGCCGCATTACTGTTTATCGAACTGGAAAAAACGAATGGGCACGTTCAAGTGGCCAACGCCTGTTATCAGTTGACATGGGTTTATACGCCCATAAAAGCCAATAATAAGCTGTTTTTTGTTCTTCCGGCAGATAGGTTTAAAGCAGATGCTTGGGTGGAAGAATCGGCCCGAAAACGCTTGAATGAATACATTTCCGAAGCAAGAGCCATTATGAAGTATAATGTTGAAGTTCCTGAGAAAAATTTCAAGGAACCACTGAAGGCACTCAGTGGGCTCCAACTGAAGCATATCCATATCTCCCCTTTCGAGCAGATAAAGTTCACTGGTCTAAATTAAAGGTGATGATTAGCGCATATTTTCTAAATTTGCAGCCACATAAATACGTACCATGCAAAAAAAGAAGTCAATTATTGCCATAGATGGGCATTCGTCGTGTGGAAAGAGCACCGTTGCAAAGGATTTAGCTAAGGAACTTGGGTTTGTATATATTGATACGGGTGCCATGTATCGGGCTGTAACATTTTTTGCCATGGAAAATGGATTGATCAAAGAGGGGCGTATTGATGAAGCCGCGCTTGCTGAAAGACTGAATGAAATCAACATTTCATTTAAGTTCCAGCCTGAACAAAAGAAAAATGAAACCTTCTTAAACGGCAAGTCTGTTGAATCAGAAATCAGAGGCCTTGAAGTCAGCAGCCATGTGAGTGCGGTGAGCGCCATAGGTTTTGTGCGTAAAAAGCTGGTGGAGCTTCAGCAGAGCATGGGAAAAACCGGCGGCATTGTGATGGATGGACGCGATATTGGTACGGTGGTATTTCCGGAGGCTGATCTGAAACTGTTTATGACTGCTCAACCCGAAATACGTGCGCAACGCCGCTTCGATGAGTTGAGAGCCAAAGGCGAAGAAGTCAATTTCGAGGCAATTTTGCAAAATGTTAAACAGCGCGATCACCTCGACAGCACCCGGGCAGAAAGTCCTCTGGTGAAGGCCCAGGATGCATTGGTGTTGGATAATAGCTACCTTAATAAGGAGGAGCAACTGGAATGGATTATTAATGTCCTTAAGCAAAGGCATCTTCTTTAGGCCATGGTGACTGTAGCAATTGACAACAATTCTGGCTTTTGTTTTGGTGTGCAACGAGCCATTAATCAAGCATCTGCTTTGCTTGAGAAAGGCAGTGCTGTCTATTGTGTGGGCGATATTGTGCATAATGAGGCTGAATCGAAGCGATTAAACAATATGGGCATGCAAACCATCCGCCATGATGGCATAAATGTATTGAAAGGCAAAACAGGCACGGTTTTGTTCAGAGCCCACGGTGAGCCGCCGCAAAGCTATCAGCTAATCAAAGAAGCCGGGCTGCAGCTGCAGGATGCAACCTGTCCGGTAGTGCTTAAGTTGCAGCAGCGGATTAAAGACGCCTATCTTAAACAAAAAGCGAATAATGGGCAGATAGTGATTTATGGTCAGCGAGGTCATGCCGAAGTAGTCGGATTGCTTGGTCAAACCAATAATGAGGCGATTGTGATTGAAGAGGAAGCGGACATTGCCCGCATTGATTTTGAAAGGCCTGTAGAACTCTTTGCCCAAACAACCAAAAGTCCCGATATCCTCAAAAATATTGTTGACCTTTTAAAAAAACAATGCCGCGCCAACTTTAGCTGGCACAATACCACCTGTAAACAAGTAACCGGGCGCGTACCGAGAATTAAACAGTTTGCTGCCACATATGAGGTGGTTGTTTTTGTTGGTGGCCAGGAAAGCAGCAATGCAAAAATACTTTTTCAAGCCTGTCGCGAAGCTAACCCCCATAGTCATTTTGTATCCTCGCCAGAGGAAGTAAAATTGGAATGGTTTTCACAAGGGGTGAAGAAAGTGGGGGTGTGCGGAGCCACATCCACCCCGCAATGGCTAATGGAGCAGGTGGCTGAGCAAATAAAAAGCGGACTAAAGTAAGAATTTCTAAACAATCGATCGCTGCTACAACAAAGGCGATCACTAGTATTTATATCTAAGAATAAATTTATGAATTGGTTTATTGCTGCATTGAAAAAGTATGCTGACTTCTCTGGCAGAGCCAGAAGAAAAGAGTATTGGATGTTTGTTGTGTTTTACGCTCTTTTTTCCTTTGCTGCTGCTATTATTGACGGATTGTTAATTAGTATGGCTGGTATCTACTTTACACCTGTACTGACATTATTTGCGTTGAGTATGGTGATTCCTACACTGGCAGTAAGTGTTAGACGTATGCATGATATCGGAAAAAGTGGTGCCATGATTTTAGTTTCATTCATTCCAATAATTGGTGGCATTTGGTTCCTTATAATGGCAGCCACCGAGGGAACAGCTGGCGAGAATCAATACGGACAAGATCCGAAAGCAGGGGTGTTGTAATCGTAAAATATAGAACTCGTAAAGCTCGGATAGTTCAACTATCCGGGCTTTTTTTATTTATATAGTGCCGAAAATACATCTTTTGTAATATCATCTTGTAATTTGAACACTTTTATACCCTTGTGTTTAGAAACCTTGTATTACTTTTGTAAAAGTCAGGTAAAGTTGACCTATTAGGGAATTTTTCAATACTAAATCTTATGAATCTTACTACTTTTCAACCTTATGGTAGGGCCGCGCTTTTTATTTTTTTAGTCACATGTCTTACAGCTTGCCAAACAAAATCTGGAAATGGCACCTACGAAACGTATGTGGTCGACAAAGGAAACATCGAAACCTGGGAGTCGACAGCGGGCGTTGTTGAGCCAGCAAATGAAGTGCTTCTTTTAAGCCCGGCAACCAGCATTATTACCAGTATCCTCAAAGAACCTGGTCAGGAAGTGAAAGAAGGAGAGGTGATTTTGGTGCTGAATACCAAGGAAGTGGAGGATAAGATAGAGCAGCTGAATGACCAGCTTGCGGTTATGCAAAATAACCTTGAAAAAACCCGCCTGGAAGCCCGAAGCAACAAGGCAGATTTATCTCATAATATCGAAACAAAAAAACTTAAAATCTCTTCTATTAAATCGGTTATAGCCGACCAGGAGCAGCTATTGGAGGTGGGAGGAATCTCGCCGGCCAAGTTCGACGAAACGAAGCAGCAATTGGTGTTGGCTGAAAAGGAGCTGCAACTCGTGCAACAGAAAAGTGCGATTAAACTGCAGCAACTGGCTGCTGATGAAAAAGGCCTCTTGCTCCAGATCGAAATTAAACAGAAAGAAATTGAACAGCAAAAAGAACTGCTAACACAATTGCAGGTAAAAGCACCTTCTGATGGGATTATTTTAGCTATTCACGGCAAAAAAGGAGAGAAAATTAAGGGTGATGAATTATTGGTTAACCTGTCTGATTTAACCCGGTTTAAAATTAAGGCAACGTTGGATGCCAAACACAAAGACATGGTGTCGACCGGTAAACGCGCATATGTGCTAGTGGATAATACTCGGTTGGCCGGACGCATCGGAAGCATCATGCCAACTATTGAGGATGGTAATCTGCAGTTTTCGGTTCACCTGAGTAATAGCCAGCACCCGAAGCTCATTCCTAATCAGAAGGTTGATTTACAGATTGTTGAACGGGCCCGTTATGATGTTCTGCGTTTAAAGAAAGGCGCCATGATAACCAACAAAAAAGTACAGCATGTCTATGTTGTGAATGGAGATAGCGCTCATCAGCGCGAATTGACACTAGGCCTGGTAACAGATGAATACATTGAAGTGACAGGTGGTCTTGAGGAAGGCGACGAAGTGGTCATCTCAACTGTCTCTCCTGTTGGTAAAGCTAGTTCAGTAAATGTTGAAAAACTCAAAAAATAAAATGATGAGACACCTTGGAACCCTGGCACTGGCTGTCTTTATCGGTTTAAACACCCAAGCACAGTCGGTCCAATCTGGTACCTACCGCTTAACCTTACAAAATGTGGTTGATTTGGCCATTAATCGTTCATCGTCAGTAAAGTATGCGCAAAATCGCTATGAGAATTATTTCTGGCGCTGGAAAAATTTTAAGTCACAGTTTCGGCCTCAGCTGATTCTGGATGGCGATTTGCCCAATTATAACCAACGAACGCAAGGGGTGACGCAGCCCGATGGTAGTGTTGAGTTCCGGCACATATCGTCGTTGCAAGGAAATGCCCGGTTGTCGTTGAACCAGTCCATTCCGCAATCGGGAACCAGCATTTATGCCTCCAGTTCATTGTATCGTGTGCAGGATTTGATAAAGGATAATGTTAACTTTTCGGGCGACCCTTTTGTAATTGGGTTTACCCAGCCCATATTCGCCTACAACTGGATGAAATGGTCGCGAAAGACAGAACCATTGGTGTATGACGAGGCTCAAAAGGATTTTGTTGAATCGATTGAGGAAATATCGCGCACTGCAACAGCTCGTTTTTTCAGATATTTACGCGTGCAAACCAACTATAAGCTGGCCGAAAGTAACCTTTCCAACAGTCAGGATAATTTGCAGATTGCCGAAACGAAAAGACGTTTGGGCACCATCTCAGAAAACGACTACTCACGTATTAAGCTGTCGGTGTTAACTGCTAAAAAGTCGCTCACGCAAGCCAGTATGGATCTGAAAAATGCCGACTTTGAGCTTAAGTCATACATTGGTCTGGATCAAACAACCAATATCGAGCTGGAGATGCCACTGGATATGTTTTTATTTGAGGTGGATCCGGAGCTGGCTTTAAATGAGGCTCTCGAAAACCGAAAAGAGTCCACTCAATACGAAAGGCGATTAATTGAGGCGGATAGAGATCTAACCAAAGCTAAACGTGGCAATGGTCTGGTGGCAACTTTGCGAGGGAGCTACGGTTTGTCAAACAGCGCACCGAACATTCCCGGGGTGTACGAAGAACCCGAAAAACAGCAGATGCTTAAGCTATCTTTATCCATACCTATACTAGACTGGGGGAAATCGACATCGAATGTTAAACTGGCCGAAAGCAAGCGCGATCTGGTGGTGTTTGATGTGGAGCGCGATCGTGAAAACTTTGAGCGTACGGTCATCGTACAAGTCGAACAGTTTAGTTTGCTGGAAGCCCAGCTCGAAACAACAAAAGAAGCCGATAAGGTGGCGGGCAATGGCTACCAGATTGCCCTGAAAAAGTTTCAAAATGGTGAAATCAGTATTACCGATTTGAATATTTCACTGGCTGAACGCGAAGAGGCTAAACGCGACTATATTAAATCGCTGGAAACCTACTGGCTGGCCTACTACCGATTGAGGGAACTAACCCTTTATGATTTTGAAAAAGGGCAAAAAATAATGTATGATAATCCGCTTCTGGAAGGACTGATTAAGAAAAAGCCCAAGAACGAAGTATAATAGCATCAAAAATGGATAATAACTATCGCGATAATATTCGTCAGGGCGCCCAAGTGAGTATCGTTTTAAAACAACACCAACGCAGTGGCCAATTAACCGAGGGTGTCGTTAAGGACATCCTGACTAAAAGTAAGTTTCATCCACACGGAATAAAAGTGCGTCTGGAAGACGGACAGGTGGGGCGTGTTAAACGCCTCCACCAATAGTTGACCGGTCAACCTTGTGCTTTTGAAAAAATTCCTGCATCACATTAAAATCAGCCTCGGCCCAATTAAGTGACTTTAATTCTGTGGGCGTAAACCAGCATACCTTTTCATGATCCACTGCATTTACTTTCCCTTTTTCTATAGAGCATATAAAAGGGATGAGTTCAATTGATTTTTCTGGACAACAATGGATAATCGGCGTCAGTTTGCCGGTGATGCTAATGTGGATGTTGAGTTCTTCCTTAATTTCGCGCCTGATGCAGTCTTCGTGGCTTTCCCCTTCATCAATTTTGCCACCCGGAAACTCCCATTTCCAGTTTTGACTCATCTGTCGCTGTCTTAAAGCAGCCAGTATTTTTCCTTCATCAACAATAATTGCGCATGTAACTTGCGTTAGCTCTTTGGTAATAGAATTCATTTCAAATGGTTTGTTAGCTAACCCATTTAAAACAATGGTTTAGTGTGTGTTTTGGTTTAGATGGTCGTAAAATTAATAAAACTGCTCTAATTCGCAAGAAGAGAGCCGGTGAACTGATGGTGTGACCATAACCACCTGTTACTGTGGAAATATACTTCAATACCTGTCTGAAATGGGCGCCCCTGATGCAGTAAAATGAGATCGATGGGTGATGCAGGGTGGGAAATCCTAAAAAATAAGATAAATTTGGGGTGTTTCTCATTGCAAACTAAATAATACAATGCTATTACTTTTTGTCTATTTATTTCTGGCGCTGGTCGTTTCCTTCCTTTGTTCAATCATGGAAGCAGTCCTGCTTTCTACGCCACAATCGTTTTTAATGGTAAAGAGTGAGCAGGGTAAAACCTGGGCAGGCTATTTTGCCGCCCTAAAAACCAATATTGATAAGCCTTTATCCGCTATCTTATCTTTAAACACCGTTGCCCATACGGTGGGTGCTGCAGGTGTAGGCGCGCAAGCCATTAAGGTATTTGGGGAGTCTTCATTTGGCATCGTTTCAGCGGTGTTAACCATTCTTATTTTGGTTATCACCGAAATCATCCCTAAAACAATAGGTGCTAACTACTGGCGTAATCTGGCCAGATTTTCTACCATTGTTATGCGGGGGATGCTGATTATAACTTATCCGCTGGTGGTGGTGTCGGCCATGATAACGCGACTGTTGTCGGGCAATAAGGATGAAAAAACAACCAGCCGCGAGGAAATAGCCGCTTTGGCCAATATCGGAGCCGATGAAGGTATATTTCATGCCAAAGAGCATAAGATTATTCAAAACCTCCTACGCTTGAGAAATATCACCGTTAAAGGGATTATGACACCCAGAGTTGTGGTTGCCATGGCCGATGAGAACATGCTGCTGCAGGATTTTCTGAACAACAAGGATTACCTGAATTTTTCGCGTATTCCGGTTTACTCTGGGCACGATGAAAATATTACGGGTTACGTGTTTCGTCAAAAGGTGTTTGAGAAATTGGCCGAAGACCATCATGAACTGAGGCTCAAAGATATCAAGCGCGAAATTATGATTGTTCCTTTTTCCAGTGTGCTGTTCGAAATATGGGAGAAGCTGATGAAACAAAAAGAGCACATTGCTTTGGTGGTGGATGAGTATGGTGGAGTGGATGGGATTGTTACCATGGAAGATATCATTGAAACCCTTCTGGGACTTGAAATTGTTGATGAAAAAGATACAGTCACCGATATGCAGGAGTACGCACGTCAACGCTGGAAAGCGCGTATGTCTAAATATCAGCAAAATGGCAACCAGAGTAAGCCCAGTGAGCAGATATAGGCACTCATCTTTTGGGCCTTACACGAACTATTGGCAAGTCGATGTTCCAATAGCGGGTTGTTGATGCAGACCTGTGCATGAGCATGTGCTTTTGGCAAAACTCCCACAATTGCTTAAATTAAGTAGCACTAACTAATTGGCTTGGTACGATGAGTTTTGCTGACTTCATAATGCGCTTAATGATTGCTCTTGCAGCCGGGTTTTTAATTGGGTTCGAACGCAGCTGGCGACGAAAATCGGCTGGTTTAAGAACCATTACCCTGGTCACCATTGGATCTGCTCTTTATGTGATGTTATCGGTTAGTTTAACCCAGGAACAAGGTGACGTTACCCGAATAATTGCTCAGGTGGTTACCGGAATCGGTTTTCTTGGCGGAGGCATTATCTTTAAAGAAGGCGTGAATGTGCACGGCCTCACTACGGCTGCCACAGTGTGGTGCAGTTCGGCAATTGGCTGTTTAGCTGGTGCCGGGCATTATACAGAGGCCATTGCTGCAACCCTTATAATTCTGCTCATCAATTCCGGACTGCTTATGTTGGATAAATACCTGGAGAGCAAGCGCCCCGATGAAGAGGACGATGTTTGAGGCCGCTCAAAGTTACAGCAGTGGTATACTGTAACTTTGGCATCCTGTTTCAATTCTTTGTTATTTATAAAAATGATAGGTTTTAAGCACCAAATTGTCCATTAAGGTGTATATCTCCTGAATGTCTTTGCTTGCAGGAGATGATTTGTGCCACTTGCTAAGCATCTGTTCGGTTACTGAAAAAATGCTTGCTTCGGTGCCTTCGAGCTGTTGGATAATGCCATTTCCATCGCTGTTAATGAGTTCCGATACATTGAGGTATTTATAGCCCGATGAGCGTTCTATTGGGTAGCATCGTTTCTTGAGTTGGAGCGACAGGACGTTTAACTGGCAGTTTTCCGCACCATCGGCCACCAATGTAGAAGGCAGATTGTTTCCCCCTTTGAGCCAAACGGGTATCGACAGGCAGGTATTTGGGAAACCAACCATGCTCCAGATAGTCGATAAATCCGGACTTTCATCTTTGGTGACGCCTTCAATCAGGATGGCAGAGGAGGAGCCGTGGCGGGTGATTAAATCGCCAGAATTGATAAAATGCTGCCCTTTGGGAATGGTGCTGTATGTTTTTCGATAGTCGGTATCCAGTACAGAGTGTTTTAGGCAGCGCGAGAATTGTTGCAGGATGGTTTGGGCATTGAGTTGACCCATTGCTTCTGCCTGATAGAAGAGGTCTTGCGCTGTTTGGTAGCGAATAAATCCGTAGCCCACATCTTTTTTACCGGTAAACGAATAGTTGGTACGAATGAGGTAGCCATTGGGTGCCTGTGCCGGGTCGTTGGCATCAAACTTTGTGAAGCCATAATTATTAACTTCGTAGAAAGCGACTCCGCCTTGAGCATCCAATACGCCAAAATGAGCCGCCAAACCTTTAGGACTTGGTCGTTTCCGAATGAGTGTTTCAAAATCTTTTAAAGTGGCGCATTTTTGTAATGCTTCCTTCATAAAGTAGCCTTCCTGGTCTTTAAAAGAAGTTGTATCATCCAGGTTGACGTTGAAGGAGGCACTATTCATAATTGCAAATCCCGCCGCATTGGAGCCTCCCCATACTTGTTCCCCAATGGCATCGTTGGAGTTAATCAGGCCGATGTAATCGTATTTTCCATCGCTGAAGTAGCGTAGCTTGTTTTCAAAGGTTTCGGTGTCGCGTAGTTTCCAGATAATGGGGCGGCCATTGGCTGTGTATTTGCCCGAAACGATGGCTGTGGTGCAGGCTGTGCTTGCTGAATAGGCTATGAGCACCGCCATCAGAGTGGTGATTAGATGTTTCATAAGATTTTGATGGATTTAGAAAGGTAAGTAAGCTCTTTGCTGTTTTATAAACAAAGAGCTTTGTCAGTTAATAGCGATTTTAACCAATGATTGTGGACAAGGTATGCGAGTGGCCTGGCTGAACCACCACCGTGTCGTCGAGGCTGTTGGCCGCTTCCACACACAGCATATTTTTGTAGCTCTCCCCCAGGTCGCCCATTTGGGATGCCAGTGCTTCGCCCGGGTTCCATACCACGGTAATGCCGCTGCCTGATTTAGCTATGTTGATAGTGCGTTGGTGATCATGAATAATGGCACTACCTGTAGTACGGTAGCGGCGATCGATGCGTTGACCAAAACCCAGTAACTTTTCTGACTGCTGGCCATTGGCGTTCTTTACATCATCCAGGTAATTCACACCGGCCAAACCTTCGAGCTTGGCAGTGTTGATGTCGCAGATATGGAAGTAGCTATGCAGGGCAGCGCTTAGCTCAAACGGTTTTTCATCTGTGTTTTTTGTGTGAAGGGCAACGGATAGTTGCTTGCCCACTTTTATTTCCATGGTTGCTTCAAACAGATAGGGCCACAGCTGCAGGGTATCCGCATTGGCCGACAAGCCCAGTTTGATGCTTACGGCATCGTCACTGGCCGATGTGTTGATGACCTTCCAGTTGGAAACACGGGCAAAACCATGGGAGGGCAGTGTTGCATCTGTTGGATGTGCACCAAACCAGGGCCAGCAAACGGGAATTCCGCCACGGATGGCTTTCCCATTCTGAAAGATGGCGTTGGGGCTTACAAAAAGAAGGTCATCTTGCTGCTTTGGTATAAAGCTTAATACATGTGCGCCATACAGCGCTACTTTAGCAGTGGCATGCGGGCTTTGTATTTTGGCAATAATGGTATGCTCAAATGGCTCAAACGTAATTTGATTGGCAATGCCAAACTGTGTGTTTAATGCGTCTGTATTCATTACTTGTGTTTTGGTAAAGTCAAAAGTACCCAAACTGGGCAGATAATAAAAAGGGCCCACACAATAATTGTGCAGACCCCTGGCTGTATTTCAGTCGTTCAATAACTAATTGGCCGACAAAACACCTTTAATATTGTCCTCAAACGCTGACAAAGCGGCTTTGGAGCCTTCGCCCATGGCAATGACAATTTGCTTGTAAGGCACAATGGACACATCGCCGGCTGCATAAACCCCCGGGATATTGGTGCGACAATGGGCGTCAATTTCAATCTCGCCCATTCGGTTAGTCGGAACAATGTCGGAAAAAACTTTACTGTTGGCCTGCAGGCCAATCTGCACAAATACGCCATCGGTTGACAGCACTTCTTCTTGTTCGCTTGAGCGGTGTTTAAAGGTTAAGCCGTTCACCTTGCTGCCATCTCCATTTACGCTTAGTGTTTGCGCATTGGTGATAATTTTTACGTTGGAGAGTTGGGCCAGCTTGTCTTGCAACACCTGGTCACCTTTCAAACAGTCCATAAATTCTAAAACGGTTACTTCAGAGGCAATGGAAGCCAGATCAATGGCTGCCTCGAGTCCTGAGTTACCTCCGCCTACCACCACTACCTTCTTATCTTTGTAGAAGGGGCCATCGCAATGTGTGCAAAAGGCCACTCCATTACCAATGTAATCACTTTCGCCGGGCACGCCCAATTTCCGCCAGCTCGCTCCGGTTGCAATAATCAGTGCAGATGTTGTGAGTGTTTCGCCTAACGATGTGGTGAGTTGTTTTTTTCCATCAGCCAGTTCGGTTTTTTCCACCAGTCGATTTTCCAGGATATCAATGGGGTAGTCATTCAGGTGACTCATGAGGTTGGCCGACAGCTCGGCGCCGGTTGTTTGGGGGACCGATATCATGTTCTCTATCGAAACGGTTTCGGTAACCTGGCCACCTACTTTTTCTGCCACCAAGGCGACTGAAAAGCCTTTACGGGCCGAGTAAATGGCAGCTGAAACACCGGCTGGTCCGCCGCCCACAACCACCACATCGTAGTTTTTTGCTTCGGTAGATTCGGGCTGGTATTCTGTGCCTAGCTGCGTTTCCAGTTTAGCGAGCAGCTCACCTAAGGACGAGCGGCCAACGTGCAGTAGTTCGCCGTTGGCGTAAACACTGGGAACAGCTTGCACATTAAGTGCTTCAACTTCTTCTTTATTAATAGCGCCATCAATTATTTCGTGGGTGATATTCGGGTTTAGAAACGCCAGGATGTTGAGGGCTTGAACGACATCGGGGCAATTGGTGCAACTTAGCGAAATATAGCTTTTAAGGGCCACTTTTTGCCTGATGCTTTTAATGCGTTTCACCAGCATGTCATCGGGCAGGTTTTTACCAATGCCATCCAGATTAAGCACCGCCAATAGCAGGGTTGTAAACTCATGGCCGGTTGGCACCGCCCTGAAGGTGACGCCACTGGATTCACCATTTTTGAGTATGGTAAACGACAGGCTTTCAGAGTTTGTCAGTTCGGTTTCAATTTTATCGGAACAAGCTGCCACATCTTCAAGCAGGCCTGTTAATTCGTTTTTGTTGGGGTGGTTATCGGCTACAGCAACCTGAAAGGTGAATGAACTCTTCAGGTTGGCGAATACTTGGGTTACCTGGTCTTTTATAGCTTGTTCTAACATGTGTTCTGTTTTAAGTTCGGAATGCTGGGATTTTTATTGGGAGAAAAATGGCGGATGTCTTCATGGGAAACATCCGCCAGCCTAGTATTAGATTTTGCCTACTAAGTCAATATTGGGCTTAAGGGTTTCGTTCCCCTCTTTCCATTTAGCCGGACAAACTTCTGAAGGATGCTTTTCAACAAACTGAAGCGCTTTTAACTTGCGTAGCAATTCATCAGCATTTCGACCTACATTACCGGCAATTACTTCGTACGATACAATTTCACCTTCGGGGTTAACAATGAATGTTCCGCGTTCGGCCAAACCAACTTCTTCAATCATCACATCGAAGCCGCGTGATAATACACCGGTTGGATCGGCTAACATTGGGTACTTAATTTTTTTAATGGTATCGGATGTATCGTGCCATGCCTTATGAACAAAATGTGTGTCGGTTGATACAGAATAGATTTCAGCACCGGTTGCTTTGAACTCCTCGTATGAGTTTGCTAAATCTTCCAACTCGGTTGGGCATACAAAAGTAAAGTCGGCCGGGTAGAAGAAGAAGATAGACCATTTACCTAAAACATCTTCTTTTTTTACGGTTTTGAATTCTTCGTTTACGTATGCTTGTACTTCAAAATCTACAATCTGTTTTCCAATTTGTGACATAGTTATAATGTTTAAATGTTAATACTTTTTGTTGTTTGATTTTTACAGAAGCGAAACTACAGATCATTCCATCATCAACCAAATAGATAGTAACTATAACATGAATAGACCAGATTTATAACGTCAGATAATGAGGTAGGTAAGTGGTGGGTTTTAGAATTTGTAAAATGAGTTTTTTTCAGAACTGTTTTCCGTGGGATGCCTTGTCTGCTTTACAGAACAATTTCCTTTGAAATAGAGTAACAGAATAGCTATCACTTCTCTCAGACACAAACCATTTTTAATTATCTTTAGTCCCTGTTGGTTGATTCCTGTCTTTGTTAGCGGGATGCCACAAAGTTGAATAGAGTTAAATTACAGCAAACCGAAAAACACTATATGCCCATACTAAGTTCAATTGTATCATTGGTCAATACGCGAAGGCTGTCGCAGATCGAGCATTTTAAGAAGAATCCGGAGGAGGTGCAAAAGGGAGAGCTTTTGCGACTTATTGAGACGGCAAAGAACACCACTTTTGGTAAGGAGTTGGATTTTAGGAGTATCACAAGCTACAGAGCGTTTGCTGAGCGGGTACCCGTTCAGGATTACGAAGGCCTTCGACCCTTTGTAGAACGGCTCAGACAGGGTGAAAACAATTTACTTTGGCCCGGCGACATTAAGTGGTTTGCAAAAAGTTCTGGTACCACTTCTACCAAGAGTAAGTTTATCCCGGTAACCAAAGAAACTTTGGAGAACTGTCATTTTAGAGGCGGTAAAGATGTTGTGGCCTTGTACCTGCAGAATAATCCCGATTCGGATATGTTTAGTGGCAAATGCCTCACGCTGGGAGGGAGTCATCAGATAAATAACTTCAGCAATGAAAGTTACTATGGCGACTTGTCGGCCATTTTGATAGAGAATTTGCCTTTCTGGACACATTTCGCCCGCACGCCCGAACAATCCATCGCTTTAATGGATGAATGGGAAGCTAAACTGGATAAAATTACCGAAACGACTATTAAAGATAATGTTACTTCATTGGCAGGTGTACCCAGCTGGTTTCTGGTTTTGATTAAACACCTCTTAAAACAAACCGGCAAGTCGAACCTGTTGGAAATATGGCCCAATCTGGAGTTGTTCATGCACGGAGGCATTAACTTTACACCTTACCGAAAGCAGTATAAAGAACTGATTCCAACGGATAAGATGAATTACATGGAAACCTATAATGCCTCAGAAGGCTTTTTTGGTATCCAGGATGATTTGACCGATCCGGGGATGTTGCTAATGCTCGACTATGGAGTGTTTTATGAGTTTGTACCACTGAATCAGATTACCCATCCACATCCCGATGCCAAACGAATAGACGATGTGGAGCTGGGAGTTGATTATGCCATGCTGATAACCACCAATAGTGGTTTGTGGCGTTACATGATTGGCGACACAGTGCGCTTTACCTCCTTGCACCCGCATAAAATTGTGATTACCGGACGTACCAAGCATTATATCAATGCGTTTGGCGAAGAGCTGATGATTGAAAATGCGGAGCGTGCTTTAGAAAAAGCCTGCACGGTAACCAATGCGGTTATTAAAGAATACACTGCGGCACCGGTATTTATGGATGAAGAAACGAAAGGAGCGCATGAGTGGTTGATAGAGTTTGATGTGATGCCTGCTTCACTCGAGAACTTTACTGAATTGCTGGATAAAACCTTGCAGGATTTAAATAGTGATTATGAGGCGAAACGCTACAAAAACATTACCCTCGACGGCCCACAAGTTACCGTAGCCCGTCCGAATTTATTTATGGACTGGCTGAAAAGTAAAAACAAGCTGGGCGGACAGAATAAGGTGCCACGACTGGCCAACAACCGGGAGTATATTGATGAGTTATTAAAGTTAAATCTTTAGATACATAACATATGCATATTGCTGTTGCAGGAAATATAGGGTCGGGTAAAACCTCCTTAACCGAGTTGCTGGCTCACCATTTCGGGTGGGATGCTCATTTTGAAGACGTTGATGAAAACCCTTATCTGCCTGATTTTTATGAGGACATGACCCGGTGGTCGTTCAACCTTCAGATTTATTTTTTAAAGAGTCGGTTTTCTTCTGTGCAAGAAATACGCAATGTCGGAAAAACGGTTATTCAGGACCGAACCATTTACGAAGATGCCTATATTTTCGCCCCTAATCTTTTCGATATGGGGCTGATGAGCCGACGCGATTTTGAAAATTATGAATCGCTGTTTGAGCTAATGAGCAGCTTTGTGCAGCCACCCGATTTGCTTATTTACCTGCGGGCATCCATTCCAACACTTGTGGAGCAAATACAAATGCGGGGGCGTAACTATGAAAATAATATTCGACTCGACTACCTGAAGCGGCTGAACGAGCGTTACGAGGCCTGGATTGAAAAATATACCAAGGGAAAGTTGCTTATTATTAACGCCAACGAAATCGATTTTATAAAGAATAAGACCGACCTGAGTATGATCATCGATAAGGTGAATGCTGAGTTACATGGCTTGTTTTAAAGCCCAAACAGAAGGCCAATGTTGAGGCTTATCTGATTCTGTTTTTCATGCGGGTTTTCTGTATAATCTGGTATTGCATCAGGATGATAGATGGCTTCCATTTGAGCGATAATGTCCATTTGTACATGGATGTCCAGTAGCGTTTTTCGCGATAAATCAATCAAAATGCCAAGTTGCGGGGCAACACCTGGTTTCCAGTGTTTGGCTGTATAGGCAACCGATTCGTTATTGATACTGTTGGCCTTAAAGTTTAGGGTGTTAATCAGGTAGTAGGCCCCAAAGGATACACCGAGATAGGGGCGGGCATCACTTTGGTTAAAATAATAGGTGCCGTTGAGTAAAAGGCGTATGGTCTGATAGGTGGCATCTACTTCGCCCCGGTTATTTACGTTCCATATATCTCCCTTGCCCTGATATTGGTACCCCAAATCACCACCCAGCGACAAGCTTTCGTTATAAAACCACTTGCCTGTTAAGGCCAGTTGCCAGCCATTAGCCGCATAATGGGCAAACCCATTTTCTTTATCTGAATTTCCAATGTTGGTGGGGAACGAATAGCCTATTTTACCACCTAAATAATAGTCCTGCGCCTGCAAATGGCCAAGTAGGGTAACGAACAGGAGGCTGAAGATAATTCGCATATTCAATGTTTTGTATTTAATGGCTTAAAATAGAAAATGTTTATTAGTTTTGATGTCATTGTTAACGATTAATCAGTAACCAATGCGGGTTTTGAACATCAAAATCCAGTCCTAATTCATACACTATGTCAATTCTTGGGAATATAATCTGGCTGCTCTTCGGTGGGCTTATTACGGCAATCGAATATTTTATTTCCAGCTTATTGCTGATGCTAACTATCGTTGGTATTCCATTCGGACTACAAACCATGAAGTTGGGTATGCTGGCTCTTTGGCCTTTTGGCAGTCAGGTGGTTGAGCGCCCACAGGCCTCGGGATGCCTGAGCACCCTGATGAATGTGATATGGATTTTTATTGGAGGTATCTGGATCTCCCTTTCTCACTTGCTGTTTGGCATTGTGCTGGCCATTACCATCATAGGTATTCCATTTGCGCGTCAGCATTTCAAATTAGCACACATTGCTTTGGTACCCTTTGGTAAGGAAATACGATAGACCGGGCATTTAGCCATTATAAATTTCAGAGTTTTAGTTGGTGACTCATAAAATTGAGTTTGCTACTGGTATGGTTGTGTTTTAGCGCAACCACTCTTTATTCAAAATGATGATACGAATTACAAAATACTATTGTTTAATCAGTGGACTGCTCTTACTGTCGGGTGGCTGTAAAATATTGAAAACAAAGCCTGAATCGGCGGTTGTTGCCTGGTTCGATCAACAAGGGCAAAAACAACCCTTATCACCTGGGCAGGTTACGATTGAAGTGGAGGCAGACGCCTTTGCCTTACAATTCAACATGCAGAGGTATAATCCTGATAATAAGCAGTTCCATGCGATGCGGATCGCTGCTTTTTATAGTGCCAGTCAGGTGCCTACCATTCAGGCGGGTATGCCGGCAGATGAAGTCCCGTGCTTTAGCTTGGGCACCGGAATGGCACCCGCCCGAAGTGGCCGCTACGAGGCACTTGTTTTTAACCCCAATGCCCATCATTACCTGTTTTATGATGATGAAGATAGTAAGCGGGTGAAGTGCCTTTCGGAGCAAGGTAACCAGCTGACGGTGGCGTTTAAAGTGGACTCATTACGCTTAGGCTCGTATACTGAAGCTGTTAAAGATTTTACACAGGGAGAAATCTATTTATTACTGTTTAATGATGCGAACCTTAACAGGCAGGTTGATGAGGGCGAATGGACCCGCTTAACCCTTCGTTTGAAAGGAAAATATCGGGGCTGGACAGAGTGCTACTGGAATCAGCAGGATAGTGTGGGGCAAACGCCTCTGCATCGTCTTTTTTTACTCAAACAGTGGGCAAATTATAACGACAGGCAGCGGCTGTCATTGCTGAAGGAAGCCCTTAAGCTGCCAAATATTGACCTTAACCGGCAGGATGCCTTGGGGAATACCGCATTGCATTATGCTATGTCGCCATACTACATAAAAAGTGAGACAACAGGGAGATGGGCATCTCAGTGGCACGATGTTCAGCTGATTAACGCCCTGCTCGAGCAGGATGATTGTGCAATTAACCGGGCTAATTTTTACTATGGGAATACCGCCTTGCAAGACTACCTGATGCGCTATGAGCCTGGTGTTAATCGCATCAGTCAACGGGGACTTGAGCTCATCAGGCTGTTTTTAAAACGACCGGATCTTCAGCTCAGTCACCAGAATAATGTGCTCTACACGGCCTATGATTATGCAGCGCGTAAGAACTGGCTGGATGACGATAATGACGAACTTGTAGAGCAGTTAATGCCGCAGCCCGGATTTAATGGAGGAGCCACCCATGAGCTATGGAAAATGATTAATCAGGTTGACTTTAATGTATCGAGGCTTGATAGTGCGTTTTTTGTTGAGAATATTCAATTGTGCATCGACCATGAGGCGAATTTGAATGGACGACAAGAGCACTTATTGCCCATAACGGCGCTGTGTGATACGCGTCACCGGCCATACGGGTACGCGCAATCAGAAATTGCTTCCAATGCGCAATTGCGTGCCATTTTATTGAAGCAATTGATCAGTGTAAGCAGGTGTAACCCCAATGCCCGGGATGGGGAAGGATTGAGCGCTTTGCATCACGCCGCAAGAAATAATCATCCGGTACTGCTTGAGGTATTGGTCGATCATCCGGATACCGATGTGAATATTCAGGATGCCGCAGGCAATAGCCCTTTGATGGATGTGCTGCTGAATTTACAGATTCGATCGGGTAACGATGAGCTGACAAAATCTTGCCTGGGATTATTGACAAAGGATTGGGAGCGACTGAATACACGATTAGTCAATTACCAGGGACAAACGCTGCAGGATATAATTGATGATCGTTTGCATCATGATGAGCACTATAAATTATATGCCTCCCGTTACCCGGAAACTTATAAGCTTCTGGAGGAATTGAATGGTCAGCTTAAAAAGCGTATCGCCGCAGATTTATGACAAAACGAATAAGGGCCACCCGTTTGGGTGACCCTTGCTTTATTGTATTGGTTGAGCTGTTGTTATTGACTACTCAATCACCTTCAATTCCTTACCAATCTTAACGAAAGCAGCAATGGCTTTATCCAAGTGGTGCTGTTCATGTGCAGCCGATATCTGAATGCGGATACGAGCCTGGCCTTTTGGTACTACCGGGTAGTAGAAACCGATAACGTAAATGCCTTCATCTAATAAGCGGGCTGCAAACTCCTGAGATAGTTTTGCATCGTATAGCATTAATGCCACAATAGCCGATTCCGTTGGCTTGATATCAAACCCGGCCTCCACAATTTTAGCCTTGAAGTACTCAGCGTTTGAAATCACTTTGTCGCGTAAATCAGTTGACTCCGTCAACATGTCGAAAATCTCCAATGCAGCACCAATAATCGAAGGCGCCAGCGAGTTAGAGAATAAATACGGACGTGAGCGCTGACGCAGCATGTCGATGATTTCTTTTTTACCGGTTGTGTAGCCACCTAATGCACCACCAAGGGCTTTACCTAAAGTTCCGGTAATGATATCCACACGATCCATGCAGTTGTGGTACTCATGTGTACCGCGACCTGTTTGACCGATGAAACCTGATGAGTGACTATCGTCCACCATCACCAGTGCATCGTATTTTTCAGCTAAATCACAAATCTGATCCAGTTTGGCAATGTCACCGTCCATGGAGAAGACGCCGTCGGTAACAATGATGCGGAAACGTTGTGCTTGTGCGGCTTTCAACTGCGCTTCCAAATCAGCCATGTCGGCATGCTTGTAGCGGTAGCGGGCGGCTTTACACAAGCGCACTCCGTCGATGATTGAAGCGTGGTTCAGCTCGTCGGAAATAATGGCATCTTCGGCCGAAAAAAGAGGTTCAAATACCCCGCCATTGGCATCAAAACAAGCAGCATACAAAATGGTATCTTCCATGCCAAAGAAATCCGCAATTTTTGCTTCTAATTGCTTATGGATATCCTGGGTACCACAAATAAAACGCACCGACGACATGCCATATCCATGGGTGTCTAACGCTTTTTGAGCCGCCTTTACAACCCGCGGATGAGATGACAGTCCCAGGTAGTTATTGGCACAAAAGTTAAGCACCGGTTCTCCCCCCTGAACATTAATTTCTGCTCCTTGTGGCGTGGTGATGATGCGCTCCTGCTTATATAAACCAGATTCTTTAATGGCTTCAATTTCTTCGGTCAGAAAATCCTGAAATTTACCGTACATGACTATCTATTTTACAGTGTGATTAATCGATTATAGTTGTCAAAAATAAGGGCCTTTGAAATAAAGAACAATGATTAAAGGCACTTTTTTACTTACGAATTAATTTAATTCTTCTTTTATAAGCTTTTGAATGTTAGTCCATGTGCTTTCGTTCATTTTCGGTCCAACCACTTCAATAACATGTCCGGATAGGATCGACCCAATCTTTCCACATTTTTCGATGGACAGATTTTGAATCAGACCAAACAGAAATCCGGCGGCATACAAATCACCGGCACCGGTTGTATCAATACTTTTGGCTGGTATAATACCCACTTTTACAACTTCGTTGGCACGTTTGATCATTGACCCTTGTTTGCCCAGCTTTAGAATAGCTACCTGGGTGTGCTTTGCCAGCTCCTCAAGGGCTGCTTCGCCTTCTTTACCAGTATAGGCTTTGGCTTCCTCCTCGTTGGCAAAAATAATGTCTACATAATTATGGACGAGCTTGGTTAAGAACTCCAGGTTCTCTTCCACTACATTAAAACTGGCCAAATCAATACTGGTGATGAGGCCATTGGCTTTGGCTAACTGATAGGCTTTTTCGATAAGCGCCTTGTTCTGCACCAGGTAACCTTCCACATGGAAGTATTTATAGCCTTTGAAGAGTTCTTCAGCCAAATCATCTTGTGATAGTTCCACCGCCGCGCCCAGGAAGGTCGCAAACGTCCGTTCCGAATCGGGACTAATCAAAGCATTGGCATGTCCGCTTTGTGTATCGGATTCCAATAGGTGAGGGGTGATGTTGTGTGCAGTCATATCAGCTTTGAATACCTGACCCAGATCGTCTTTGCCAATTTTGCCAATAAAGCCTGTTTTAACGCCTAAGCTGGCCAAGCCATGAATGGTGTTGGCCGCTGAGCCACCACTGGCCAGATCTTTTTTGATATGAGAGGTAGCTTCTTTCACTTTTTGGGCAGCCGCCGCGTCCACTAACTGCATACTTCCCTTTGGTAAATTCAATTCTTCCAATAATTGGTCGTTTTCCAATACCGCCAGTACATCTACCAAGGCATTTCCTAAACCTAATACACTGCTCATACTTAATCGTTTAATATTTTGGGGTAAATTTATTCTAAAAATTTTCGACAAAGATATTGCATATTTTGAAGATTCCTTATAGTTTTGCAACGCATTTGACGAAAATGCCTCCCCTAATAAAGGAGTTCAAAACAGATTGAAATAAATTCCCTAGTAGCTCAGTTGGTTAGAGCGGCGGACTGTTAATCCGTAGGTCGTAGGTTCAAGTCCTACCTGGGGAGCTTTAGAAAGCTTAAACGGAGCTTTTATTTTTAACAATATTTTCCCTAGTAGCTCAGTTGGTTAGAGCGGCGGACTGTTAATCCGTAGGTCGTAGGTTCAAGTCCTACCTGGGGAGCTAAGAAGAGCTGATTATGACTAGTCAGCTCTTTTTTTGTACCTTACCTTAATGAAATACTATGTCTATATACTTTTTTCAGAAGTAGCTAACAAGTATTATGTCGGCTACTCGCCTGATCCTCAACACCGTTTGATTCAACACAATTCTTACCAAAATAAATCTAAGTTTACAGCCAAATACCAACCTTGGATACTAAAAGCTTCCTTTGCTGTTAATGACAACATAGGTCAGACTATGAAAGTCGAAAAGTTTATTAAAGATCAGAAAAGCAGAGCGTTTATTCAAAAGCTAATTGACAAACAAGACGACACAGAGTTTATCAAAACCATAATCATCAAGGCCACCTTATAGAGCGGTCCCGAAGAGTCGGGATTAATCCGTAGGTCGTAGGTTCAAGTCCTACCTGGGGAGCTGAAAAAGCCACTTCAAATTTTTGAGGTGGCTTTTTTCGTATTTGTTGTTGATGTTAACGATTGAATCTGCACAGGATAAGGAGCAGGGCATCCCTATTTATTAATTTATTATTGCAATCACCTTCTCCAATTTTTCTTTAACGATCTTCGCAATTTGGTTTAACTGGTCGTTTTCCACTACCTGCATGGATGCAAAAGGATCAATGGCTGCAATTTGAACATGGTTATCATCAAGTTCGAATATAATCACATTGCAAGGTAGCATGGTGCCAATTTTATCTTCTATTTGCAATGCCTGATGTGCCAAAGGCGGGTTGCATGCACCAAGAATCTTATACTTTCTGAAATCAACATTCAATTTTTCTTTCAGCTTTTTGTGGATGTCTATTTCTGATAATACTCCAAAACCCTCTTTTTGGAGAGCTTCCTTTGTTTTTAGGATGGCTGATTCAAAATTTGTATCTAATGTTTTCTCTATGTAGTACTTCATAATTATTTGATTTTATTTGTTTACTTTCATTTTTCGTTTTAAAAGCTGTGCATTAACTGCAACAATAATTGTACTCAGGCTCATTAAAATCGCACCTAATGCCGGGTTTATTATTATTCCCGAACTATATAATACACCGGCAGCTAGTGGTATGGCGACGACATTATATCCTGTTGCCCAAACAAAGTTCTGTATCATTTTTTTATAGGTTGCTTTTCCGAACAGAACCAATGATGCAATATCCTGGGGGTTACTGTTTACCAATATAATATCCGCTGTTTCAGCAGCCACATCAGTTCCTGACCCCACGGCAATACCAACATCTGCTTTTGCTAAGGCTGGTGCATCGTTAATGCCATCTCCAGTCATAGCAACAAACTCACCGTTTTTTTGAAAGGCCTCAATTTTTTCGAGTTTGTGGTCGGGTAATACCTCAGCAAAATAGCCATCCAGACCTAACTCATCACTTACACTTTTGGCAACTTTTTCATTATCACCTGTCATCATATAAAGTTTAAGGCCGATTTTTTTCAATATATGTACAGCTTCGTACGATTCCTCCCTTATTTCGTCAGCCATGGCTATAAATCCCGCTAATTCTTCATTCACCAATACAAAAACAATTGTTTCCTGTTCATTTTTAAAGGCTTCATCAGGTATTTTAAGGTTATGCTCTTTCACAGCACCAGGGCTTACTACCTTTATTTTTTTATTTTCTACATCGGCTTCAATGCCTTTTCCGGTAATGGAATTGAAGTTTGTTGCCTCAGGAAGCTTTATTCCTTCTTGTTTTATTTTATCCATAATACCTATTGCCAATGGATGCTCTGATTTAGCTTCCAGTGCACCAGCAAAGCTCAGGATATCCTTGTCTTTGTAATTTTTATGTAGTGCTCCAAATCGGGTAACTCCAAAATTACCTTTTGTGAGAGTACCAGTTTTATCAAACGCTAGCAGGGTAATTTTCCTGGCATTTTCAAATGCAGTACGGTTTCGAATTAGCAGTCCTTTTCTGGCTGAGATGGACGTAGAAATGGCCACGACCAGAGGAACGGCCAGACCTAATGCATGCGGGCAGGTGATCACCATTACGCTTGCCATTCGTTCTAATGCAAATACAAAGGGTTTACCAATAATCAACCAAGAGGCAAGTGTTCCAAAACCGACGGTAAGTGATGTAAGAGTTAACCAAAATGCAATACGGTCGGCCAGGTGTTGTGTTTTCGATTTTTTATTTTGCGCATCCTTCACCATTTTAATGACTTTATTCAAGTATGCCTCATTGCCAACTTGCTGCACCTGTACCTGAAGTGAGCCGTGACCGTTTATGGTTCCACCTATTACGTTCTCACCTTTTCCTTTTTTAATGGGTTTTGATTCTCCGGTAACCATGGATTCATTCACAGAGCTTTCTCCATCAGTAATGATGCCATCAACCGGTATTTTTTCACCTGGACGTACCAGTACCACATCCTCTTTATTTAGTTCATCAACTTTTATGTCTTTGGTATTTCCATCTGTTATCAGGTGAGCTTCTGCCGGCATCATTTCCACCAGTTGTTGAAGTGAGCTGGAAGCGCCCATTACTGACTTCATTTCAATCCAATGCCCCAAGAGCATAATGTCGATTAAGGTAGCCAATTCCCAAAAAAACTTTTTGCCTTCCAACCCAAATGTGGTGGCCGAACTATATCCAAACGCTACGGTTATGGCCACCGCTATCAGGGTCATCATTCCTGGCTGTTTCTTCTTGAACTCTTTTACTAAGCCTGTTAAGAAAGGCCAGCCACCGTAGAAATAAACAAAGGCCGAGAGTGCGAAGAGTACATAGCCCGAAAAGCTAAATGTTAAATTGTACCCCAAAAAATCCTGAATCATTGGTGAAAGAACCAATATAGGAAGGCTTACGGTAAGCGATACCCAGAAGCGCTTACGGAAGTCTTTAATCATCATGGCATGGTGAGAGGAATGGTTGTGCGACTCGTGACCTTTGTGCTGGTGGGAGTTTTTTTCTTTGTTGTGATGTTTTCTGTGCTTATCATTAAGTTCAGAATGATTATTCATGATATGAGCTTTTTGTGTTTCAAATTTTTATTTATCAACTTCATCTTTCACTATTGCTCTTTTTAAGAATACTAAGCGGTGTTTAAATTTTTGTTTACATAGTACAGTTCCTTTAACTATTTTACATGTTTTAATTTCAAATCCTTCTTTTACTGTTGCTGTATGAGTTGTTCTTGTGAATGACAAAATGCAGGAATACCTAATTTCATATGAATGAGCCAGCTATTTTTTTCCGATTCATATGCAAAATGAGAATGATTAAGTTACTGATAAAACTGTCGATATCAAAATTGGATCAACTTTGACTTATGTATAGACAAGGGCAATATTTTTAGTATAAATCCAACTTCTGTGGATGGTTTATATCAGCATACAATAGAAAGCATTGGAGAAGGCAAAGGCCTGATTTTTTGACTTGTATTATATTGGCTACCTTTATGGGAAAATTTAACCTGATGACTCAAACAGAAAACTTCAAAAAAGAGACGCTAACTATCGATATCATAAAAGCCAATATATATGGCTTTGCGATACTCATCCCGATTGCTCTGGCGTTTGGTTTGCCTTATTACTTCATATGGCTGACAGATTTCGATTTACTGAATTTTATTCGCCAAATTAAGCCGATGGATGTGGCCATTGCCACGCTCTATTTCTTTGCTGCCATGCTTATTGGCATAGTGCTGCATGAATTGATTCATGGTGCCACCTGGGCCATATTCGCAAAAAAGGGCTTTGGTTCCATCAGGTTTGGGGTTATTTGGAAGCTACTCACCCCATATTGTCATTGCAAAGAACCGTTGAAAGTAAAACATTATATAGCAGGAGCAATCAGTCCGGCTATTCTTCTGGGAGTGCTACCTGCTGCATTGGCCCTCATTTATGGCTCCTTTGAATGGCTCTTATTTGGTATGTTCTTCACTGTGGCGGGCTGTGGTGATTTTATGGTTATTGATTTACTGCGGAAAGAAAAAATGAACGATTGGGTGCAGGATCATCCATCAGAAGCTGGGTGTGTCATTTTCCGAAAGGTGGAAACAGCCTGAAAACCATGAGCAGGTGAGTTTTTACTTTTGTTGATCGGACGTAAATATTCAGAAGATGGGCTTGATGTTTAAGCAGACTCGGATACATCACGTTTTCATCTTACATTCTCGTTAAACATTTCGGCCAGATACCTTAAAACGGGATACTGTACAGGCCTGCTTGTCTCACATGAGTGGGGTATAGATGAGTTCTCTGGCAGTGTTTTGTTAAATACATCTTGTTTTATATCTTTATCTGCCACAGTGGTTTAGTACTGCCTGGTAATTCTGTCTACTTGTTGTTATTCTGGTGTTTTTAATCCCGTCATAATTTTCTTATCATGATAAAAAAAGCGCTTTCGTTTAGCCTGGTCACCTTATTTACCATGTTCTCACAGGCTCAAAGCCCTCAAATCAACCGTGATATTTTGCTGGCCGCTTCAATGTTATACAACACCTATTATCAGGTGGAGACCAAGCTGAATGGGAGGGATCCAAGTATGGAGGAAGGTTATCGTGAGGTGGAGTTTTTTTTCCACTACATTGGTACCGACTCACGCGTGATGGAGTTTTATTGCGAGGATAGGGGAAGGGATCGCTCTGAATACCGCGTGATTAAAACCCGGATTGCTTATGAAGAGGCCGCTTCGGTCCTTGATCGCTTTTTAAAATACTGGGACGAAAACCAGTATTTTAAAAAACTATCGGATGACGTGTTTTTGTATAAAGGCCCCACTAATCTGGAGTATGAGAATCGCCGGCGACCAGGTGAATCCATTTATCTCAAGGCCCAAAAAGAGCACGCCAATTTGGTGGTTGAGTTATTCTTACAATGAGTTTTTTACGATTATCAGAGATCCAGATAAAGGCTTAAGCCCACCGACACCGGATACAATTCCGGCCCTTTATTTGTTTCAAACAGGCTGGAGAAATAGTAGGTGCCATACAGGTTGATGGCGCGGTAGCCCACCCGTACCATACCGCCATACCTGAATGTGCGAAGGTTATGTGCCCCTTTTTTCTTTTGCTTATGCGGATCCAGGCTATCGTCATACACAATGCGGTTGTAGGAGTTGATGCGCCACCCCCCAATGCCACCTGCCGAAATATAGAAGGGTTTTCGTTGATGCTGCGTTGGAATCTGGAATTCCAATAGCAGAGGCACATTCAAATGCGTGGTTACCAGCTTATTTTTATCCAGCGGACGTGCGGCGGGCTCATAACTTATAATGCCTTCCGCATTTTTTGACAGGATGATTGGGTTGGAGAAGTGGTAATTATTCCATTCAATTCCTAAGCCGGTTACCAGCCCGATATTGCCTTGTTTATTAAGGCCAATGCTCCACTGCAAAGGGTTTATGGCAAAACTTCTTGAACGGCCTGCATTGAGCTCCATAAAAGAATTGTCGCCAGACAGATGGGTGCTGCCACTGGCATCCATAAAGTTGTTAAACCCCAGATCCAGTCCGGTAAAGTGTCCCTTAAAATGGGATTGTTTTTTCTGATAGCGGATACGGTCTTTTTCACCAATCGAAATGTAAGTATTATCGCCGTCTTCATTAATAACGATGTTGCTGCCTAAAATTTTAATGTACGTTTTGTTCCCCTCGTCATCCTCAATGGTGATTTCTTTTTCGTTGGTGTTTTGAGGCTGGTCTTCAGCCTGGGCATAGTCATTTTCAGGAGCTGGCAAATCAAGTGCCCGGCCCATTTCATCAATCCATATCATTTTGCCATCGAGTAAGGCTTTGGCTTTGCCCTCCTTAAAGGCCCAAATATGTGTGTAGATAGGCGGGATGATGGCATTGCCCGATGCATCAATGTAGCCTACTTTTCCATCTTTCAGGACACGAGCCTTACCTTCCTCAAAGGTCCATATTTGCTGGTATTCGCAGGGGATAATCTCATTGCCTGAAGCGGTGATGTAGCCCACTTTCCCGTTTTTTAGTACGCGTGCTTTGCCCTCCTCAAAGGCCCATATTTGTTGGTATTCGCAGGGAATAATTTGTTCGCCCTGCTTGTTGAAATAGCCAAGCTTTCCTTGCCGGAGCACTTTAGCCAGTCCTTCCTGAAAGGGCCACACCTGATCGTATTCGGCCGAGATAATGATTTGGCCACTGATGTGGTAAACACCTGCTTTTCCTGATTTCAGAACTCTGAAAAACCCGTTGTCATCCAGATTCCATACCTGGTTAAATTCGCAGGGAACTATTATCTGTCCGTCAGCGCGGACAATGCCTACCCTGCCATCTTTCATCACCCGGTAAATGCCTGTTTCAATCTCCCAGTGACGCTCATAGATAGCTGCCACATCGGGTTGAATAGTTTGTCCGATGGCCTGAAAGCCTGATAGGATTAGAATGAACAGTATAGCGACAAATTGCTTAGGCATAATTGTGGTCTTTTAAAATTGGATAAGTGACAGTCCTATGGTAAACGGATATAATTCGGGGCCTCTGTTGTCTGTATAAAAGGTGGAGAAGTTATAGGTGGCATACAGGTTAATAAAACGGTAACCAACTCTGAACATGGCTCCATACTGAAAGGGTGTCAGGTTAATATCATCCCGGCCTTTATCTTTGGTGCGGTTGCCATTTTCCTTGTAAACGAGTTTAGTGTGTCCGCCAATTTTGAATCCACAGTAAGGACCGGCTGACACATAGAAGCGATGGTAGGGTTCCGAAGCGGGTATTTGCCATTCGAACAGCAGCGGAATGTTAATAAATGAAGTGGTTATTTTATTTTTTTCTACACTTCGTTCTTCAGGTACCGGTACACCAATGGTGCGGCCTGTTGAGGCATCGCGCTCGAAGGTGTAGGGCAGGTCGGTGCGGTAGTTATAAAAAGTCCATCCGGCGCCCAGTACCATTCCAAAATTATTTTTGTGGCGTTGCAGTCCAATGTTGTATTGTAAGAAGTTGATGCTAAAGGTGACTGATTTGGAACCATTCAAATCCATAAATAACGCATCGGACGGCAGGTCGGTCGAAAAGTCGGAGGTGAAGTAGCCATTAAACCCAATGTCACAGCCGGCCCAGTGGCCTTTAAACTTTTCGCGGGGTACTCGCACCATGCGAATGCGCGAACGATTGTAGTCTTCAATTATTTCGAAGCGGCGGCTGCCAATGGTTATTTTTGTGATGGTGTCGTTTAGCTCATCTACTTCCACCTTAACTCCCGGTGCCTTTACAATGCTTTTGCCATTTTTTTCTTCCACCGAAACAATGCCTTTGCTTTTTTCACTTTCTTGAGCTTGCACGGTGCTGACAACAGGAAGCAGGCACAGTGCCAATAGTATGATTTGGATTTCTTTTTTCATGAGTTTTAATTTTACTTTTTATTTGCCATATGGACCTCTCCAACAAATTTTAAGCATGCGCGTGTGTGCAGCATTCCAATTAAAATATACGGGTTCGTTTCATCTGGTTCTTTTTATTACTCCTAACCACTCCCGCTGGGCAGGATACAATGTCCAGCTAATTCACATGTTCAGCTGCAGCAATGAAACAGTTGCATTAGTTGGTCAATGGTGGCTATTGTATTTTTTTTAATCAAAGGTAGGACGCGCATTTGTGCCTGTTTGTTACAAGTCATCATCTAAAACACATAGAAAAAGTAATAAAACATTAGTAACTTGTCATTTATACTCATCTAATACTAAGCCTATGCATGTTGCAATATTTATGGGGAGTCCGCGCTATAATGGTAATACCTCCACCATGGTGTCTATCTTATCCACTGCTTTAATTACAAAAGGGGCCGAATGTAAAAGCTTTTACTTGTACACGCACCGTATTGAACCCTGCCTCGACTGTCGGCTTTGTAAGTATGATGATATGGAGTGCAGTCAGCTCGATGATATGACCCTTCTGTATAAACACATTGAATGGGCGGATGTGATCATCATTGGAACCCCCATCTATTGGTTTGGACCTTCGGCGCAAACCAAGCTGCTGATCGACCGTTTCAGACCTTATTTTGCCAACAAGAAATTATATGGTAAGCGGGCGGCCTTATTGTTGCCTGCCGGTTCGGGTGTGGAGGACAGTGATATTACCATTGAGCAGTTTAAACGTTTTTTTAAGGCTTTGGGAGTTGAGTACATCGATGCTGTAGCCCTTAAAGCTTATGAGGAAGGAGATGTGAAGGATGATGCCAAACAGCACGACCGTATTCGGGATTTGGTTGAGAAAATAATGGAAGAAGAGGTGGCCTGAATACCCGTTCAACTAAAAATTTAGTGAAATAGTTTTGAAGGATAAAAATATTCACTACATTTGAACTAATGATTTAGTTGAAAAGAATGAAAGAATTAACCAAAGCAGAAGAACAAGTGATGCAAAAACTATGGGAGTTGGGCAAAACCAATGTGAAAAGCATCATCGATCTGATGCCGGATCCCAAACCGGCTTACAACACTGTATCTACCATTGTGCGCATTCTCGAGAGCAAGGGTTTTGTCGATCATGAAAAGATGGGCAAAGGATACGTGTATTTTCCAATCGTGACAAAAGAAAGTTATCAGAAGGCCTTTATGAAGCGCTTTATGTCGAACTATTTTCAGGATTCTTTTAAAAACATGGTGTCCTTCTTTGCCAAAGAAGATAAGATGGACATTAATGATTTGGAAGAGCTCCTGAATGATGTAAAAAAGGATTTAAATAAAGAAGAATAACTACGCCATGAACCTAATCGTAAACTATTTATTTGAATCGGCGCTGATATTGGGCTTGCTGACGATCTTCTACCGTGGGATATTGCATTACGATCCCCATTTTAAATTCAATCGCTTTTACCTACTGCTCGCTTTGCTGGTGGCAACGGTTGCTCCCTTGGTAAGCATATCGGTTTATCGGAGCGCGGTGGCAGAGGGCGATGTTTATGTTGGCAACGTACTTGGTGCTATTACGGTGTATGCTCAAAACACAAAAGCCACGGTTGTGCCGGTTGTGGCCCAATCGTCGGCTTTTAAATGGTTGTATATAGTTGGTTGCCTCGGTTTGTTGCTGCGCCTGCTTTATGGCTTTGTCCGTTTGGGCGGATTAGCCGGTAAAGTGAAGTTGGTTAGTTTCGTTGGATACAAAGTGGCTGACTTGCCCGGTCAGTTCAATCCTTTTTCATTCTTTAACGTGGTGTTTGTGAATCAGTCGCGCTATTCCGAAAAGGAATTGGAGCAAATTATGATTCATGAGCTCACACATGTTCGGCTCAGGCACAGTTGGGATGTGCTTTTGCTCGAATTGCTACTGGTTATTCAATGGTTCAACCCTTTTGCATGGTTCCTGCGCAGTCTGCTCAAAGAATTGCACGAGTTTCAGGCTGATAAGCAAGTGCTGGCACAAGGGTATTCAGCTACAAGTTACAAGGAGTTGTTACTGTTTCAGGCCACAGGTGCCCGCTTGTTGCCGGTGAACAATTTCAACCAGTCTCTTACAAAAAAACGTTTTACCATGATGAAACGCGTCGTGATGGAATCTGCAAATTGCTCAGACACCGATGAGGTGACTTCCAAGCGGCCGTTGCAACTAAAAAGAAAACACATGAAAAAAGATAATAGTCAAAAATTATTCAGTCTGAAATCAGTAGTGGCTATGGTGACCCTCTCTATGGTGGCCGTACTATTCGCCTGCGAGCTGCGCGATGAGGAACCCGCTCTGACAGAAGAACAAACGGAGATAAAGGAGGCCATTGAAAATACCAATGCCCAATTGAAAACAGTTACAGGTCCCGTATTTTTTGTGGTGGAGGAGATGCCACAGTTTCCGGGTAGCGAAGAGGCTTTGCGTCAATACATTGCCAGCTCTGTGGTCTATCCTGAGGAAGCTCAAAAGGCAAACGCCAGCGGGCGTGTTTACGTTACTTTTATTGTAGCCGATGATGGCAAGGTAAAAGATGTGAAAGTTGCTCGCAGTAGTGGTCATTCTATTTTAGATGATGAGGCTGTTCGTGTGGTCTCGTCAATGCCGCAATGGACGCCCGGCAAGCAGAAAGGACAAACAGTGAATGTCAGCTATACTATACCCATTAACTTCTCATTAAATGGAGAAGAGCCCGAAATAAAAGAAGGGCAGAGGAGTGTAAAGATTGTAAATATGACCGAAGAGCAAAGGGCTACGGCAATAAAAAATATTAAAAGTAAAGGATTTGGAGTAAAGTACAACGAAGATAGAACCAAACTAGTGCTAAGTAAAGATGACCAAGTCTTTGAGGTAGATGGCGTGCATCCTAGTGTTTTAGATGATGATAATTAGATCGAATTGAATTTTATAAATGGTTTTAGTTACATGCGGACATCACACGATGGTCCGCATGTTTTGTAAACAGGCATTCTCTTTTAATGAAGAGGATGCGCTGTTGCTCAACACCGATTTATAGTTTATGCGGCGCCGTTACCGGCAGCTCACAGGTCTTATTTTGGCACTTATAAATTAAAGTGGCGCCTTCTTTAAACCGGTCTTGTAACACTTCCAGTTTTGATGTTCCGTCAAGCGATGCGGCATAGATGGCGCCCGGTCGCAGTTGTTGTTGTAGCTCTTTTCGGAAGCCCTGTGTTTGCTCGCCGGTAATCACCATCTCCTGACGCTGATTCTGCAAATAGGCCAGCAAGGCCCATTGTGCATAATAGGTGGGATGCTCCTCCGCCTGCTGACTCATTTTGGCTATTAAAGTGTGGGCGATGGTTTCATAGTCGGGCAGATGGTACAATTGGTGCAGGCGCACCAGGTTATTGGCCATGGCCCCCACCGACGAGGGGATAACATTATCCTGCACATCCGTTTTGCGGGCAATCAGTTGTTCGCCACTTTTGGCGGTGTAATAGAATACCTGCGCAGTGGCATTGTAAAACTCACCAATGGTATAGTCCGCCAGTTTCTTAGCCGAGTTGAGGTAGCGTTCGTTAAAGGTCACTTCATACAAACCAATAAGCGCATCAATCATAAAGGCATAATCATCCAGAAAGGCAGTTATTTTACTACGCCCATTTTTGGTGGTTCGCAGTAAGCTTCCATCCGGTTGCTGAACATGGCTGAGTAAATAGTTCATGGCGCTTTCGGCCATTTGCAGATGCGCCTCTTCACCAAAAGCCTGATACGCCTCGCACAAGCCGCCAATCATCAGCGCGTTCCACGAGGTAAGGGCCTTATCATCCAAACCGGGTCGAACGCGGTGCTGTCGCACGGTAAAAAGTTTTTCAAGCGCCTTGCTGACAGTAGCTTCAAAACCGTCGGGGTCTAAATGGTGCTGAAGGGCATAGGCTTTGCGCGGCCTGTTGCCATGCAATATATTTTTACCGCTCTCCCAGTTACCACTTTCTGTAATGTTGAAATAGCGTAAGAAATGCTCATCGTCGCCAAGGATTTCTTTTAATTCCTGGTAGGTCCATACATAAAAAAGGCCCTCTTCGCCTTCGCTGTCGGCATCCAGCGCCGAGTAGAAAATACCTTCGGGCGCTGTGAGTTCTCTTTTTACAAAGTCAATGGTTTTCTCTGCAATATGTTGGTAATGGGGCTGGTGCGAGGTTTTATAAGCCTGGCTGTACAGCGAAATTAACTGGGCATTATCATACAGCATCTTCTCAAAATGGGGGGCGAACCACCGCTCATCCACTGAGTAACGGGCAAAGCCGCCACCAACCTGGTCGTAAATGCCGCCGGAAGACATGTGGTCGAGGGTCAGGTAAACAAAGTCGAGCAGCGATTTATCTGTTTGCAGATAGCCCACCTGATGAATCAGTTTGAGAGCCACCGGCATGGGAAATTTTGGCGCCGCTCCAAAGCCGCCGTATTGATCGTCGAAACGGGTGCGGCTTGCTTGCAGCGCCTGATAAATATCGGCGGTTACATCCGCCTGGGCCAATGGCAATTCCAGTTGACGGATGCCCTGCGTTAAAGCTTCGGCCTGTTGCATCAGCTTTTCTTTGCCAGTGGTGTTCAGGTCGGCCAGCTGCTGCAGCACCGCCAGCCATTGGGCTTTGGGAAAATAGGTGCCGCCCCATACCGGCCGGCCATCGGGCAGGGCAAAGCAGTTTAAAGGCCAGCCGCCTCTTCCGCTCACCAGCTGCACCGCTTCCATATACACCTGATCCACATCGGGGCGCTCTTCTCGATCGACCTTGATACAAATAAAATGCTGATTCATTACCTGCGCCACCGCGTCATCTTCGAAAGACTCCTGTTCCATAACATGGCACCAGTGACAGGCCGAGTAGCCAATGCTAATAAGCAGCAGCTTATCTTCTGCTTTGGCTTTTTGTAAGGCCTCGTTGCCCCACGGATACCAGTTAACGGGGTTATGGGCATGTTGCAGCAGGTAGGGGCTGGATTCGTGTATTAATTGATTGCTAGGCATAGATGTATTATTTTGTGGCGCCCAATGGTTCAGCAGGGGCAGTAAAAACGGCCGCCGATTGTGCTGACGTCAGGGTTATAATAACAACAGCTGGTGGTATTGGAAGTTCAATGGCCGGGGAGCTTGTTTGCCCCATGCAGCGACCTTGCGTTTGTATAAATAGAATTTGTCACCATCCTAAAAGCTCACCGATGAGGGAGGGTAAGAAAAAAGAAAAGTTTTTGGAAGACGAGTACGAAAGGCTGGTATCTCTTGTTGGTAAAGAGAAGGCCGATAAGTACTTTGCCGAACGAAACTATCCCTTCAGAATAATCGGGGATGCCATCATCCAAAAGCTGATTAAAGATGTCTATTCAGCATTGCCGTGAAGTGCCAAAATTGGTGGGGTCATTTTTTGTTATTTAGTACTCTATAAATGTCTAACCTTTTGGTTGTTTTCGGTAGTTAAGTGGTGAACAGCCCATTACTTGTTTAAAAATGCGGGAAAAATGAAATGGATCTGAATAACTTACCCTTTTGGCGATAGCACTAATTTGTAGGTTGGAATTATCCAATAACTGACACGCTTTTTGGATCCTTAAATTAGTCAAGTAATCGATGGGTGATCTTCCTGTTTTTTTACGAAAGAGTGATGAGTATTGCGAAACAGATAGTTTTGATTCACTGGCAAGAGCATTTAAATTCTGTTTTTTCGTCAGGTTTTGTTTCATATAGGAAATGGACTTCGTGATTACATCAGTCTCGTCTTCTTTTTGTATTTGTTTATATTGACTGATGTACTTAAAAGAGGATAGAAAATGCAATAAGCAGATGTTGGCATATTGCAAATTTTCCGTGCTATAGCCCATTTCCAGAATTTTCATAATCTCATTAAATAGCTGAATTCGGTCATCAATCCGGTAGTGGTCCGAGTTGGGTATTGTTTTTGGCACATTAGTAGGGTCGTAGAAGTGCTCAGCTAGCTCACCAGTAAAATGCACCCAATAGATGCTCCAAGGATGTGCTTTACTGCTTGAGTAGGCATGTGGCACGTGAGGCGGTAATACAAAATATTGATTGGTGCCAATATTCACCTTTTTCCCATTTAAAGAAATCCATCCTTCACCTTCAATACAGTAAATGAGAATAAATTGATTGCATCCACATTCACGAGCCCTATAATGATGTTTGGCTTTTGGATAAAAGCCAATATCCGTTAAATGCAGGTTTTTGCTTATAGGATCGGCAAGTAGTTTCGCTAAAATATTATCAGGTAAAACCACTGATTCCCGCTTTGTTAGCTCTTTCTCATTTTTAATTCTAAAATCCATAATTGTTCATCCCTGTTTTCTCCATATCAATTGTAATCTATTGGTATGTAAAATGATAAGATAACCGACATTCGGCTATTATCTGAAAGGTGTCTAATTGATAGCAATAAGATTATCCATGTATTTAAGCAATGTAGCCATTTTTTTACACTATTAAATTTAATTTTTTTGTAAAGGAGCTATAATCTAAAATGAAATGACACACTATAACACTAAATACCTATTGAGTAGATTGATGGTTTCAGTGTTTGGTGGGCTTTTTTTGGCTTATGGCGGTAAGGCTTTTGTTGGTGCAAAGTCTTTCGATGAGCGTTTTTGTCCACTGGCTTCCATGTAGGTTAACTAAAATTGGACAGGAAGAAAATTTCAGGCGAAATATTAGCAACAGAGTACAGCGTCTTAATGATTCTCAGGAAGTACTCAAATAGGCTGCTTAGTATATGGACAATGGACTTAGATAAGGGAAGTCTTTAGAGGAAATTGAAGAAGAGTTTATAAAGTAATTTAGATATGATTATTTCTAGAATAATAAGGTTTTTGTTATTGGCACTGTTATTCGGAGCGTGCAATAGAGAGGTTAATAATGAGTTAGACCTTTCAGGGGATTGGAGTTTCCGAATTGATTCATTGGATCAAGGCATTTCGGAAAAATGGTTCGAAAAAGAATTTTCAGAAACGGTTAAACTGCCAGGTTCATTAGCCGATAATGGCAAAGGAAGAAAAGTTGATCATGCAACCCAATGGCTGGGGACGATTAAAAATAAAGAATGGTATACAGACCCGGATTACCGGCCATATCTTAACGATTCTGTTTTTCGATTTCCCTATTGGCTTATTCCGGAGCTTCATTATTACGGTGCAGCCTGGTTTCAAAAAACAGTAAACATTCCAAATGATTGGCAGGGTAAAAGCATCCGACTTTACCTGGAAAGATGTCATTGGGAAACCAAAGTTTGGGTTAACCAAACAGAAGTAGGCTACAATAATGCTTTGGGCACACCTCATGAATATGATTTAAGTGGCTTTCTTTCACCTGGAGCTCATACTCTAACAATAAGGGTGGATAACAGAATGAAGGCTGTAAATATTGGCCCTGATGCACATAGTGTTTCAGACCACACACAAGGGAATTGGAATGGTATAACTGGCGAATTGAAACTAATCAAGTCGGATGCAGTCAACATAGCTCGCATCAAGTGCTACCCTGATGTAGAGCATAAAAAAGTGGTGGTTGTATTAAATGTTGATAATCAAACAAACAAAACTCAACAGGCAACCATCAATTTGCAGGCAAATCTTAAATCAACAAACGAGCCTGCCCATCAAGGCCATTTCAAAGCTAAAATTAATCCAGGCTTACAAACCCAAAAATATGAAATAGACATGGGTGTAGATGTAAAGCTATGGGATGAGTTTACACCCAACCTTTACACCCTAAAGGCTCAAGTTGCAGGAGAGGGCTTTAACAGCCAAAAAGAGACCACCTTTGGCATGCGGGAAATTAAGGTTGTTGATAAGCAAATCAAAATTAATAACCGCCCGGTGTATTTCAGGGGTACCTTGGAGTGCGCAATTTTCCCAAAAACAGGGTATCCACCAACTGAAGTGGGTGAATGGAAAAGAATAATAGAGATTTGTAAAGCGCATGGGTTAAACCATATGCGTTTCCACTCCTGGTGCCCTCCGGAAGCTGCTTTTATGGCTGCCGATGAGTTGGGCTTCTATCTGCAGGCAGAGAGTTCTGCATGGCCAGTGATGGGTGGCGCTAGTGTTGGAGCCGACAAACCTTTTGATAATTGGATATACGAAGAAACCGATAGAATTATCGAAGCTTACGGAAATCATCCGTCGTTTTGTTTAATGACACATGGTAATGAACCTTCAGGGAGAAATCATCGAAAATTTCTTGGAGAGTGGGTTACCCATTATAAACAAAAAGATGATAGAAGACTATATACAGCCGGTGCCGGTTGGCCAGTGATTGAAGTGAACGACTTTCACAATACAGCCAACAATGTCCGGATTCAAGGTTGGGGCCAAAGTCTTAATAGCATCATCAACCGTGAGGCACCACGAAGTGATTACGATTGGAGAGAAGCTACTCAAAAGCTCGCGACACCAATTATCGCTCACGAAATAGGTCAATGGTGTGCCTATCCTAATTTTAAAGAGATAGATAAATACGATGGGCATCTGAAAGCTACTAATTTCGAGTTGTTTCAAAAGAGTTTAGAGGCGCATCACATGGGTCATTTGGCCGATAGTTTCCTATTGGCTTCTGGAAAGTTACAGGCGCTCTGCTATAAGGCCGATATTGAAGCGGCATTGCGCACTCCTGGTTTTGGAGGTTTTCAGCTGCTTGATTTACATGATTTTCCCGGGCAGGGGACTGCACTTGTCGGTGTTCTCGATGTGTTTTGGGATGAGAAAGGTTATATAACAGCTGATGATTATAGCAGGTTCTGTAACCAAACCGTCCCATTAGTCAGATTCCCAAAACATATTTATCAAAGTGCAGAAGCCATAAGTTTAGATGTTGAAGTCACCCACTATGGTAAAGTTGCGTTAAAGCAGGTGGTGCCGCAATGGAGCATCAAAAATACGAAGGGAGAGATACTGCAATCAGGCCACCTTGATGCAATAAATATTCCTTTAACCAGCGCATATCCTTTAGGGAGCATCTCCACTTCTATTGAAACAGATAAAGCCATTCAATTAAATTTAGAAGTGAGTATTAATGGATATGCTAATGACTGGGATTTCTGGGTTTACCCCAATAAACCACAACTAGAATCCGATCTGGTACTTGTTGTACAACAATTAAATACAAAAGCCATTGAAGCACTGCAGAACGGTGGGAAAGTGCTGCTTACTTCCAAAAAAGGAAGTGTGAAACCAGAATATGGAGGTGATATTGGTATTGGTTTTTCCAGTATTTTCTGGAATACAGCATGGGCGACCGACCAAAAACCTACTACATTGGGCATTTTGTGCGATCCAATGCATGCAGCATTTAATGACTTTCCGACCGAGTATCATTCAAACTGGCAATGGTGGGATGCCATGAGTCATTCCGATGCCATATCTCTTGAAGATTTATCAAGTGATGTTCAGCCGATTGTTCGGGTTATTGACGATTGGGTAAAGAACCGCCGGTTAGCCTTGGTCTTTGAAGCAAATGCCGGGGGTGGCCATTTAATGGTATCCGGAGTTGACCTGGTAAGTAACTTAGCTGAACGACCGGAAGCCAGACAGATGCGAAGCAGCTTGGTGAAATACATGGAGAGCGACCAATTTAAACCCGTTGCAGAGCTAGAGTTAACTGACATACTTGAGTTGTATAAATAGTCAGACAGAAGGTGGTTAGGCAGCATTCGATAACTGAGCAGAACAAACCTACCTGTAAATACGGGAGAGCGGAAATAACCCGGGTTGGTGTCCAGAACACAATGTATAATTCAATTGGAGTTAGCAGGTTGAATGCGCAACTATTCAAGTCTAACTTTATCGATAGTAATAGAAAGATAATTTTGTAAGAACAGCTGATATGAATCGAAAGAAAGTCCTTCTAGCCTTAGCGCTACTAACATCAATGAGTACTGTGTGCTTCTCTCAGGAGAAAGAGTATTCATGGGAAGAATTGCGGGAACAGTATCAGTTTCCCGCCTGGTACACCGAAGCCCGCTTTGGAATATGGGTGCACTGGGGAGCGCAAACAGAGCCTAAAGAAGGTGGAGGCTGGTATGCCCGACACATGTATATGCCCGATGTGGGGAGCGAAACGTGGGGGGAAAACGCTTATCCGTATCATTGCAAAACCTATGGGCATCCATCGGAAATTGGTTACAAGGATGTGATCAATGAATGGAAAGCAGAAAATCTGGATACAGACGCTTTATTAAAATACTTCAAGAAGATAGGGGCAAAGTATTTTGTGGCGTTGGCCAATCACCATGATCATTTTGACAATTTTAATTCTACCTATTTGGAGTGGAACTCTGTAAATGTTGGACCAAAGAAAGATATCATTGGCGAATTTTCAGCGTCCGCCAAGAAATACGGTATTCCATTTGGTGTTAGCTCTCACGACGATCGCTTTTTGCGTTGGTGGTTGCCCGCTTTTGATTCAGACAAAGAAGGCAAATACAAGGGCGTTCCATACGATGGGCATATGACCAAGGAAGATGGAAAAGGTAAATGGTGGGAAGGACTGGATCCGGCAAAGCTTTATGGCTTACCTCCTGAAAAAAGAACGCCTGAATACATTGAGGAGGTCAAGAACAATTGGATGCAGAGGCATACTGAACTGGTTACTAAATACGACGTTGACCTGCTTTGGTTCGATGGATATGGATTCCCATATAAAGAATATGGTAAGAGAGTGTGCGAAAACTTTTTCAATCATAGTCTTGAAAAAGATGGAGAAATCAACACTGTAATAGCCGGTAAATTTCATAAGGAGCCTTCAACAGTAAAAGATATTGAACGCGGAGGAGCTAACGAGATATTGCCATATCCCTGGCAGGGAATCACTACTCCCAGAACGTGGTTCTACAAAGAGGATAGTGGAAAACTAGAATACCGGCATAACGCAAGGTCAATTATTGAATTGTTGGTTGATTACATGAGTAAAAACGGGAATCTCTTGCTCAATGTTGAGTTGTTGCCAGATGGAACAATTCCGCCAGAGCAAATAGATTTGCTTGATGAGGTTGGAAATTGGATTAATCTTAATGAGGAGGCGGTTCATGCCACTAAACCTTGGAAAATACATGGCGACAATCTCAATTCAATTGAGAAACGCCTGTCAAGTGAAGCTGCCACCGAAGCTGATCTGGAAGCATTGAAAAAACTTAAAAATAATCACCATTTTAATGAAAGAACAGCTGGCAGTCCTCAGTATGGACATGATGAAGTGCGTTTTACAACCAAAGGTGATGTACTCTACCTTTATGTACTGAATCCGAAAGCAGGAGAAATTGAGATTCCTGCATTAGGATTAGACTCAAAGCATCATGTAAAAGAGATTACTTCAATTAAAATGTTGGGTAGTCGCTCAAAAGTTATGTTTAAACAAGATGCAGAGAGGCTAACTATTGATGTTTCTGCTGAACGGCCAAATGACTACGTGACTGTCTTTAAGGTTAAGGGCGCATTATAATATAAGGCTGGAGACAGTAATGATTAGGTTTACTAGGTTATAAGAGGAATATTAATTAAAGGGAAAGAGTAAAAATGAAGAAAATAATTGCATCAACAGCATGGTTGTTAGTTCTTTGTTTATTTGCTGCATGTCATGATGATGCCAATAATAGAAAGCAGCCCAATGTGGTAATGATATATGCCGATGACATTGGCTATAGTGATGTGGGTGTTTATGGAGCTGCATTAATCCCAACTCCCAACATAGATAAACTGGCGGCCGAAGGCATTCGATTTACTGACGGACACTGTGCCGCTTCAACCTGCAGCCCGTCAAGATATGCTTTGCTTACCGGAGAGATGGGATTTAGGAAAAAAATTACCATTCAACCGGTAAATGCGCCGGCATTGATTCAACCAGGTCAGTTTACATTGGGAAGCCTCTTTCAACAAGCCGGCTATCAAACCGCTATTATTGGGAAATGGCACTTGGGCCTAGGAAATGGCAACATGGATTGGAATAAGAAGATAACAGCAGGCCCCAACGATGTGGGTTTCGATTACTCTTTTATCATTCCTTCGTCCAACGATCGTTCTCCTTTTGTTTTTGTCGAAAATGATAAAGTATACAAGCACGATCCCAACGATCCTATCACTGTATCTTTAACGCCAATCCACGACTCAATCCCCGGAACGAAATACCCTGATGCACTCGAAAACCCTGAGTCCATTACTGTATATCAAGGAGACAAAAATCATCAATGTTCTGTCATTAATGGTGTTGGACGCATTGGTTATATGAAGGGGGGCAAAAAAGCATTGTGGAAAGATGTTGATATTGCAGATAACCTGGTAGATAAAGCCAAAAACTTTATCAATAGAAATGATGATAAGCCATTTTTTTTGTTGCTAACAACCAATGATATTCATGCGCCCAGGTTGCCACACCCACGCTTTAAAGGGGCAACCACATTAGGTTACAGGGGGGATAATGTGGTGCAATTGGATTGGTGCGTCGGACAAATAACAGAGTTATTAAAAGAGAAGGGTTTGGAAGAGAACACAATTGTTATTTTTTCGAGTGATAACGGACCCGTGTTTATTGATGGTGGTTATGAAGATGGCTCAAATGAAGGTGGTCACGATGCTAATGGTATCTACAGGGGAGGCAAATACTCCATTTATGAAGGTGGAACCCGAGTACCTTTTATTATCAAATGGCCGGGAAAAATTAAGCCGCAGGTATCATCGGCTTTGGTAAGCCAGGTTGATATGCTGGCATCTTTTGCTCATTATTTTAACATAACCGTTCCCAATATTACAAACTTAGACACTAGAAATTATTGGAATGCATTGATGGGTATCGACAAAAAAGGAGCTCATGTACTTATAGAACAAATGAATTCAGATAGAGGACTGGCGCTCCGAAAAGACCATATGAAATACATTTATTTCAACAATCGAGGAGGAGAATTATATGACCTTGATAAAGATCCCTCAGAGGAAAATAATATTTTAGAACAGCATCCCGAACTCTCAGAGAAATTGCATAATGAGTTGATGAGGCTAAAAGAAAACCACCTGAATACGGTTTATGGTGTTGAATAATATTCTTAACGCCTAACATCCTCTAAGCTCCTGCAACTAATCGCCTGTAATCTAACTAAAGTGATTGAATATGAATGTTATAAATAAATTGCTTTTCCTTTTTACTGCAGCAATAGTAATGAGTGCCTGTACTACAGAGCCGGAAAAAATTAGTAAACCAAACATCCTTTTTATTGTTGTTGATGATCTTGGTTATTCAGATCTCAGTTGCATGGGAAGTGAATATTATGAAACTCCAAATATTGATAAAATTGCTGCTAATGGTGTCAATTTCACCAATGGCTACGCGGCTTGTGCTGTTTGCAGTCCTTCCAGAGCCAGTTTACTGACCGGTAAGTTTACGGCGCGTCATGGCATTACCGAATACATTGGAGCGCCTTATGGCGAAGATTGGAGGAGTATGGAACGGCATACCAGGCTCTTGCCTCCCGCATATAAACCCTTCCTGAATCATGACGATGTTACATGGCCTGAAGCTTTGAAAGAAAGTGGTTATCATACCTTCTTTGCCGGTAAATGGCATCTTGGTGGCGAAAAAGATAATTCCTTACCAACCCATCATGGTTTTGACATTAATAAAGGCGGCTTTCATCAAGGTGGTCCGTATACGGGAGGTTATTTCTCTCCATTTAATAACCCATACTTAACTGATTATCCGGATGAAAAAGGAATGAGCCTTTCTATGAAGCTGGCCAATGAAACCAAGGCGTTTATCGAACAGCATAAAGACTCAAACTTTTTGGCTTACCTTTCTTTTTATGCTGTTCATGGTCCTATTCAAACCACCAAAGAGAAGTGGACAAAGTACCGAAACAAAGCCGATTCGATAGGAATTGCCCCAAAAGGTTTTGAAATGGAGCGCATACTTCCGTATCGTAAACACCAGGACAATCCTGTTTATGCCGGTTTAGTGGAACAAGTGGATGAGGCGATTGGAAGTGTTATGCAAACTCTGGAGGATTTAGGGGTGGCACAGAATACAATGATTGTATTCACCTCAGATAATGGGGGTGTTGTTTCCGGAGATAATTATTCGACTAATAGCTTGCACTTACGAGGTGGTAAAGGCTATCAATGGGAAGGAGGAATTAGAGTTCCTTACTTTATTTATGTTCCCTGGCTGGATGAAAATGGTGTAACTAACTCAACACCTGTTACCGGAGCCGACTTATATCCAACTATCCTCGAATTGGCAGGTCTGCCTCCCAAACCTGAAGAGCATCAAGATGGCGTAAGTTTAGTACCTTTGTTACAAGGGGATACGATTTCAAGCAGGCCTCTTTATTGGCATTATCCGCATTATGGAAACCAAGGAGGTGAACCACATGCAATAATCAGGGAGGGCGATTATAAATTGATTCATTATTGGGAAGATGGACGGGATGAGTTGTACAATTTGACCGAAGATATTGGGGAGACAAAAGATTTGTCGGCACAAGAGCAACTGTTAACCACTCAGATGCGAAACAAGTTGCTGAATTGGCTCCAGTCGGTCAATGCCCGATATGCCACACCAGATTCACTTTATAACGAGAAAGCACACCATGCCGTGTTAGAAAGATACAGAACTCAACTTTATCAAAGACTTGAAAAGCAGCGGACGCAAATGCTGAGTCCTAACTGGCGACCTAACGATGATTGGTGGGGAAGTGAGTAGGGAAAAGAATGAGTAGTGGTTGCATGCCCATAAAATGGAAGACACTCCATTTGGATCCTTATCGTTGAAAGATAATCTCCTCCTTGCCAAGGAGGAGATAGGTATTTTAATTTTTTAAAATCTTCTTATTTTATCAGCCTGTCCATTTTGGCGGCTTCTTCATTCTGATCCAAACGCAGGTAGGTATTTTTCAGGTATTTAATGTAGCTCTGATTGGCCGGGTCTATCTTGCGCAACTGAATAAAACAGTCACGGGCAATACGAAAATCACCTGAAATCTTTTTCAGGTCGCGACGCAGGTAAGCATAGGTGGTGGCATTTTTATTTTTGTTGTATTTAGCCATCTCATATTTGTAGCGGTCTTCGGCTTTGTTGTAGTAGTATTTGGCTTTCCACTCAAGGGCAGCCTCGTACTTTGGCTGGGCTCGCAGCAGTTCGTTACAGGCCTTTACCGCTTTTGTTTCATTTTTGGTGGCTTCCAAAGCCATAATGTAAGCCAGTTGGGCTTCTTTGGACACGGTGGCGGCGCCCTTGCTTTCGTAAGCCTTTACCAAGGCCTCGTTGTTATTATTGGCGGCGTTTAAAAACACCAAACGTTCGGTTTTAAGGGTTGCCAGCTCGGGCGTACTTATTTTATCTGAATAGCTGTTCCAGAGGCTGAGCTCCTGCTCGGCTTGTCCTTCGCGTTGCAGCAACTGGGCATACTCCGCTATTAAGCCAATGTTGGCATCATCTTTCAGCAGGCGGTCGTAGATGGTGGCCGCTTCGCTGCTTTTATCGATTTGTACACTGCTTTGGGCTTTTTTGATCCACAACTCTTTGGCCACTTCAACATTATTGGCCTCGGCCAGCTTAATGTATTCGGAGTAGAGCGTGTAGGCCTTGGTATAGTCGGCCTGGTTAAAAGCAATGTCGGCTTCAGACTGGAGTGTGGGCAGCTTGGCTGTAGGGTTACAAGCGGCCAGTAATACAATGGATAGTATGATGAATACCTTCTTCATTATAAATAAGTTTTGGTGTTTATGCCGCGAAGATACAATCAAATGCCGTGCCTGACAAATACATGCCCGCCCTTGCTTTTTCGCATTTTACCTAAGGTAAGTGCTTTTTAGGATAGGCAACAGGCTTGTTTTTAGGGCGGAGGTATTGAAGGGGTTGCGCCAGTGAATCGGGCGGAAGGGGATGGCGCAGGCTTTCGATACGCACCGTGGCAATGCCTTGCTGATAGAACCCCAGGGCACGGGCCGCCTTTTGGCTCACATCGATGATGCGCCCTTTTATAAAAGGCCCCCGATCGTTAATGGTGACGATAACCGATTTTTGATTGCTCAGGTTGGTCACCCGTAGTTTGGTGCCAAAGGGCAGGGTACGGTGGGCGGCCGTCATCTGCTGGTTGGAGAATCGTTCGCCACTGGCGGTTAGGCGTCCATCAAAGTGGCTGGCATAGAACGAGGCCTTACCTGTTTGATAGATTTCTTGCGCAAGGCCGCTGAGGGCCGACAGCACAAGGGCGATAGTCAGGAGCAGACGCATGCTATTTAATTTTTGCCACACCACCGGAAACTATAAACTTCATTACATCGGCCGGATGGGCATCGATGGGTTTCACATTTTGGGCTGGTACCACGTACAATTCGCCCAGTATGCCGTAGGAGCTGGGCAGGTAAACGGCAATTTTATCCTCAATGCCCAACTCGTTGAGGTTGGTGGCTGTGATAAAACCAAAGCGCTGCATAACGCCTTCAGTATCTAATGTTACCAGCACTGGTTGCTCAAACTTACGCTCTTTGCCCACAAAGGCCGAGAGCAAGTCTTTAACCGAGGTGTAGATGACCTTGATAAGGGGTGCTTTCTTAAGTCCGCGTTCAAATCGGTTCTCAATGGGTGTTGTTACCAGTTTCTGACCAATGAACCCAATAAGCGTGATGCACAGAATAATGACCAGCAACCCTAGTCCCGGAAAGTTGAATTGGGCGTAGGGAGCTTGCTGAAACATCTCCAGATCGCGTAACAGGCCATCGAGCCAGATAAAAGCAAATACAATGATATAAAGCGTAACGGCCAGTGGTACCACGTATAATAGTCCCTGGAAAAAGTATTTAGCTAGTTTTTTCATTGTTTTTTAGTTATTGACAAAAGATGCAAGATAAAAGAAGTAAGACAATAGAGGTTAGTAAAACGTTTAGTAATTGAGTTTTCCTCTTAACGAGTAAACCATTCTTTCTATTTCCTGAATCTTATCTTCATAATCCTTAAAGACTTTATCAACGATAAAACCTAAGTCAAGGCAAAGTATTAATTGGGTCTCCAAATTATAAGCAGAACCTATTGCGATATCAAGAAATCGACCAAATTCTTTATCCGTTCTCCGTCCGGTACCTTCAGCAATGTTCGAAGGTATTGAAATTGAAGCTCTGCGCATCTGACTGATAAGTCCAAACTGTTCTTCTTCAGGTAAGTCTTTCGTAAGCAGATAAATGTCTTTAACAAGAAGCCTCGCTTTTCCCCAAACCTTTAACTCTCTGAAATTATGCATCGTGTAGTATCTTATGTCTTGAATCTTACTTCCTATGTTTTATATCTAAAGCTTATTCTCTTCTCTTACCTTTTTGGTTAAGCTTTTAACAATTAATTCGTAGGAATGGTCAATCAGTTCTCTAAGGAAGTCGTCTTTTAGCGACCCATCAATGTATACAGTGTTCCAATGCATTTTGTTCATGTGGTAGCCCGGTTGAATGGCCGGGTACTCTTCGCGCAGTTCAATGGCGCGTTCAGGGTTGCACTTCAGGTTGATGCTAAAGTCTTTATCCAAACTGGTGAGGGCAAACATTTTGCCGGCTACTTTAAAAACCAGTGTTACTTCATCGAAGGGGAACTCCTCGGTAACGGCCGGTTTGGCCAGGCAATAGTCTCTGAAATCTTCTATGTTCATGCGTAAATGGTTTATTGAGTTAGTGATGTGTGTTTGGCTGTTGTTTAAAGAAGAAGCACAAAACTATCCTAAAAGTATGTGCCTGATGGCTCTTTACTGTGATTTTCTAGTGTTCACTGTCAATTGTTTTCAGTTTCTCTTTTAATACAAGCTTTAGCGATGGGTCGTATTCATAGATAAAGCGGGTGCGGTATCTCTTCATATTTATGCTGTCAGTTGCAATATCGTCAATAATAATCTGTTTAATATTTTTCTTGTTGTCCAACTCTTTCAGTACTTGCTGGTACTGCAGGCGCTCAGCTATTTCGGGCTTTGTAAGCCCTTTTTTTGTATATACTCTGGGAATAAAAAGAAATGGTTTAGGCGGTGCCGTGCTATCGGTATGCCAGGTTAATCCGGATTTTAGTTCAATGGTGATGCCGGGCTGATAGTGTCCATTCAACTCCTTCCATCCATCAGCCGATAAGGGTTCGATTAAGGGGTGCGTCATCAGACTTAACATCGCTTCCAACAAATAGACTTGGCGCCTGAAATTGGATTCCTCTTGTTTTGACACCCGGTAATAAGTACTATCCGTTTGGGCAAAACCACTTCCAGCGCAACCTAAAACGATCATGAGTACAAACGTGTAAACTGGGTATTTCCCTCTTGGAAAAGGGCGCTGGTATGAAAGCTTTTTCATCTTATCGGTTTTAGGGGGACGCATCATGTTACTCCATCTGTTTCACCGCCTTAATCCATCATCGTGCGTGTTTTTTACAAAGTGGGATGAAAGGCCTCTTCAATGTGTTCAATCGCCCAGTCGTTTCCGTTGGGTATCAGCGTGACCACATCAAAGCGTACTTCATTTTCCAGGTCGGTTTCGTTAATATATGCCTCGGTAGCCTCCACAATATAGCGTATTTTACCATTGGTAATGGCTTCTTTAGGATGCTCCCAGCCATCAGTAGTACGGGTTTTAACTTCAATCACCACCAGGTAGTTATCGTGCATGGCAATCAGGTCTATCTCTTTGTGATTGTACTGCCAGTTGCGTTCCAGTATCTTATAGCCTTTTTGTTCGAGGTATTTGGCCGCCAGGGTCTCACCGGCTTTGCCAAGTTCATTGTGCTGTGCCATTGCCTAAAAAATAAGTTGACTCTGTGCCTGTTCGACCACAAGCTTCACCCGTTTGCCCATCACCAATGGTTGATTGAGGTGATCGTGTCCGGCCGGGAAACCAAATAGTACCGGGTAGTTATAGCCGTCAACCGCCTCCTTAATAATTTGGTAGGCCGTTTGGCCATAGGGGTCATTGTTATCCTGCATGTCTGTAAAGTCGCCCACAACAATCCCACTTAGTTCCTTTAAAAAACCACTCAGTTTGAGGTTTTGCATCATGCGGTCGAGGTGGTACAGGTATTCCGATACGTCTTCGATAAACAGAATTTTGCCATGAGGCGTTGGGTCTAATGCGGTGGCGCGCAGGGCATAAATCAACGACAGGTTGCCCCCAATCAGGATGCCTTCAGCCTCGCCACACCTGTTGAGAGGGTGACTTTTTAGTGTGTAGTAGGGCAGTTGCCCGTGAAGTAAATTAAACAGGTTCATCAGGTCTTCATCATCAGCCGCTTTGTCGGGGAAGTTTTTGGGCATCGGGCCATGGATGGATGCGACGCCTGCTTTCTGCAAGGCTGCATGCAACACAGTGATGTCGCTGTAGCCAACCACCCACTTGGGGTATTGTAAAAAAAGGGTCAGGTCGATGTCGTCAATAATGCGTATCGTGCCATAGCCGCCTCGTGCACAAAAAATGGCATCAATATCCTGGCTGTTAAGCATGTGTTGCAAATCGGCCCTGCGGTGTTCATCGTTGCCTGCATACTGATAAAAGGAGTTACAGGCATGTTCACCAATTACAACTTTATAACCCCTTTTATGGAGGCATTTTTCAGCATAACGGATAATTTCTGCATCAACTTTACCAGCTGGTGCAACAATACCAATGGTAGAGCCTTTTTCGAGTGATTTTGGAAATATCATTGTTTAGATTTTTTAGTTTTTAGCCAGTAGGCAGAAGTGGTTTACCTGATACAAAAAAGAAACACAGAGACGCGCAGACGCAGAGTTATCGCATTCAGCAATGAAGCTTTGCGTCTTCGTGGCTTTGCGTAGAGTTATTAATTATTACAATATTACGGATACAATTACGGAGTCGCAAAAACGCTTCAGATATTTTTCATTGTACTGCTGATATTCAAATTTATACGAAATAAACTCTTCACTACTGTCCAAAAAACTAGCTGACAATTGTATCTTTGCGCAATTAATATAAACCATAGAATAGTAGGTTTTAAGTAACCATAAAAATAATTCAAGCAGAATGAAGCAAGCTGGAGATTTTAAAAGAACGTTGGTAACCACTGCGTTGCCTTATGCCAATGGTCCTGTTCATATTGGTCACTTAGCAGGTGTGTATGTGCCGGCCGATATATATGTGCGTTATCTGCGCCTGAAGAAAGAGGATGTTGTTTTAATTGGTGGGTCCGACGAACATGGGGTGCCAATTACCTTAAAGGCTAAAAATGAAGGGGTAACACCGCAGGATGTTGTGGATAAATTCCACGGGATCATTAAAGATTCTTTTGAAAAATTTGGTATCTCATTCGATGTGTATTCACGCACCACCAGTAAAACGCATTACGAAACAGCCAGTGAGTTTTTCAAAACGCTTTATGATAAGGGCGAATTCATCGAGAAAGAGTCGGAGCAGTATTACGATGAGGAAGCCAAGCAGTTTTTGGCCGACCGTTATATTACGGGTACTTGTCCGCACTGTAAGAGCGAAGGAGCTTATGGCGATCAGTGCGAGAGCTGCGGTACATCTTTAAATGCAACTGACCTGGTTAATCCCCGATCGGTGGTCTCGGGCAGTAAGCCGGTTATTAGAACCACCAAACACTGGTATTTGCCTTTAGACAAGCACGAGCCGTTCCTGAAGGAGTGGATTTTGGATGGCCATAAAGAGTGGAAGTCAAATGTATACGGGCAGTGTAAGTCGTGGATTGACCTGGGCCTGCAGCCACGCGCCGTTAGCCGCGACCTGGACTGGGGTGTGCCGGTACCTGTTGAAGGAGCCGATGGCAAAGTGCTTTACGTTTGGTTCGATGCGCCTATTGGTTACATCTCAGCCACAAAGGAATTAACGCCTGAGTGGGAGAAGTACTGGAAAGATGAAGAAACACGCATGTTGCACTTCATCGGGAAAGATAATATTGTTTTCCACTGCATTGTATTCCCTTCGATGTTGAAAGCCGAAGGCAGCTACATCTTGCCAGAAAATGTGCCAGCTAACGAATTCCTGAATCTGGAAGGGGATAAGATTTCCACATCGCGTAACTGGGCAGTTTGGTTGCACGAGTACCTCATTGACTTTAAAGATAAGCAGGATGTACTGCGATATACCTTAACGGCCAACGCCCCCGAAACAAAGGATAACGATTTTACCTGGAAAGATTTTCAGGCCCGCAATAATAACGAACTGGTGGCCATCCTGGGTAACTTTGTGAACCGTGCCATTGTGCTGACCCACAAATATTACGATGGACTTGTGCCTGCACAAGGAGAACTGACTGACTATGATAAGGAAACGTTGAATGAGATTCCTGTTTTAGTGAAGAAGGTGGAAGATGCCCTGGATCACTTCAAGTTCCGTGAGGCGGTTAAAGAAGCCATCAACCTCGCGCGTTTGGGTAATAAATATCTGGCCGATACCGAGCCTTGGAAACTGATTAAGACAGATGCCGAGCGTGTGAAAACAATCATGAATATTGCTTTACAGATTACGGCTAATGTCTCCATTCTGATTGAGCCATTCCTGCCGTTTACCGCTAAAAAGATGCAAAGTATGCTGAACCTGGATGGTTTAACATGGGAAGCTTGCGGTAACTTAGATTTTCTGGCAGCAGGGCACCAGGTGAATAAGCCTGAGTTGTTGTTTGAAAAGATTGAGGACGAAACCATTCAGGCTCAATTGGATAAATTACAGCAAACAAAAGAAGATAACGAAGCGGCCAATAAAACGGCAGCTCCGGCTAAGGCCAATATTGAGTTTGATGACTTCGTGAAGATGGATATTCGTGTAGGTACCATTCTGGAAGCTGAGAAGGTGGCGAAAACCAAAAAGCTGCTTCAGTTAAAAGTGGATACAGGAATTGATCAGCGCACAGTTGTATCTGGTATTGCTGAGTTTTTTAAGCCCGAAGACATTATTGGCAAGCAGGTAAGCATCCTGGTTAACCTGGCCCCACGAAAAATTCGCGGCATTGAATCGCAAGGCATGATTCTAATGGCGGAGGACGCAACCGGAAAACTTGAGTTTGTGGCACCGGCCAATGCGGTGAAGGAAGGTTCTGAAATAAGATAAATAGTATTGCGATTATTGAAAACATTAGGGTTCTGATAAGTCAGAACCCTTTTTTTATCTAATTATTTGATAAGAAATAACATATATATGAAACAAAAAAGTGAATAATTCGAATAAGTAGTCTGAATGTTTAATATAATCAAACTTAGACTATGAAAAAAATGACCTTGCTGTTGGTGCTGTTTGTAAGCATCACGGCCTTTGCAAAACGTCAACCAGACTGGAAATTGCCCATCGAGGGGAAACCAGTAGCCATCTTTAAGCATAACTTTACGGGCATACCTGTTATTGAAACAACACGTTATTATTACGGGGTTAATTATGTCGATCAGAGTATACTTTGGACAGTTGAGAAGCCATACGAAGATGAAACAGTTAAGGCCATTACCGATGCCGCCGTTATGGTAGGGGCTGCAGAAGCACAAGAGGACGAATCTGGCTTTGTTGAAATTCCCATGACTCCATTTGTCAATATTCACAATAAACTGGCTGATGTAGGAACCGGAAGCATCTTAATTGGTAATCCTGGTGATGAGTTCACTTCCATTCTAGAGCAAGATATCCTTCCTGATTTATATAAAATTCTCATCAAGGTTAATTCCATTGACAATGCCAATGTATTGTATTGCATCGACCTTGAGAAGCGTGAAGTGGAGTGGAAACAGACCTTATCGACAGCAGAGGATAATAAGAGTATTAGCAAAATGGTATCTGCAGCTATGCAATCCATGTTCAGTACCTTTGCACCAAAAGTAACGGCTAATAAAGAAATTGTTTATAAAAACGATAATGACTTGTTGCTGATTAACTCTTCAACTGGTGAAATCATCTGGAAGAATGAGTGTAGCCCAGGCACGTTTTTTCTCGATAACAAGCAAGAAACCTTGGTGGTGGTTAAGCAAGCCTCTGGCGCTGCTAGTTTAACCGGTTTGAGTGCTTCATCATTTAGTAAAACAATTTTTGCACTTGACCTGAAGAATGGAAAAGAGCTTTGGAAGAAGCCAGTTAAGCTGGATAACAAGTTTAGCATGCATACCAATTTTGATGACCAGCATTTTGTTTGTGCGCATAGTAAAGGCATCAATATTTTTAACTATAAAACCGGCGAGGCCAGGTGGAAGAAAGATTACGAGACCAAACGGGTGCAGGAAATCAATATAAAGCCCGAAGGCGTTGAGGTATTTTATGGCAACGAAATTATGTTGGTTGATGCAGAAACGGGCAAAAAAGCCTGGAAGAAACCCATTAAGTTTGACGATGTCCCTGAAGATGAGGAAGGGGATATGATTAAGAAAGATTACGAAAAGGGTACGTTTATCATGGGCGCTTCGTTCGTCGGATTTTTTAATAAAGAAACAGGTAAGAAAATATGGAGAATGGGTGTTTCTGATGAAGCGAAAGCGGCTTTTGATGATATGAATACCAAAGTGGCTGTTTTAGATGGTAAGAAATTCTACCTGTTTGATCCGAACACAGTAGATAAAAAGCCAGAGAAGATTAAATTAGACATTGAAGAGCCAGAAGAAATCATTGGTTTTGAGACTTCCGATGCCGGGTATTTTATTACTGGTATGAATGAGTACATTATGCTCGATAAAAATTGTGAGGTGATTAATGCTAACTATTTTAAGCCGTTAAAAACTGACCGCTTGTTGAAGGCGGCATTGGTAGCTACCTCAGTCGCTTCGGGGATAGGCGGCGCAGAGTGGACAGCAACAGATTCCAAAGGTAATGAAGCGTCGGGTGGTGTATTTACCAGCCGTGAAAATGCCAAGCAAATGCAACAGGTTTCTCAAGGTACCAGTGAAGCTTATTCCAAGTTACGTCAGCAAGCCAAACTAAGAGGCGCCTCGCGATCAGGTAAAGATTACGCCTGCTTTCTGAAAGGTGAAAAAACAGATGCTGGCGATAAGATGTCAATTGTAAAAGTAGATAAGAAGTCGGGTAAAGAAGTGGATACCTTTGATTTTGGCGACAACCGCAAAGTCATTTTTGAATTAGACAATGCGGCGAACTTCTTATATTATTTTGACGAAACAAACGTAAATGTTTTTAATCTGAATTGATGAATAATTAACTGAAATAAAAAAAGCCTTAGGAGATATCTTAAGGCTTTTTTTAATACTAACATACCGGCTTCTGGTGCTACTGATTATTTAACCACGTAATAGCTAAATAACGTAGTAACTATGATGGCTGTTAGCGTGACGCTTCTGTCTTAATAATCTGCTTTACTTACCCCGTAACGAAGCGCGTGACAGGGTCGTGGCAACGTCATGTTTCAAAGTGCGCTTAGCCAGGTTTTCACAGGGCTGATAGTTGTGAATGGTATTGGCTCCATCGTACTCGTATGTTTCCGGGTTATCCGTTAAATCCAATAGCATAGCGCACAATGTAACTCCGGGTTTCTGATTAAACTTCATCTCATGGACATAATTGTGTTGGGAGGTATTTGTTAGTAAAACAGCGCCCGCGCCATTGTCCCAACTGGGTAGCTCACTTTGGCGGTAGTCATTGTGAGTAATTGTATTGTTCATGCCCCTAAGCAGCACAGCACCAAAACACACATTGTCGGTCATTGAAATGAAGCGGTTTTTTTGAACCAGCGCATTGTTAACTCCATGGTGCAAAAAGAGGCCCCAATAGCGAGACGACTCAAAGCTGTTATCAGCCACATACAAACCAGTTGGTACATTTGTAAAGAACATGCCCGGAAAGCCTAAGGGATGGCTCTTGACGTAGGAGTTGGTGATTTGTACGCTTGAATTATAGAGATTCATGGCAGTTAGGCCTTGTCCAACCAGGTTGGCGCTAATCTGGTCAATGGTGATGTTGGAGCCTTCTCCGAAACGCATGCACAAAAATGCGGCATCGCCTGTATTTTCGATCGACACATTACGAATGTGCAAATTCCCTGTGTTGTTTCCTTCTGAGCTTGGCTGTCCAAGCATCACATGGATGCCCCAGCTCACATTCATACCCATTATATTTCCTTCGGCCTGGCTGGGCATTCCAATAAGTTCTATGTCTTCAATATAAGTATCGTGCTCACCTCCCAAAATTTCAATAAACGTACTGATGTAAGTCGCATCAACACCATAGTAATCGGGCATTAAGTTAGTAGGTTGGGCATCCTCAATGTGGATGGAAAAGTCCTTTAGAGTTACATCGCCAAGGGCATTGTCCAGCTGAATTACTGTAGCCAGAAATGAATGGCCATCCGTTTGTGCCCACCACGGCGACTCGGCTCCCTGAAAGCCAATTAGCTCCGATTGTCGGCCTGCATGCAGCAGTGTTTGATGTTTTGCTTCCCCTTTCAAACAACCTTTAAACCCATCTGCAACGATGTTTCTGCTCGTATAAAAATGATCAGTAGTCGTGGGGTTGCCATCGGTTAAAAACACCGTGCCACCGCTCGCCTTCACAAAGTTAAGTCCGGTTTCAATATTGTTAGCATCTGTCATTCCAGAAAGGTCTCCACTTGGGCCAATGTAAACATCAATTCCGGCCTCGGTGTAGGCTTTAAGCTCTGCTTGAACACCACTATCTGTTGCCGTGTTTAGCAACGCATTCTCCTCACAAGCAATGATTACTGTAAACATCATTGCAATAATGATAACCCGTTTCATATCATCCTTTTTTAATGTTGCAAAAAGCCACTTACATAGAGTGGGTGGCGATAAATCTGAGAAAAGATTTAAAATAGCACCCTCACAAAGTTTTGTCAATCCAATACTGCTTAGTTTTCATTTTTTGGATTTAATGCTGCTTGGATTCATCACCTTAGAGCAATAGGAGTCGCTAAACTTATGAATGCAAATGCTGACTATTTCATCATTTTCCCTTAACTTGCAGCTCTCAAAAAAACAACTGACTTTCTGTGGGTCGGTCTAACAACCTGGATTTTATGTATTTGAAGTATATTCTTACGGGCATAGCCCTTTTGATTGGAGGTTTACTGGCAGTGCAAGGGAGTATTAACTCTCAACTGGGTGGTTTATTAAAACACCCATTGCAGGCTGCATTCGTTAATTTTTTTGTGGGGGCGATTATTTTATTGGCAATCAATATTTTCGCCAAAATCGAACTGCCTCCCAAAGAAACCATTAAGGCGATACCACTGTACCTGTTTATTGGCGGGGCAATGGGAGCTATTTATGTGAGCTCAGCCATTATTCTTATTCCAAAAATCGGAGTCGCCACTATGTTGGGGGCTTCCATTGGCGGGCAAATGATTATCGCCTCCATTATTGACCACTATGGGTTTTTTAATGTGAGTGTGCATGCAGTATCTCCCGGACGTATTTTAGGGATTGTGCTGCTTATAATTGGTGTAATTTTGATACAGCGGTTTTGACATTAAAGAAATTTAGCGTTAATAACTGGCTGATTAAGTATGAGTTGGGGCGATAAGGTGCTTATGTAATGTATGAAGATACTTGCATATGTTATTGATTATCATGCTCTATAACACCTTTAAAAACCGTTAAAAAGTAGCTTTATTATCAACAAAAGGCTTATTTTTGCGCCTTGGAAAAAAACAAACAGTTACATTATGGCAGATAAAACAAAACAACTGTTATTTAGTGATTTTCCACCAGTTTCTACTCAAGAGTGGATGGATAAAATCACGGCAGATCTTAAAGGAGCAGACTTTGAGAAAAAGCTTGTATGGAGAACCAATGAAGGGTTCAATGTACAGCCTTTCTATCGTTCTGAAGACCTTGAACCAATTAACTACCTGGAAAGCCAGCCTGGCGAGTTTCCCTATGTAAGAGGTAACAACGCGAAAACCAACAAATGGTTTGTTCGTCAGGACATTTTGGTGAAAGATGTTAAAGCAGCTAATGAAAAAGCACTGACAATTCTTACAAAAGGGGTTGACAGTATTGGTTTCGTTATCGAAGACAAAGCGCTTATTTCAGAAGCTAACATTGAGGCGTTATTGAAAAACATCATTTCTGATGATGTGGAAATTAACTTCAATGCTTGCTGTGGCAACAAGGAGTTGGCTGAGGCGGTGGTAGCCGTTCTGAATAAGATGAATCGCAACCAGGCCGAAGTAAAAGGTTCAATCAACTTCGATCCGATTGGTGATTTAACCATCAATGGCAAAGCTTGCTGCGAAATGGAGAAAGCTTTTGATTGTGTGAAGGAAGTAGCTGAGGTAGCTAAAAACTTCCCACAGTTCAAAACAGTAGGAGTGAATGCTCGCCACTTTAACAATGCTGGTGCTTCAATCGTACAGGAATTAGCTTTCGGTTTAGCTATGGGTAATGAGTACCTGACACAATTAACAGAGCGCGGTCTTTCTATTAATGATGCAGCAGCTAACCTGAAGTTTAACTTCGGTATTGGCGGTAACTACTTCATGGAAATTGCCAAGTTACGTGCTGGTCGTTTGTTGTGGGCAAAAATTGTTGAAGCTTACAAACCAACTGGTGTTGAGGTATGCAAAATGCATGTACACAGCGAAACATCAGAGTGGAACAAGACCATCTTCGATCCTAATGTAAACATGCTGCGTACACAAACGGAAGCCATGTCGGCTACCATTGGTGGTACTCAGTCATTAACAGTTCTTCCATTCAACGCGCTTTACGAAAATCCTACCGAATTATCGGAGCGTGTAGCTCGCAACCAGCAGCTACTGTTGAAAGAAGAATCTCACTTCGAAAAAATTGTTGACCCTTCAGCGGGTTCATATTATATCGAAAACCTAACCAACAGCATTGCTGAGCAAGCATGGGCATTGTTCGTTCAGGTAGAAGAAAAAGGTGGTTACCTGTCAGCAATGAAAGAAGGCTTTATCCAAGGCCTGGTAAAGGAAACAGCTGACAAGCGTCGTAAGGCAGTTGCTACACGTCGCGAAAACCTATTGGGTACGAACCAGTATCCTAACACTGGCGAAATTATCTCTGGTAAAATTGATGCCAGCAAATTGGTTAAGTCATGTGCTTGTTGCGAAACAGGTAACGAGGTAGAGCCAATCACTTTATTCCGTGCTGCACAGGAGTTTGAAGAGCTGCGTTTGGCTACAGAAAAAGCAGCTAAGCGTCCAAAAGTATTCATGTTAACCTACGGTAACTTAGCTATGCGTTTGGCGCGCTCACAATTCTCAGGTAACTTCTTCGGATGTGCCGGTTACGAAATTCAGGATAACCTTGGTTTCAAAACTATTGAGGAAGGTGTTGAAGCTGCCAAAGCCGCTAATGCTGACATCGTAGTGCTTTGTAGCTCTGATGATGAGTACACAGAAGCCGCTCCAAAAGCATTCGAACTATTAGGTGATACTCCATTGGTAGTTGCTGGTGCGCCTGCTTGTGCTGATGAGCTGAAAGCTAAAGGCATCACAAACTTTATCAATGTTCGCTCTAACGTATTGGAGACATTGCAAGGCTTCAACAAATTGCTAAATATTTAACAAAACACAGAGACGCAAAGACGCAGAGTTTTTATGAATGTGGAAGCTTATAATGAACTAACAGGTTTATTAGAGGCAGTCTATGAAGAATGCCTTATTTCAGAATTGAGAAACAGAGGTTTAAAAGTAGAAAGCCAGGTCAAGCTACCCATCATTTATAAAGGTAAAGAACTGAGTAAGCATTTTAATTATTGATATTATTGTTGAGGATAAATTAATTGTAGAACTAAAGGCTGTTGAAGATATTCTTTCAATTCATGAAGTTCAATTAGTAACTTATCTAAAACTTTCAGGAATGAAACTCGGTTTATTAATCAATTTCAATGAAACCGTTTTAAAGAACGGGATTCGAAGAAGAATTAATAGTTAAAACTTTCAGCGCCTCAGTGTCTCAGCGTTAAATTTAAAAATTATGCGACCAAAATTTAATAACATAGATATCAAAAACAAGCCTTGCGGAACAACCGACGCCAAGGCTTGGGAACAAAAGCACGGGGTGAAAAAGGACTGGGTAACACCAGAGCAAATCCCTGTGAAACCAGTTTATAGTAAGGATGACCTGGAAGGCATGGAGCATTTGAACTATGCGGCCGGTTTGCCACCATTCCTGCGTGGACCTTACTCAATGATGTACGCCATGCGTCCATGGACCGTTCGTCAGTATGCAGGTTTTTCTACTGCTGAAGAGTCTAACGCATTTTACCGCCGTAACCTGGCTGCCGGTCAGAAAGGTTTATCGGTAGCTTTTGACTTGGCTACGCACCGTGGCTACGACTCAGACCACGAGCGTGTAGTAGGTGATGTTGGTAAAGCGGGTGTGGCTATCGACTCTATCCTGGATATGAACGTATTATTCGATGGTATTCCATTGGATAAAATGTCTGTATCGATGACCATGAACGGTGCTGTATTGCCAGTAATGGCTTTCTACATCGTAGCTGGTTTGGAGCAGGGTGTTAAGCTGGAAGAGATGGCAGGTACCATTCAGAACGACATTTTGAAGGAGTTCATGGTGCGTAACACTTACATCTACCCACCACAATTCTCGATGAAGGTGATTGCCGACATCTTTGAATTTACTTCACAGAAGATGCCTAAGTTTAACTCAATTTCTATCTCGGGTTACCACATGCAAGAAGCAGGTGCTACCGCTGATATTGAGTTGGCTTATACTTTGGCTGATGGTTTAGAATACTTACGTGCTGGGGTTGACGCCGGTTTAGATATCGACGCCTTTGCACCTCGTTTATCATTCTTCTGGGCCATTGGTATGAACCACTTCATGGAGATTGCCAAGATGCGTGCTGCACGTATGTTGTGGGCAAAAATCGTGAAGCAGTTCAATCCTAAAAATCCGAAGTCGTTAGCGTTACGTACGCACTCACAAACTTCAGGATGGTCATTAACAGAGCAGGATCCATTCAACAACGTTGGTCGTACCTGTATCGAGGCGATGGGTGCTGCCCTTGGTCACACACAGTCGTTACACACCAACGCATTGGATGAGGCAATTGCGCTTCCAACTGACTTCTCTGCCCGTATTGCCCGTAATACACAGATTTATATTCAGGATGAAACACAAATCTGTAAGGCTGTTGACCCATGGGCTGGTTCTTACTACGTTGAGTCATTGACTAACGAGTTGGTAGAAAAAGCATGGGCTCACATTCAGGAGATTGAGTCGTTAGGTGGTATGGCTAAAGCTATCGAGTCAGGTATTCCTAAGATGCGTATCGAAGAGGCTGCAGCTCGTACTCAGGCTAAAATCGATGCTAAGACGCAGACCATTGTTGGTACCAACAAGTACCGTTTGGAGAAAGAAGACCCAATCGATATCTTGGATATCGATAACGCTGAAGTTCGTAAGTCACAGATCGAGCGCTTAGCGAAGCTACGTGCTAACCGTAACGAAGAAGAAGTACAGGCTGCTTTGGCTGCTATTACTAAAGCGGTTGAAACAGGCAAGGGTAACCTATTAGCCTTAGCTGTTGACGCTGCTCAGAAGCGTGCTTCTTTAGGTGAGATTTCTGACGCTTGCGAAAAAATCGTAGGTAGATATAATGCAGTAATCAGATCAATTTCAGGAGTGTACAGCGCAGAAGCAGCAGACGATAAAGAGTTTGCAAGAGCACAGGGATTAGCAAAACAATTTGCTGAGAAAGAAGGTCGTCAGCCACGTATCATGATCGCTAAAATGGGTCAGGATGGTCACGACCGCGGAGCTAAAGTAGTAGCAACCGGTTATGCTGATATCGGTTTCGACGTGGATATGGGACCATTGTTCCAGACACCAGCCGAAGCGGCTAAGCAGGCTGTTGAAAACGACGTTCACGTAGTGGGTGTGTCTTCATTGGCGGCTGGTCACAAAACTTTGGTTCCTCAAATTATTGAAGAGCTGAAGAAGTTGGGTCGTGAGGATATCTTAGTAATCTGTGGTGGTGTTATTCCGGCTCAGGATTACCAATTCCTTTACGATGCAGGGGCTGTGGCTATCTTTGGTCCTGGTACTTCTGTTGCCAAAGCAGGTAGCGATATCTTAACAATGTTGATTGAGCAAGCTGCTGAGTAAGTAGAACGTGGAGCATGAAGCCTTGTGCTTGATGCAACAGATATAAAAAGCCACCTCGTTTTGGGGTGGCTTTTCTTTTTTCAGCACCTTAGTGCTTGTCAGCTTGCGTTTCAATTATTTGGCTAAATCCAAACCATAGTATCAGCGAATAGATATAAATCAGCATGCCATACAAGGTTGGGATCATGGTTACTTTAATGCCGGCCGTTAAAACTTGTGGTGAAACCACGGTTGTTTCCAATACATCAAAGGCATTGTGTAAGCCAACCATCTGGCCGAGTAGGCCGATAATGAGGGTTAATAAACCTATTGATCGTCCATAAGACATATGGCGCAGTGCTTTTTCGACCTTGGCATTTTTCGACTTGATAAAGATGATAAAATGGTAAATCATCCATACTGATTGGATTATCAAAAGTAAAGTCAGTATTCCCATAAATAAAGGGCCTCCCTGGTAGAATAAACTTTTCATCGCTTCTTTTTTTTAATATTAATAGTTCATTAATCACCATTATATATTAAGTCGACTTATGTTGATGGTAATGATTAACGTATGTTACAAAGTAAAGGTTATCAATTATTTGAAACAAGGTCGTATCCGGCTGCAAACAGGTTGTTTGTCGATAAAGCTGTTCTGTTCTCAAATTTTTACACAAATTTAGGGTGTAAATATAAATGCTATCAATTTTAACAGCAATGAAGATTAGCTCATCCAACCCGCATTACCACATTGTTTATTGGTGTTTTATTTTAATGATATTGACATTGGTCTTTGGACAAAAATGGGAAAGCAGCACCGCGGCCTTTTATTTTATTTGCATGCTGATGCCAATTGTTTTAGGAACGTCCTACTTTTTTAACTATCACCTGGTGCCTAAGTTCCTTTTAACGAAACGCTATTTTAGGTTTTCGCTCTATACTGTATATACCATTATTGTTTCTCTTTACCTGGAGTATATAGTATTGATGTATGCCTTCGTTTATTTGGGTCAATATAGCTTTCTTCCGTTTGCCCCCAATGCTCACGATACCGTTTTGTTGGGAGTAATCCTTTACTTATTGGTGATACTGGGCTCTGTTTTATTAATGATAAAGCAGATTAAAGAAAAACAGGCCATTATCAATCAATTGTTGCAGGAAAGCAAAAAAATCAAGATGGGGGCGCTTAAACTGCGGGTTAACCGGCAGTATGTAAAGCTACCGTTTGACGACATTTGCTACATCGAAAGCTTGTCAGACTATATTAAGGTCCACATGAGCAACAGGCAAGGAGTTAGTAGCAAAGAGAAAATTAGCCATCTTGCCGAACGTCTTCCCAAAAAGTTTTTGCGTATCCATCGATCCTACATAGTAAATACCGATAAAATAAGAAGTGCCAGCCGCAATGAAATTGCCCTGGATGAGAACGTGCTTCCCGTAGGGCGAAGCTATAAAGCTGCTGTCAAAGAAAGGGTTTTACAGCCCGTAAAAGATCAGGCGGGCTCCAACTAAAAAGTCCACTTATTATGGGTGACTATTCGTGGTTATGACATAAAAGGAGCCAGTCTAAAAGCAAAAATATTTCTGGCAAAGTATGCAAAGAAAGAAAATTGCAAAGAACGCAAAGTGAAAAACAACACTACATTTTGTCGGATAGTGGAGGAGTATCATTTTTAACGGCATTTCGATAATTAATGGGCTCAAATAGTTCTGTTTCCTGCGCAATTAAACAGATGCACGAAAAATCATTATAACAAACAAGGTATCTACATATGATTTCATAGCTTTGTTTAGACCTTATTATAAATAATACCATATAATAAAATTGACTCGTTGGCTAATGTGTTGATGATGTTTGAGAAACAAAGTTATAGACCTATGAAAAGTGTAATTATTTACTTATCCCTTTTGTTGATTGCCAGTGCCTGCTGTCATCAGCCTGAATGGCAAATAGTGTGGGAAGAGGAATTCGAGGGTGACACCCTCGATAGTACCATTTGGAGTCGCATACCCCGTGGCACTGCCGATTGGCAGAATACTCAGTCTTTTGATGATCGCTGCTTTGAGATGCGTGATGGAAGCCTTATTCTAAAAGGCATTGTTAATGATGATTTAGAAGCCGATAGTGCCGCCTATCTCACTGGTGGTGTTTGGACCAAAGGTAAGCATGCTTTTAATGGGGGGCGCATTGAGGTGAAAGCTCGTCTGCAGGGTGCCCAAGGCGCCTGGCCGGCCATCTGGATGTTGCCCTTTGATAGTGCGAAATATCCATGGCCCTATGGCGGTGAGATCGATATTATGGAGCGCCTTAATTTTGATACTATTGCCTATCAGACGGTACACTCGCATTATACCTATAATCTGGGTATTAAGGATAATCCAAAGCCGGGCAGTGTGATGGCTATCCGCCCCGAAGAATTTAATATTTACGGTGTTGATCTGTGGCCCGATAGCCTTGTTTTCCATATCAATAATCAACGTCATTTTGCTTATCCACGCATCGAAACGCAAGAAGAAGGACAGTTCCCCTTTAATATTGCTCAGTTTCTGCTAATCGACATGCAGCTGGGAGGCTCGTGGGTGGGAGCCGTCAACCCTGATGACCTGCCGGTGGAAATGGAAATTGATTGGGTGCGACATTATCAGATGCGATAAAGATATTGGTACATTAATGAGTGTTAACAACGGTTAGTTGCCGCCTGCAGGAAATGAGTCGGAGATTGGACAGTCATTGTTTTCATGATTGTTGTTTCTCAGATAATATTCGCTGCCAGCCACAATGAAATTGCCCTGGATGAGCAAGTGCTTCCCGTGGGGCGAAGCTATAAAACAGCCGTTAATGAAAGTGTTTTGCAGCCTATTAATGTTCAGGTGGGCACCAACTAAAATAGTCACCTTATTGCGGGTGACTATTCGTGTTGAAATTCATCAAGCTGCCACAATGATGGCTTTGTAACTCGTCCGTTATTACCTAATTACCAATGTGGTTATTTAAGGTTTGACTCCGTTAAGCGAAAAGAAACTTAAACGCTTCTTCAATTTTATTGGCTTTAAATATACTGATGTCGTATTTACTGGTGTCAACACCTTTAACATAGCTTGGGATGATAATGCTTTTAAAGCCCAGCTTAGCCGCCTCTCCAATGCGCTGATCCAGCCTTGTTACGGGCCGTATTTCACCTGAAAGGCCCACTTCTCCCGTCATGCAGATGTCTGGTGAAATGGTCATGTCCATATTGGATGACAGCACGGCTGTGATTACTGCCAGGTCGATGGCCGGATCGTTCACTTTTAGCCCGCCGGCAATGTTTAAGAAAACATCTTTGGTGGCCAGTTTAAAGCCCGCCCGTTTCTCAAGAACAGCCAACAGCATGTTTAAGCGGCGCAAATCAAAGCCTGTTACCGAGCGCTGAGGGTTTTGGTAAGCCGCAGTACTGGCCAGTGCCTGTACTTCTATTAAAAAAGGTCGTACGCCTTCCAAAGCCGCCGAGATGGCAACCCCGCTCATCTGTTTCTGTTGGGTAGCCAATAATAGCTCCGATGGATTACTAACTTCGCGCAGGCCGCTGCCCATCATTTCAAAAATGCCAATTTCGTTAGTGGACCCAAAGCGGTTTTTGATGGAACGCAGGATGCGGTACATGTGATGGCGATCGCCTTCGAACTGCAGTACAACATCTACCATGTGCTCTAATACTTTCGGGCCTGCCAGGCTGCCTTCCTTGGTAATATGGCCAATCAGGAACACAGGAATGTGTTTGTCTTTGCACAGGCGCAGGATGGTAGCTGTGCACTCCCGAATTTGAGAAACACTACCGGGAGCAGATTCAATGCGCTCGGTTTCCAGTGTTTGTACCGAGTCAATTACCAGCACATCCGGTTGCTCATTTTCAACGTGCCTGATGATGTGCTCAACAGACACTTCGCTCACCACATGGCAGTTGTCGGCCGAGGAAGTGGATATGCGATCGGCACGCAATTTTATTTGCTGGGGACTTTCTTCGCCAGATACATACAACACCTTAACGTTGGGAAGGTTAAGGGCTGTTTGCAGCACCAATGTAGATTTACCAATGCCCGGTTCACCACCAATAAGCACCATGGCTCCTGGCACCAGGCCGCCACCCAATACGCGGTTTAACTCCTCGTTACCCGTATTAAGGCGTGGCAACTCTTCAACCGATACTTTGGAGACAGGCATGGGTTTGGTGCGTTCAGACAGCACTGTTCCCGGCCGGCTGTTTTTCGCTTTACCGGTAATTTTCGTTTCTTCCACAAAGGTGTTCCATTCACCGCAGGCATAGCATTTGCCTTCCCACTTAGGCGATTCATTGCCACAGCTCTGGCATACAAAAACTGTTTTGGTTTTGGCCATGTTACATCGATGCTTTTATCTTTTCTACAATGGAGGTGGTTGAAAAGCCTTCTACAAAATCAATGGTCTCTACTTTACCACCTTTGGCGGTTATGATATCGTAGCCAACAATATTTTCGGCCTGGTAGTCACTGCCTTTAACTAAAACATCGGGCTGAAGCGCTTTAATGAGTTCATAGGGCGTGTCCTCATCAAAAAATACAACCAAGTCGATAAACTGCAGGGATGCCATTAGGATGGCCCGGCTTTGCTCATCCACAACGGGTCGGTTAGGGCCTTTGAGGCGTTGAACAGAGGCATCGGTATTTAAGCCAAGTATCAGCTTTGTTCCTTTGTCTTTTGCTTTTGACAGGTAGTCGATGTGGCCGCGATGAACGATGTCAAAGCAGCCATTGGTGAAAACAATGGTATCTTGGTTGGCAGTCCATTGTGCCACAATTTCCTGCGCTTCGCTGCGGCTTTTTATTTTGCTGGTAATATTTTCAAGTTGTGTCATTCTGTTGTGCATTAGCATGAAACATCAGGTATAAAAATAACAAAACCCCGACATCTGCCGGGGTTATCTGTATTTTTTTATTAAAGTTAGTTTATATCAACGCATTGGTGGCGGTATCCGGAAACACAAAGGTTGGTTTAAACTGCTTGGCCTCTTCCAGTGGCATGTGGCAATAGGTAATGATAATAACCACATCGCCTACTGCAACTTTGCGGGCTGCTGCACCATTTAAACAAATAACGCCTGAGCCGCGTTCGCCTTTAATTACATATGTTTCGAGGCGCTCCCCATTGTTGTTGTTTACAACCTGAACCTTTTCATTCTCAATTATATTGGCGGCATCCATCAAGTCTTCATCAATGGTAATGCTTCCCACATAATTCAAGTTAGCTTCCGTTACAGAAACGTTGTGTAGTTTTGATTTTACAACCTCAACATTCATGATCCCTATTTTTGTATGTCATGTTATCTATCAATCTAATCTCGCCGGCAAACACAGCTATACATCCAACAATGTAATCACTCTTGTCCCAACTGTCAACTGCCTGTAAAGTATCGCCATCCACGATTTCAAAATACTCTACTTCTAACCCCTCGGTAGCATTTATTGCTTCTACCACTTGTTTTTTCACATCCTCTACCGACAGCTTGGGGGCAAAGTTACAAGATTCGAATAAAGTACGAGCTATTGCAGGTGCATTTTTTCGCTGCTTATCAGTCAATAGCATGTTGCGTGAGCTCATGGCCAAGCCATCTTCTTCCCGCACAATCTGGCACGGAACAATTTTAATAGGGAGATCCAATTGCCTGGTCATTTCGCGAATTATTGCCAGTTGCTGAAAATCTTTCAGGCCAAAAAAGGCTTTGTCTGGCTTTACCATGTTAAACAGGCGGCTAACAACTTGTGCTACGCCATTGAAGTGACCGGGTCTGTATTTTCCTTCCATCACCTTTTCCAAGGCTCCAAAATCAAACAGTCTTTTATCTTCTTCGGGGTACACCTCGTCTACCGATGGTGCAAATACATAGTCGCAGCGAACCGATGAGAGTGCCTGTAAGTCGGTATCTAAATCGCGAGGATAGCGCTCAAGATCTTTGGCATTATTAAACTGTGTAGGGTTAACAAAAATGCTAACCACCACAATGTCGGACTGTTGCGAGGCTTGTTCAACCAGGGATAAGTGCCCATGGTGTAATGCGCCCATTGTTGGCACAAAGCCAATTTGTTTGTTTCCTCCTTTTTCAAGCAAAGCCTGAAGTTCGGCAACCGTATGAACTACTTGCATGGCTAAATTATTATTTGACACGCAGCATGGTAATCATGCTTTAATGTGTCAGAAAAAGCGGGGCAAAGTAATAAAATACTTATCACATTTGATTCAATAATTTGTAAAACCTTGTTAAATTATGCCATAATAGTGGATATTTTAGCTTTCAGGCCGGCTATATCGCCATGCGTGCAAGGGGTTTAATTTGTTAGGTGGTTTATTTTTCGTATTTTTGCGTTTGCTAAAAATATTCTACCACTATAATAATGGAAAAAGCAAAAGTCTTATTCATCTCTCAAGAAATAACACCTTACCTACCTGAGACAGAAATGTCTAAAATAGGTCGTTATTTACCGCAAGGCATTCAGGAACTAGGAAAAGAAATCAGAACTTTTATGCCTCGTTTTGGCTGTATCAATGAACGCCGTAACCAGTTACACGAAGTTATCAGATTGTCAGGCATGAACCTGATAATTGACGATACCGATCACCCTTTGATTATTAAAGTAGCCTCCATTCAGGCGGCACGCATGCAGGTATACTTTATCGATAATGAGGATTACTTCCAACGAAAATCCACTTTGGTGGATGACGATGGAAACGAATTTGAAGATAATGACGAACGAACCATCTTTTTTGCAAGAGGTGTTTTAGAAACAACCAAGAAGTTAAGGTGGGCGCCAGATGTTGTACACTGTAACGGCTGGTTTACAGCTTTAGCACCGCTTTATATCAAAAAGGCGATGAATGAAGATCCTCATTTTGCTAATTCAAAAGTGGTTTATACCGTTTACGACAATGACTTTACCAGTTTATGGAGTGAAAACTTTAAAGAGAAACTAAAGTTGGATGGGGTAGAGGATAGTGATTTAGAGGTGATGGAAGCCAACGACTATGTTAACTTGACCAAGTTGGCTATTTCCATGTCTGACGGAGTTATTCAGGGCAGTGAAACGATTAACCCCGAAATTAGTGAATTTATTAAGCAATCTGGCAAGCCATTCTTAGGATTTCACGATGAAGAAAGCTATGTTAGCGCTTACAATGGCTTTTACGATTCATTGCTCGATTAATTAACAGAAAACGTATGAAGAAGTATTCTCCTACAAAAATATTTACTCAAATAGGCCAATCATTAGTTATTGGCCTTCTTTCTTTAACGATTGCCTGTGAGGATGAGCCGGCCCGCTTAAGCGGAGATGTGCTGCCCGAAGGTGAGATGATTAAAGGGATGACCTTCAATGGGCATGATCTGCTGACTACCAATGTGGAGCGGGAGAGCGTGCGAACCAGTGATGCTACCTATGGTGTGATAGGGGATTTTAAGGACCCTGAGTTTGGCAGATCAAAGGCAGGTTTCTTAACTAACTTTTCTATCGGAAAGCGAGTAGGCGGTATTATTGTGTGCGACACAATTATTGGAGTTGACCCGGATTCAGGTCGCGACACGGTTATCTATGAAGACGTTAGCTTCGATAAGTTCAATAACAATGGAGACGAGAGGTATCCTTATGATACATGGACCGTTGATAGTGTTGTAATTTCCTTAAAATATCAGTTTAATAATTGGTATGGTAATATGCTGGCCAAGCAAGAGGTTGATGTTTACGAACTGATCACGGACATTGGCTTGGGAACATACGATCAGCCGTATTACAGCGACCATGAGGTGGCTGGTATGTACGATGTTATGCCCATTGCAAGTGGTGCGCTTCATCCGAATGATGATGTGCCGCAACAATACCGTTCCGCAGCGTGGAACAGTGAGGCCGCATTTTGGGCAAACCCCGATAGTTTATGGAATGCTCCCGGCTACCTGTGGGAGGTGGATAGTGCTTATATTGCCGATGGAGGAAAAGGGCATCAGCAAACTACCAAAGCCTGGAATTTCAAACTTAACGAAACCGTTCAAAACAGGATATTCAACCTGGATGAAACAGACCTCTCCTCAACCGGGAACTTTACCAGCGCATTTGGTGGAATATATGTTGCGCTGGCCGCACCAACTGAGGATGAGAAAGGGTGGTTGACAAAGGTGAATCTGAATAGCTCGGCGCCTAATACCGACATGACGATTTACTTTAATCGCATATTTAAAAAAATAAAAGAGTGGGACATTGTTGGTTCAGATACCATTCCTGTTTTCACAACGGATACGACTAACTATTCCTATGTGTTCCCTGTTAACATTGAGAACAACCGTTTTAATGTTTACGAACATCAACTAGAATCCACGGTGAGCACCGAAGAGGTGTCGCAGGAAAGAATTTATATACAAGGAATGGCGGGTAGCTATATGAAAATGCAGTTACCCGAAGAAATACTAAGCTGGACCGACTCCATTAAGAACCCTGAGAACAATCCGGTGGATGATTATCGTTTGGTATCAAACATCGAGTTTTTTATGGAGATTGATACGGTTTCTTCGAAACCCGACTATTATCCTGTTCCTGATAAGCTAAGCATTAAGTGGAAAGATAAAGAGGGAGAGTTGGTAACACCAATCTATACCATTGAGAAGTTTGGAGATGAAATTACCACGCCTTTATTTGGTAGAGATATTGATGGTGATGGTGTGATGGATGGTGTTGGAGAGCGAAAGATTCGCTACAGTGAAGAAGGACGACCTGAGTATATTTACCGTTTCATTATGCGTGCCGATGTGTTTAATTACATTATGATGCATCAGGATGGTGGTGGTCTGGATACCAAAGAATTCTATATTGGGCCTGAAAATACCACGGCCAACTTCCAACGCGTAGTGTTGTTTGGAGGAGCCGATGCCGACAAGCCTTTAAGGATGAATATCAAATACTATCAATACCGTCCGCGGTAATCAAGATATTTTAAATACCAACACAAAGGGTGCCTTCATGGGCACCCTTTGTTGTTTCAAAAAGTTTCAAAAGGAGCAGTGCAGCTTGCGTAAGTAAAATTGCTTTCTAATAAATTTTCAGGCCTTTCTCAACCTTTGTATTGGCAGCCTTTATTTATGTTTTTATTGTATTTAGCTTTCTTTTCGTTCTAAGCCTGTTTTGGTGCCAATTTCTTTTTTACATTCGCTTCGTAATGCTTTGACACATCAAAGAAAATGAATTCATACCGGTCCTTAACAGAACAAGAAATAACAGCTCTGGAGCAACGTAACTGCCTTTGTTCCGATTGGAGTAAAATACAGGTTGATACTAATTTTGATGCAGCAAGCGTCAGGAATGTATCCTTCTCAGGTGCTATTAAGCTTGGGGCCTTTAGACGGATATTTACATTTCCAGGAGGAGTTGAAAAGCGTGCCGGGCTTTCTAATGCGACCATTCATAATTGTACCATCGATTCTGATGTGTACATTAATCAAGTAAAAAACCATATTGCCAACTACCATATTCATTCCAACGTGGTGATTGAGAATGTGGATACAATCATTACAGAAGAAAGCAGTTGTTTTGGCAATGGGGTGCAGGTGTCGGCATTAAATGAAGCTGGCGGACGTGAAATAACCATTTATAATGAGCTATCCGCTCATACAGCGTATATTTTGGCCATGTATCGTCACGAGCCAGAGGTTATTGAGCGAATACAGAATCTTATAGGTAATTACAAGCAAAGTATCTGTAGCCCAATAGGAACCATTTACGAAGGGGCTCAGCTTATCAACTGTCGCACCATCATCAATACCAATGTGGGAGCATACGCTCTGGTTGAGGGGGTATATCGCTTATCCAATGGCTCAATCAACAGCACAATGGAGGCCCCCAGTTATTTTGGCCCCGGTGTTATTGCCGAAAATTTTATTGCAGCATCAGGCTCAAAAGTAAGCGACAGCGCCCTTATTTCGAAGTGTTTCATCGGTCAGGGCTGTGAGTTAGGTAAGCACTATTCGGCCGAAAATTCGGTGTTCTTTGCCAATTGTCAAGGGTTTCATGGTGAGGCCTGCTCTGTGTTTGCAGGCCCTTATACGGTAACGCATCACAAATCGACCCTACTGATTGCCGGCTATTTTTCGTTTATGAATGCCGGGAGTGGTTCAAACCAGAGTAATCACATGTACAAGTTGGGGCCTATCCATCAGGGAGTGGTGGAGCGTGGTTCGAAAACAACCAGCGATTCCTATCTGCTGTGGCCGGCGCATATTGGAGCCTTTTCATTGGTTATGGGGCGGCATTACCGGAATCCGGACACTTCCCAGTTGCCATTTTCTTACCTGATAGAAAACAAGGATGAAAGTATACTGGCGCCGGGGGTGAACCTGCGTAGTGTGGGCACAATACGTGATGCCCGTAAATGGCCCAAGCGCGATAGGCGGACGGATAAAAAACTGCTCGATTTTATCAACTTCAATCTCTTAAGTCCTTTCACCATTCAAAAAATGATTAATGGGAAAAAGGTTTTGAAGGCATTAAGAGTATCCTCAGGCCCGACATCAGACTACTACATGTACAACAGCGTGAAGATAACCAACTCGTCATTAAAACGTGGAATACAGTTATATAATACCGGCATAGTAAAGTTTTTAGGGAATGCACTGATAAAAAGACTGGAAGATGTTATCTTTGGATCTTTAAGCGAATTAAGGAAAAGCCTTTCAAAAACTTCCGATTATGGTGATGGGGAGTGGATTGATATGGCTGGTTTGCTGGTACCCCAAGAAAGGGTAATGACCCTGCTTGATGATTTGCAAAAAGGTAACATCAACGATCTGGATGAACTCAATGAGCGATACGCCATGCTGCACGATAACTATTTCGATTATGCATGGACATGGTGCTTAAGGGTTTTTAGAGAAGAATTTGATATTGATTTTCAGAGCGTTGAAATTGATCAGATTCTGTCTTTTGTGGACGAGTGGAAACGGTGTGTTATCGATTTGGATAATATGGTGTATGCCGATGCTCATAAGGAGTTTACCTTAAATACCCAAACCGGGTTTGGCATCGATGGCTCGGAAGAAACGCGGATTATGGACTTTGAACAAGTGCGCGGCGAATTTGAGAAGCATCCTTCAGTGCAAGACATCAGTAATCATATCAGGGAAAAAAGCAGACTGGCTGAAGAACTGAAAGAAAGGCTTATCCTCTTAAAGTAGAGAATAAACCTTAAATAAATTACTATGCGTTTGATTATTGAGCCGGATTACCAACAGGCATCGGCATGGACAGCAAGTTACATTGCACAACGAATTAACAAACACCAAGGTGACAAACCTTTTGTTCTTGGATTGCCAACGGGCTCGTCTCCACTGGGGACTTACAAAGAACTGATTAGACTGAATAAAGAAGGCAAAGTATCGTTCCAAAACGTGGTAACTTTTAACATGGATGAGTATCAGGAGATTCCTCGTGAGCATCCACAGAGCTATTACACATTTATGTGGAACAACTTTTTTAGCCACATTGACATAAAGCCTGAAAATACCAACTTGTTGGATGGAATGGCTGAAGATGCTGAAGCTGAATGTCAGCGTTATGAGAATAAAATTAAGGAGATGGGTGGTATCGACCTGTTTATGGGCGGTATTGGTCCTGATGGTCACCTGGCATTTAATGAGCCAGCATCATCATTAAGCTCCCGCACAAGGGTTAAAACGTTAACCTATGATACCATTTTAGCGAACTCACGTTTCTTCGATAACGATCCGAACAAAGTGCCTAAAACAGCTCTAACAGTTGGCATAGGAACCGTGTTGGATGCAAAAGAAGTGCTGATCATCGTTAATGGACATAACAAAGCCAGAGCTTTGCAACATGCTGTAGAAGAAGGAATCAATCACATGTGGACAATCAGTGCTTTGCAAATGCATCCTAAAGGAGTTATTGTATGTGATGAGGCAGCCACCTACGAGTTGAAGGTGGGAACCTATAATTACTTCAAAGACATCGAAAAGGAGAATTTAGCACCTGAAAGTTTGTGGAAATAATCAAGACGAACTAACGTCTTTTGCATAACACACATTGTTTGAAGAGGAGTTCCTTTGGGATTCCTCTTTTTTTCACTTTACAGCTGAGCATCTGAAGAATGAATAATTCGCTACTACTTGTGCGATAGTGAATTACAGGCGTGAACAGAATTGTAATAAACAGACTATTATGTGTGGAATTGTAGCATACATTGGAGAGAGAACGGCTTATCCGATTATCGTAAAAGGCTTGCAGCGCCTTGAATACCGGGGATATGACTCGGCAGGCATCGCATTAATTAACAGCGAGGTTAATGTGTATAAATGCAAGGGCAAAGTGAAAGATTTGGAAAACCATACTAAAGGTAAATCCATTGCCGGAACCATAGGAATGGGACATACACGCTGGGCCACTCACGGCGAGCCAAGTAATGCCAATGCCCATCCGCACACTTCGCTGCATGGTAAGTTCATTGTTGTCCATAACGGCATTATTGAGAACTATTCGCATCTTAAAAATGAGCTGATTAGTCGTAGTTACTCCTTTCAAAGTGAAACCGATACTGAGGTTTTAGCTAATCTTATCGAGAACATTTACATCAGCAAGGAAGTAGATGCTGAAATGGCTGTTCGTTTGGCGCTTACCAAAGTAGTGGGCGCTTACGGTCTGGTAATTACCTGTGTTGACGAAAAAGATCGTTTGATTGCAGCGCGTAAAGGCAGTCCTTTGGTTATTGGTGTGGGCGATAAGGAGTATTTTTTGGCTTCCGATGCCACGCCAATTGTGGAATATACTGATCAGGTGGTGTACATGAATGACGGAGAGGTGGCCATTATCAGTAAAGAGAAGCTTACGCTGAAGAACATTCAGAATGACGCACTGAAGCCCAAAATACAAAAGGTAGACCTCACCATTGATGAAATTGACAAGGGAGCGTTTGAGCACTTTATGCTCAAGGAAATATATGAGCAGCCCATCTCTATTGAGGACACCTTCCGGGGACGGATAGCTATGGATCATTCTAAAATATTTTTAGGTGGTATCCTCGATGTGTTGCCCCAGCTCACTAACGCCAGACGAATCATTATTGCAGCGTGCGGAACATCGTGGCATGCCGGCATTGTGGGCGAATATCTGCTGGAAGAGTTTGCCCGTATCCCGGTGGAAGTGGAATATGCCAGTGAGTTCAGGTACCGCAATCCAATCATTAATCAGGATGATGTGATTATCGCCATTTCGCAAAGTGGTGAAACCGCTGATACTTTAGCGGCCATCAAGATGGCCAAGCAACAGGGAGCAACTATCCTCGGAATATGTAACGTCGCCGGTTCTTCAATCCCGAGAGAAACACATGCCGGTGTATATACGCACGCAGGCGTTGAAATTGGTGTAGCTTCCACCAAAGCGTTTACTTCGCAGGTGACAGTGCTCACCATGATGGCTTTGTTGTTGGGTAAAACAAAAGGCCATTTAAATGATGCCGACTATAAGAAGCTGATTGGTGAACTCACGCAAGTGCCCAATAAGATAAGAGCCATTTTGCAGTGCGAGTCAGCTATTAAACAAATTGCTGAAACGTATAAGGAGGCCAGCAATGCCCTGTACCTTGGGCGAGGCTATTTATTTCCGGTTGCCCTCGAAGGCGCTTTAAAATTGAAGGAAATCTCGTACATACACGCCGAGGGTTATCCGGCTGCCGAGATGAAGCATGGTCCCATTGCTCTTATTGATGAGAACATGCCGGTTTTTGTGCTGGCCACCAAGGACAAATCCTACGAAAAAATTGTGAGTAACATACAGGAGGTGAAAGCCCGGAATGGAAAGGTAATCGCCATTGTTACCGAAGGTGATGAGGTGATAAAGAAAATGGCTGATCATGTGATTGAAGTGCCGGACTGTCACGAGGCCATTGCGCCGCTTTTAACCTGTGTACCACTTCAGTTTATTTCCTATCACATTGCCGTGATGCGAGGCTGTAATGTGGATCAACCGCGTAACCTGGCTAAATCGGTTACTGTGGAATAGTGTTGATTACTTCGTTGCCATTCGTTCAGGAATGGCACTCATTGTAATATTTTAAGGTTTATCTCTCAGTAAAAGCCCGTTTGAAACGTCATCCGGGCTTTGCTTTTATGAGTGCTTTGAGTTTAATTTAGCGGATAGTCCTACCTTTGTTGATGTGAACGCTCCATTCAATTGAAAACGCCATGATAAGAACGGTCAAAACCACTGATGCGCCTGCTATAGCAGCTATCTATAATTATTTTGTCACAAGCAGTATAGTGACTTTTGAGCTGGAGCCGGTTTCTGCAGCAGAAATGGCCAGGCGTATTGACACTATTTCTGCAAAGTATCCTTATTTGGTATACGAAGAAGGGGGAGTGGTTTTAGGCTATGCTTATGCGACGCAATGGAAGGCGCGTCAAGCCTACCAGCATTCGGTCGAAAGCTCCGTTTATCTTCATCCTGAAGCAAAAGGAAGGGGAATTGGGTCCTGTTTGTATGCAAAATTGTTGGGTGATCTGAAAGAACGGTCCATTCATGCTGTGATAGGCGGCATTTCGTTGCCCAATGAAGCGAGTATTGCTCTGCACGAAAAATTTGGTTTTGAAAAGATTGGCCAGTTTAAACAGGTGGGACGCAAATTTGATCAATGGATTGATGTGGGCTATTGGGAGTTGTTGTTCGAAAATACTAAGCACTGATCATTAAGTAATAAAAGAGGTTAAGCATGTATTGGCCTAACCTCTCTGTTTTGTACGATTATAAGTGTCTAGTGTTTAATTGTGATGGCTTTAGTTTCAATCATTTCACCAATAGTGATTTTTATTAAATAATTGCCATCTGTTAGATGACTTAAATCAAGTGGTAACCTTACCGTATTGGGCGGGTAATTAAGGTGTTCAATTACACGTCCGGTTAAATCAACCACCTTTAAACTAATTTTCTCCATAGGGGAACTGCTGAATGATAGGTATGCCATGCCGTCCGATGGATTGGGACCGACGGTGCATTTTGGAAAATCGGCATTGGCCGGACGGATAGATGTTGTATAGTTATTAAAATAATTTGATAAGCCTGCATCCTCAAACCCTAACCATATTTTTTGATTGGTTGTGCTTTTTAGCTGGTTATCATTGACGAAAAAGTCGAAGAAGGCAAATCTGACTTTGTTGCTTGGCAGGCCATTGTTTTGGGTGATATGCTCAAATTTTGTGCCGTCAAAGCGGGATAGGCCGAGGTCGTCAGCACTGGAGTATAAAATCCATAAGCCTCCAATTGGGTCAATGGCCAGCCGCTCCACATAATTCGCAATAAGGTCGCCTCTGTAATAGGTTTGCATCTCGTTATTGCTGAATTTTGTTAGTCCCTGATATGTGGCCAGCCAAATATTTCCGTCATGATCTTCGGCAAAATCATTAATGGCATTATCGGCTAATCCATCGCTAGTGGATAAATGGTGGAAGGTGCTGCCATCGAAATAGGAAATGCCATAGTCAAATTCAGGCAATTCTTGGGGATACTCAATCCAGATGTTTCCATTGGAGTCCGCAAATATTAACCTGACTCTATCAGATAGAAGACCATTACCAACGCTATAATTGATCCAGTTATTATTCTCATATTTTGAGAGGCCTCCATTACCGGCTAACCAAATGTTATTATCTGTATCTGCAATGATATCGTATACTTCAGTAATACCTGTCGTGTGAGGTTCATAGCTTGTTGTGTTTCCCAAGCGGTCAATCATATTAACACTGCTTTGATTTGTACTGAACCACAGGTTACCAGCTTTGTCAATCGTGTGCAGATAGTTGTGCTGCCCTTTAAACTCCCAATTGACACCATCGTATTTACATAGGCCATCATGGGTATATATCCAGTAATGGTTATCAAAATCTTTTTGAATGTTGTAAATGAAGTTAGATGGTAAGCCGTCGTAGTTATTATACATTGTGATGTTGCTGTCCTTGAAATCACCATATAGGCACTTGTATAAGCCATAGTTCGTTCCAACCCAAATGTGACCTTTGGAGTCTGGATATATGGCATTTACATAATTGGTTGTTGTGCGTAGGCTCGCTTCTAAGGGGTTTTCGAGGGTATACTGTTGAATCGCATTGTTTCTGATTGTGTATAGCTGTCCATCTGTGCCACCAACATAGGTTGTTGTTGAGTCGGTGTAGAGGCAGTTCGAAGAAATAGCATACTGGTTTTCAACTTTATCATCACTAATTTGAAAGACTTGATTATTATATGCAACCGCCCAGATGCTGTTATTCGGGGCAATCTTAATTTCTGTAATCCAGTCATTAATCCCTAATGGAGCGCCATAATCCGTAAGTCCATCGGTGGTATTGTATAAGAAAATTCCATTGTCTGTAGCTAACCAGATATTTTCTTTGGTATCTACTTCAACATCATAAATCATTGGAAAATCATTGGGCAGAGGAATGGAGAGGTAGTGCTCCCATCCGTTGTCGGTAGAGCGGGTTATATTAATCTGAGTGCGTCCTTCAGGAGTGTAGCCGGTTATGTATAATCGATTATCGGGCGATACACAGCCATTAAAAATGGCCTCTGGGAATTCAGGTATGGTCTCGTGACCAATAAAGGTATAGCTTTCGCCATCATATTTAATCACGGTATAGTGACAGACAAAAAACAGGTCTCCTGCCTTATCCTGCCAGGTGGCGTACATATGGCTATTCCCGTAAGGAGAATTAAACTGATGCCAAGCCGTATCCCCTTCCAGCCGTGTCAATTCGCGGTGTCCTCCAAACCATAGGTTGCCTTGTCGGTCTTCTGAGATATTAACTATAAAGTTACCGGTTAAGCCACTGTTGCCGGTTGTTAGAGTGCTTAAGTTCAGGAGTTCTGATGGACTGTGTATTTTTAAGTACATTTTTGATTCCGTATAGAGTCCTCCACTATCTGATGCTCTAAGAATGATATTACAGCTTCCGGCACCTTTTTCCGTAACAGTAATGGAATCGTTGAGTAATTTGGCCTCGGCAATTTGATTATTGCTTGAATAGACTTGATACTCGAGTTGTTGATCTTCTTCGTCTGCAAACACCTCTGAGTAGCTAACTTTAAATGTGGCAAAGCCTGCTCTGTGAAACTGCTGTTTTAATGGATGAATAACAACCGGCGGGTCATTCACTTCTTCTACAATGACCGTACAATCCGTACTGGCTGTTTGGCCTGAGGGATCGCTGGCCGTAATTTCAATGGTATACTCTCCAATATCTGAGGCAAAAGGGGTTCCAGCAACCAGAGTGTCATTAAAGACTTTTAGCCAACTGGCATTAGATGTAATTTGGTAGCTTAATATGTCACCATCTGCGTCCTCAAAAATTTTTTCAGGATCGATGGGTAATCGAAATAGTTTATCTTCAGGTGCAGTTAGCTCACTGACTAAAGGCTCAACAACTACTGGCGCACTGTTTTGCGAGATGAGTAGCTGACAAACAGCGCTAAAGGTGATTAAAAGGAATAAGTGTTTCATGTTTTGGGGTGATTGTGTTGGTTAATTTTGGGATTTTTCAGGTTTTACTTCTTCATTCAGGTCGATACTGTTGGCATTGGCAAGGGAGTATAGACTTAGATAGATCCACTTGCTCACATCTTCCATAATTTCAGGCACCAATGTTTCTGGTGTGTCGGCGGGGTGGTGGTAATAGAGTTTTTTTACTCTATCTGTGCAATGCACGCTTAAGGCTCTAAAGCCATGCTTAGACAGGGCCATGCCATCGGTTCGTGGTCGACCTTTGTAGCTGCGGTTCAGGTAATTTGTTTTTAGCGGACGGTGGATAAAATGCTCATTGCTGGCTTCGAAATGCTTATAGATATCAGGAAATGAATGGCCTCCACCAAAATATAGACCACTGCCATTGCCAACCATATCGAGGTTAATGTAACAAATGGTTTTGTCCTTACTGAACAAGGGAGCTTTTGCATATTCCAGGGCGCCCAGCAGTCCTTTTTCTTCGGCCCCGATAAAGAAGAAGGCAATGGTTCGTTTAGGAGCTGGCAGATTCGATAAGGCTCTGGCAGCTGCCATGATATCCGCTACGCCGGAGGCATTATCCAGGGCCCCGGGAAACAGTTCGCCCAGTTTGCCCTGGCCATCGAGGTGAGCACCTACCATAATCACTTCCTCTTTAAGCAGTGGGTCAGTGCCGGGAATAATGCCGATAAGGTTGGCGTAGGAGCCATTGGGATGGTACTCGGTATCAGCCGAAATGGTGACCTTATGTTTTAGTTCAATGCTGTGAGGTTTATTTTTTTGCTTAAGTGTTTTCCTGATTTCATCCAGGTTTAAGTTTCGGGCAAAAAAGAATTCTTCGGCCACACTCGCATCAATATGACAGTAGACAATGTTTTTGTGGTATTGTATACCCGGACTTGCAATTTTAGAGATGAACAGGACTCCCTTGGCTCCATGCTGCAGCGCATTGCTCATTTTCTCAGATGAGCCGGCATAAGCTGCCCAATCGTCCCATTCTGAAGCATTGGTAGGTTTTGGATGGCCTGTTTCAACCATCACAATCTTGTTCTTTACATCAAGGCCTTTATAGTCATCGTATTGATAAATGGGAGCTGTAATGCCATAGCCAACATAAACCAGTTCGCCACTTATCTCTCCCGTACCTGAGTTTGAACCGGGATAGTAATGGGCCGGAAATTGGTAGGTTTTATTGATTGTGTTGCCTTTTCTGTCGATTAACTGAGCGGAAAAGCTTCCAAGCGACTTAACGTTGGTATAGTCCAACGGATAATGCTTAAAGTAGCTGCCATTAAAACCCGGCTGAATGCCCCATTCTTTTAAATGAGCAGCCACATATTCTGCCGCTTTTGTATAGCCCGGACTGCCTGCCAAGCGGCCCTCAAATTGTGGTTCTGAAAGGGTTTGGGCATAATCAAAAACTTCTTCGGCAGTGATGGTGTGAAAATATTTCAGGATTTCTTCCTGGCTTTGGGAGAATAGAGGGGCCAGACAAAACCAACTGGCTATGAGCAGATATGTTCTCATTGTAGGATTTTTCTTTAAAGATGATAAAAAGTTACCTAACATAAAAGGCAGCTCCGCAAGCTGCCTTAAGTTTTATTAACAATCATTCTAAAGCTGTTTAAACAGCTGTTTAATAAAATCATCATCGTATCCTTTCAAGGCTATGTAGGCAACACCTTTTTTAACTTTCATCAGGGAGTTTTTAGCAATACTTTTATTTTTCATGTGGTTATCTGCTTTAATTACCAAAACAGATGCTTTAGAAGCCTTCCACTGCAGGATGAAGCAGTCATTAATACCCAGCTGTTGATATACATCGGTCCATTGAGCAGCTCTGTTTTCCATCGCCAGCAAACCATTCATGTACATTATCCTGTCGGGGTGTAACTGCCCAATATGCTTGGGTAGAAGGCTATCATTCTGTATTGAATGATTGTTGATGAAGTTGCGCAAGACTTTATTGGCAGCTGCTTGTGCCGCTTTCTGGCCCGAATTGTTAATGATTGAAAGGTACCAGTTACCGTATGCCGCCTGCAATTGATAGTCAGACGCGCAACTATGCGGCAGCAGCTTGTTTACGTCTGATTGGCATTGATAAGTATTGACCGAAAAGATGCCGAAGGCCATGATGGGCCTTGCCATTTCAAAGCATTCGAACTTGAGCACTTGACCATCAACTTCGAGTTCCTGAACGGTTAATGTTTGAAATTCATATTCCTTATAAAGTTCAGATCCGCCATTCATATACCCATACAAGGCACCTGCATCATAGGTCTGCTCTGAAATTAGTTTTATCTGAGCCTGACAAATAAAGGATGATATAATAAGTACAGTAGTGATTAATAATTGCTTCATGAACAGACGGTTTATATTTCTTCCAGCGTTATTTTTTCCAAATCTGCAACGCCCAGTTGCAAGTCCTCAGCCATTTGCATGACTTTCAGGCGTCTGGGATCGTCTTTTTCCTGTATGCCTTTGGTAATGCGTTTTTTCACGACTATATCGTGACCAATGCGGTCGATGGCTACAGGGTCGGTTCCGGCCATAATGGTATTGTAGTTGCAAATGAATTGTGGATTGGCTCCCGGGCCACCATTGTAGCAGCCTCTTAACCCATCAACGATGTTCAGCACAACCTTATCGCGTATAGGCGGAAAAGCACACACTTCGGCACAGGTGTCGGACCAGAGTTGCTTGTGCAGTCGTCCGGTGTTACTAATAGAGCCATAGGCCAGGTTTTTCAGGCAAAGTGTAACGGTTGGGCCGGCATTTTTTAGGATGGGGACATTAATGATTTTATCAAGCTGTTGAGTACATATTTTTGTGAAGTAGGAGTACTTACCACCGTTCACCATATAGGGAATGGTGTATTCATCGTATTCTCCTTCCACATCGGCATAATAATACCACTCCTTGTCAATCATCTTCTCACCATAAAGCTGGCCGTCTTTATCGTAAAAACCACCTTCGGCATCTTGTTGCTCAGTGCCGCTGATGCTTATGCCTGGATAGTGCTCCTCGGTAAAGCCTGTTTCGTGTAATTGCATTAAGCGGCGATCCCATATCACCAGGTTTTTTCTTGGGATACCGGCGTTCTCAAGTTGCTTAACGATAGACTGTACAACGGCATGGCTGGTTGATAGAAGTTTGCCGGCGACCGGATTGACTTTAAGCCCAATAATATCATTGGCGGAAACAAACTGTTTCCAGGCTTTATTAATATCTGTTTCGCCGGTAAGGCGGAGCATGGCTTTCTCAATCATTTTGTGGGCAACGGCTTCTTGTGGCACATTATCAACAACTGCCGATTCGTCTGTTACCTTTACCACTCTGCCGGGGAACTTGCCGGGTAGTGAGTACTCATTGCGCGGGTATTTTAAAGCGTCGGCTATATTGGTGACTGGTTTGCCAGGTTTTGGTTCTTGTGGCGGAGCAGCTAAGATAGATTGTGGTTGGTTAATTATTGCGCCTGCACCAACGGCTGTAGCAAGCTTAAAAAAGGAGCGGCGGTTAACTTTCGACTGACTCATGGATTTTTGAATTAAAGGGTAATTGTTCTGAAATAAAAGAAGGCAGCCCATTGGCTGCCTTCCTACTAGCAATCTTCAAACTATCAATCTAACTTTGTCCGAAATAATAAATCAGATCTTAAAAACTACGATTGCGTCGATACCTCTTTTGCCAATGATTTAGATATCGAATTTACTTGCGTCTATACCTTCGTTAACTTTGATGGTTTCAAAAGTGATGTCGAATGATTGGGGACCAACGGCCTGGCTCATTTTCTTCGGGAATTTTATACCATTAACTTCGGCATACTCGGTATACGTGCTGGCCATGGTGCCTTGCGGGCTTGTGCTTACTTCTTTAACTTTTAAGCCGGTGTTGCGACTGTAAAAAACAGTTTGCTCTTTGCCAGAGGGACTTATCACTTTTACTTTTACCACATCTTGTCCATCCACATTATCAGCACCCAGCAATTCGAGTTGATAGCCAAGTTCTGCATATTGTGTTTCGGGAAACAGCACTGATTCAGCCTTCATGTTTTCCAGCATTTCACCTTCAATCTTTTGCTCACCCATTGGGCTGACTACTTTTCCTGCTTCGCCATTAAACACCTGCTTTGAAACCAGGTTGCCCTGCATATATGTTTCGACACACTGGTGGTTTGGACGGCGACTGTACATTTTCATATTAAGCGGCATGCCTTGCACACTCATGGTTCCTTCCAGTACATAGTTGTCAACGGCTGCTATGGCATCGGCTCCACCAATAGCCGCAATGTATTTGTTAATTACTTTTTCAGCGGTAAGGTCGGCAGGCAAAGGCATGGCTTTAACCACATTGCCATAGAAGTCATACATCTCTACCTTGCTGTCTTTAGCAAATTTTGCCAGACTGGCTTTCATGTTTGGTACATCGCCAACTGCCAAAATCAGGGCGTTATCAGGGGTTAGATACTTCTGGGCCATGGCCTGTACGTCTTCGGCAGTTACCGCACTCAATTTCTCCAGGTAAGTTTCATAATAATCTTCAGGCAGGTTGTATTTTTCAATATTTAGCGCAAATTGAGCAACGGTTGCCGGATCTTCCAGTGACCTGGAGAACCTTCCGGTTAAAGCATTCTTAACCAGCTGAAGGTCTTTTTCATCAACCAGCTCAGTGCGCAAGCGCTTCATTTCGTAAATGATTTCAGTAAACGCACTATCGGTAACGCTGGTGCGCACATTGGCTCCGGCATTGAATGTCCCCACCAGTTCGTCTGAACTCAATGATGAATAAGCACCATAAGTAAACGCCTTGTCCTCTCTCAGGTTTTGAAACAGACGGGCACTGAATGAACCACCGCCTAAGATACTGTTCATCACCCGCGCTTTGATGGCATCCGCATCGCCAGGTTTCAGGTCAATGTTATACGATAAAGAGATGGTGGATTGAGTGGAGCCATCCTTATTGGCTACAACCACTTTAGGCACATCAAAGCCTTTAGGATATTCGTATTTGTGCGCTGGGACTTCCTTGGCTTCCCATTGTGCAAAATGAGTTTTGGCTTGCTTTTTAGCCTCCTTTAAAGAGATGTCGCCAACAATAACAAGGTAGGCTACATTCGGACGAAAATAGGTTTCGTAATAGGCTTTTAAATCATCAACAGTAATGGCTTTCACCGACTCTTCGGTGAGTATTTCGCCATAAGGATGGTTTTTACCATGGCGCAGCACATTTTTGATGTTGGAGGCAATGGATTGTGGGTCGTCTTTTTGTGACTTTAGAGCTGTTAATAATTGTTTTTGGGCTTTTTCAAGTTCTTGGTTAGGAAAAGAAGGATTGTATAAAACGTCGGTCATTAAGTTCAAGAGCTCGCCGGAGTGCTTTTTCAATGAAGAGGCATACATTCCTTTAGAGCTGGTTTTTAAGGTGGCACCAATAAAGTCCACCGCTTCATCAATTTGGGCTTTAGTGCGCTCACTGGTACCCGAGCTCATTAAATCGCCGGCAATACTTGAGTAGCCAGCTTTTTCACCTTCCACAAGAGGGTCAATATCCAACGATAGGGTATACGAAACGACTGGTACTTTATCGTTTTCAACCACAAATACTTTAAGGCCGTTTTTCAGCTCAAAGGTTTGCGCCTTGCCAATGTTCACTTTGGGGGCCGGTCCTGGTTTTGGAGGTGTACTTCTGTCTAGCTGGGCAGTTATATTAAAAGTAACTAGTAGTGCTAGTATAAATAAAACTGATTTTTTCATTCTATTGTGTGTTTTTGTCCATTCGGGGCGAATGGGATATTCTTGTATCATCAGTAAATCGATCTATGGATGGGGTTAATTTTGTTGCGCTTTTGGCAAATAGTACAATACAACCCGGTTATCTTCCACAAAGTATTTGTTGGCTACTCGTTTAATATCTTCACGGGTAACAGCCATATACTTGTCCAATTCGGTATTGATTAAATCGGTGTTTCCAAAGTACACATAGTTTGTTGCCAGGTTTTCTGCTCTGCTTGCCAGCTTAACGTTGGATTTAACAAATGAATTCTCGAACTGATTGCGTAATTTCTGAAACTCTCTTTCTGAGATGAGCTCATTACGCACTTTGGCTACTTCAGAGTCAATGGCGGCTTCCAAATCGGCACAGTCAATGCCCATGTTCGGCAGAGCAAAAGCTAATGCCACGCTTGGATCTTGAAATGGCAGGGCAAAGGATCCGACCTCCAGTGCTTTTTGCTGCTCGTCAACCAACGATTTGTATAAACGAGAGCTTTGTCCACCCGACATAAGGGTTGAAAGCATATCCAGCGCGTAGTAATCCTCTGTTCCCATGGCTGGTGTGCGGTAGGCCTGCACAATTAGTGGTAGCTGCACATTGTCAAAAATAGTGTCGCGCACCTCCTGGCCTAAGGCTGGTTCTACCACGTCAGGTCGGTAAATGTCATCTTTCCCTTTGGGGATTTCTGAAAAATACTTTTTAACCAGTTCTTTTGTTGTTTCTATTTCAATGTCGCCGGCAATTACTAAAGCCGCATTGTTAGGCACATAAAACTCCTTGTAAAACTGCTGAAATTCTTCATCTTTTGCGGCGCGGATATGATCGGGATCGCCAATAACCGTCCAGCGGTAGGGGTGCTCTTTAAAAGCTCTTTTCATTGTTTCCTGGAACAGTGTGCCATACGGACGGCTATCTACAGTTTGCTTCTTTTCTTCGATAACCACCTTCTTTTGTGTTCGGATACCAATGGAGTCAACCTTGGCGTGTAGCATTCTTTCCGACTCAAGCCATAAACCTAATTCCAGTTGGTTCGAAGGAAGGATTTCGTAATAATAGGTGCGATCATTGGAGGTGTTCGCATTGAGCGTGCCCCCTGCTTGCTCCACAAAATTTGAGTATTCGCCTCTGGGGATGTTTTGTGTTCCCTCAAACATCAGGTGTTCAAAAAAGTGGGCAAACCCAGTTCGCTCAGGATTTTCATTTTTTGAACCTACATGGTACATGACCGAAACTGTCACGATTGGCGTTGACTTGTCCTCGTGCAAGATAACGTGCAGGCCGTTATCTAAATCATATTCTACAAAGCTAATTTTATTCGATTGGGCACTAACGACACCCAAGCTGGCTAAAATGAGCGAAAAAGCCAGTAGTAAAAAACGGTTCTTCATAACAAAACTTCTAGTTTAAGTTAATGTACGCCTGTGTACAATTAATACGCCTAACTTATTAAGTAATAGAAAGCCAGATGAATAAGGTATTTTATTATATTTAGTAAATGTACACAAGCGAACACCTGGGCGTTCGATAGCGTACACGTCGGATATTGATTAAAAAGGCGTTTTTTTCTGGATAGCTCTTTCATTGTTCTTTGGACATGTTATTTTTGTAACAAAGCTTAACGGATGAAAAAACAACCTTTTGGCCAAATTATAATGGCTGCAATAATTCTGTTATTTGCTGCTTGCGACGAGTCAAGTCTTTGCCTTTCAGGACAGAGTGCTATTCAGGCTGGTTTGTATGCCGCTGCAAACGGAGAGGCAAAAGATACGACACTGAATGGTGTTTACTTATGGGGCTATGATGAAATGGGCAACAACAAGGACCCGTTAATTGATAGTGTGACAGTAAGTAAAATGTATATGCCTGTTAACCTGGAGAGAGACACAACCACATTTATTTTGAGAGAGCGCACTGCGGCGAGTGATTTAAATGATACCTTGATGTTAATTTACAATCGGGAGCTTAATTATGTTTCGGGCGATTGTGGGTTTACCTATAACCTTACCTTGGATACTGTGATTTATTCAATTAACCTTATCGATTCGGTGGTCATCAACTACCCTTCGGTGTTGTACAACGAAAATCTGGAAAATGTTAAAATATTTATTGAGCCTTAATCTACTGATGCTCTGCCTTGGGGTAGTCGCACAGAGTGAAAATAAGGAGTTGACTAAAGCCGAAAAAAAGCAGTTAAACAAAGGAAATCCAGGTTTGGCCGTGGGCATTGATTTGGCGCCCTTTATTATGCATGCTTTTGCAAACGAGCGCTTGGGTGCGGAAGCTAATGTGCGTTATACCTTAAACCGCAAGTGGCAGCTGGCGGCCGAAGTAGGTTATGAGAACGTTGAGCTGGATACGGACCAAATGAGCTATTCCTCTGACGGGAGTTTCATAAGGGCCGGTATTGACTATAATTTGTTCAAGGTTGAAGAAATTGGGAATAACGATAATGTTCTGATAGGTTTCCGTTATGGCGTGGCTGTGCAGGAACATAGCTGTCCGCGTTACACCATAAAAGAAGAATACTGGGGCGATGTTTCAAACTCAATTGGAGCCTCTACAGTTGCTTCGCATTGGGGAGAGTTTGTATTTGGCTTGCGCTCAGAGGTGCTTAAAAACTTCTACATGGGGTGGAGCGTGCGGTTCAAAACCATTGTTAATGTTGGCAAAGATAATGAGCTGGAGCCATATTCCATTCCGGGTTTCGGCCGCAGGGATCGGTCGACCAACATGGGATTCACCTACACTCTTGAATACCACCTTCCGTTTCGGAAGAATAAATAATATTGCTTGATGAGCACAACCACAGCCTTGAATACCGACTGGCAGCGAGTTATTGAAGAAATAGCTGAGGAGGTGAAGCCTTTGTTAGCCACAGGCGCTGTTGCCGACTATATTCCGGAGTTAAGAAATGTTGATAAAGATAACTTTGGCATGTTTGTTTCCTTGCTCGATGGGCGAGAGTATTATTGCGGACAGGCGCAGACGAAATTCTCTGTTCAGAGTATTTCTAAGGTGTTTACCTTAACCAAGGCCTTTTCAATGCTTAAGGACGGCTTGTGGGAACGGGTAGGTAAAGAACCCTCGGGCAATCCGTTTAACTCACTAATTCAGTTGGAACATGAAAATGGGAAGCCACGTAACCCGTTTATCAACGCGGGGGCGATTGTAGTAGCCGATTGTGTGGTAAGCCATACCCAGGATTCGTTAAACGACATGATTGACTACATCAGAGGGTTGGCAGCAAATAAGGCCATACACATTGATCATGCAATGTTTCGCTCAGAAAAAGCATTTGGTCACAGAAATGCAGCTCTGGCGCATTTTATGAAAAGCTACGGCAATATCGAATCCGATGTGGATGAGGTATTGGATTTTTATTTTGGTCACTGCTCGCTTTCAATGAGCTGTGAAGATGTTTCCCGGGCGTTTCTTTTTCTGGCTAATCATGGCGTACATCCACTCACTAATAAACGGTATTTAACCGCCAGCCAGGCCAAGCGGCTCAACGCTTTACTGCTGACATGTGGTACTTACGATGCTGCGGGAGATTTTGCATTTCGAGTGGGGATGCCAGGAAAAAGTGGCGTTGGTGGAGGCATTGCCGCAATTATTCCGGGTTTACTCTCGGTATGTGTGTGGAGTCCGGGCCTTGATAAGTACGGTAATTCACTGGCAGGCGTAAAAGCGCTCGAATTATTCACAACCAAAACGGGTATCTCAATTTTTTAATCCTTAATTAATGATTGCAAAAACATTTAAAGCACTCGCTCAGTTTATTTTTAGATACGGATTGGCAGTAGTTTTTATTTGGTTAGGACTGATGAAACTCAAGAATAGCGAAGCAAACTACCTTCGGGACGTTTTATCTAACTCATCTCTATTTAGCTGGATGCTCAAGTACATCACCGCTTATGCATTTACGCAGGTGGTGGCCTATCTGCAAATACTGATTGGTGTTATGCTGGCGCTTAAACCAGTTGCCCGAAAGCTCTCTTTGGTGGGCGGTGTTTTGGCCACTGTGATTTTATTTCTCAGTGTAACCATGCTGTTCACATCCGGATATGTTTGGTTGGCTCCTTATGGTTTCCCCGAACTATCTAAACTCGGCCAAAGCATCTTAAAGGATGTTGTTCTGTTAGGAGCGGCGATGTGGTGTGTTGGAGATTCGGCATAATATATGTAAGGTGCTTTGAATAAATTAGGTAATACGACTAAAATATTTTTTTCAGATGAAGAATGTAACTGTTTTTTGTGCCTCTAGTCCAAAGGTTAAGCCCGAATACCTGGAAGAAGCAGCCAAGCTGGCTGAAGAATTGGTAAAGGCAGATTATCGAATCGTGTATGGAGGAGGAGAAGTTGGTTTAATGGGGGTTTTGGCTACTCGGGCATTGGAGCTGCAAGGACAAGTCAGGGGTATTATTCCTCATTTCATGGTGGAAGTAGAGTGGGAGCACAAAGGCGTAACAGATATGATTCATGTGAATGATATGGCTGAGCGGAAAAAACTACTGGTGAAGGATAGTCATGCAATCGTTGTGCTGGCTGGAGGAATAGGCACGCTTGAAGAGCTGTTTGAAGTGCTATCGTTAAAAAAACTGGGACAAATAGTACAGCCTATTATTATTGTGAATACGGCAGGATTTTTCGATCCATTGCTTCAAATGCTGGATAAATTAGTGGACGAGCAGTTCATGCGTGCCGAGCACAAGCAATTATGGCATGTGGTGGCTTCCGCTTCAGAAGTGTGCGGGGCTTTGGAGCAACTGCCCCGATGGAGTGCGAATGCCATTGAATTTGCAGCAGTTAAATAAGCAGAAGGAAAGATAGAAGCTAATTCAACAGTAATTTTAATTACTTTTGTGAAAATTGCTTTTAAAGGGGAAGATGACAGAAATACAACAGCAGATACAAGGTTCCGAAAATCAGCAGCTTGAACGTGTTGATAGTCTGGCAACGAGTAAAAATCTGCGTACCCCAATCCAGCAAGCGGTTACAAAAGAACCAAAATACCTTCAGGTTCAGCGTGCAGTTACCCCCAAAAAAGTTAAATACAAAACCTGGTCTGCAGAAGATTCGGTTTACTTTAACCTTATCGCTTCCGAGGATGCGTCGATGCTGTACACGGGTAGCGTTTCTGCCACAGAAGGGCCAATATCCGATGAGGTAGATAAAGAAAAAACGGAATTGGCAGACACGGTCGTAAATGCACCTGTTAGTCTTATCGATTCCCTGAAGACAATAGCCACACCACCTGTTATTCAACGGAAGAGTACCCCTTTTGAAGATTCAAAAGACTGGCTGGCGGGATTTATTCTTTTGGCTTTAGTGGTTGCAGGTTTTATTAAGCTGTCGGCCGGTAGGTATCTGAATGATTTATTCTCATCTATTCGTTACCAGCAATCAGCCACCAAGCTTTTTTCAAGCAGAAATTTACAGAACCAGAAACCATCGTGGGCTTTAACTGGTTTGTTTTTTCTTTCCACCTCGATGCTGGTTTTTGAGTTTACCCATATAGGCGGTAAAACTCCCGAACGGCTAAGTCCATTTTCTTTCTTTGTACTGGTCAATGCCGGTGTTATTGGCTATTTTTTCATCAAAAATTTACTCTATCGTTTTGTGGCAGCCGTGTTCGATGCACAACAATCCACACGAGAGTATCTTTTTAATGCAAATATGCTGAGTAAAGTCTTTGGAATTGCTTGTTTGCCTATTGTTTGCGTGGTGCCTTTTGTCGATATCACTACAGCCACCTTGCTTCTGAAGGCGGGACTGGGGCTGTTTATAATTATGTATATTATCCAATTACTTCGAGGGGCAAAAATAATTTTACGTAGCCCGCTTTCAATATTTTATATGTTTTTGTACTTTTGTGCCCTAGAAATTTTACCCTTGTCAGTACTTATTAAGGTAATGATATACTAGGGAATAGTAAATGAGGTAAAGGTTTAGTTGAATTTAAATTGTAGCACATTGAAGATTAAAAGAATACTGGTTTCACAACCCAAACCCTCAACACCCAAATCTCCCTACTTTGATTTGGCTGAAAAAAGCAATCTGAAAATCGATTTCAGACCTTTTATTCAGGTAGAAGCGGTTTCTGCAAAAGATTTTAGGCAGCAAAAAGTTAATTTGCTCGATTACACAGCAGTCATCTTTACAAGTCGTACTGCTATCGACCATTATTTCCGCATTGCTGAAGAAATGCGAATTACCGTGCCTGATACGATGAAGTACTTCTGTATTTCAGAAGCAACAGCTTTTTACTTACAAAAGTATATCGTGTATAGAAAGCGAAAGATTTTTCATTCAACCGGGAAGTTTGCCGACTTGGCCGATGTAGTGAAGAAGCATAAAGACGAGAGTTTTCTGGTGCCGCTTTCTGACATTCATAAGCAGGAGATTCCTACGCTGTTGAATAAAGCAAAAGTAAAGTACGCCAAGGCTATTCTGTACCGCACAGTGAGTAGCGACCTGAGCGATTTGAAAGATGTAAACTACGATGTGTTGGTTTTCTTCAGTCCGTCAGGAATTGCCTCATTAATGCAGAATTTCCCTGATTTTGTGCAAAACGATACCAAAATAGCTTCGTTTGGACCGGCTACAGCTAAAGCCGTGAAAGATGCCGGCTTGCGTTTGGATATTCAAGCACCCATGCCTCAGGCTCCTTCAATGACCATGGCTTTGGAACAGTACATAAAGAAATATAATAAAGGAAAATAAGACATTCAGCCCTGAGGCTGATGAATCCTCTTTGTCTTTGGCAAAGAGGATTGTTTTTATCTGATACTAATGGAACAGAAGCGATTTACCTTTGGAAAAAACGAACGTTTGTGCAGTCGTACCGTCGTTGAAGAGTTATTTACAAAGGGTAAATCTTTCGTCAAATACCCCTTCAGGGTCACTTATCTGCCATTGGAGAGCTCCTCTGTAACCGTTCCCCTTCAAATATTGATTAGCGTTTCGAAAAAGCGTTTTAAAAGGGCTTATAAGCGAAACCGGCTCAAACGACTAACCCGCGAAGCTTATCGCCTGAATAAAGAAGAGCTCTATTCGCAGTTGAGTGAGCAGAGCAAAAATTTTGCCGTTGCCTTTATTTACTTGCCAAGTGAAATGTTAGACTATAAATTGGTTGAAAAAGGCATGAAGAAAGCACTCAGGAAACTATCTGATGAGCTATTGGGAGATGAAAAGGTCGACTAATCATATTCCGTTTTATAAGCGAGTGCTGCTGTTGTTGCAGCAAGGCTTGGTTGCCCTGTTACTTATTCCGGTAAAACTCTATCAATGGATTATTTCTCCGGTGCTTGGGGCTTCCTGTCGCTACACACCAACGTGCTCACAATATACCATTGAGGCACTGAAAAAGCACGGCCCATTTAAAGGTTTGTTCCTATCCATCAAGCGGATTTTAAGTTGCCATCCCTGGGGAGGACATGGCCACGATCCTGTGCCTTAAAGATGATACCCCTGAACGACTCATCCCAACAGTAATTTAGCAGACTTCCGTTTTTAGGTGTTGGTTCCGCCCAACTAATTATCAGATCAATAAATTGTTATGAGTTGGCTGGATGCTAGCAGTATAATGCCTGTTAAGGGAATTTCCTTCTTAAAACTTTCCTGAATCGTTTTTTTCAATGTATTTTTAAGCTGCTTACCTAAAATAAAAAAGCATGTATTTAAAAAGCATAAATCCGGCTAACGGTGAAGTAATCAGACAATATGAAGAGTATAATTCTGATGAGATTGATAGTATTATCGAGGCCAATTTAATTGCTTACGCTAGCTGGCGAAAGGCAACGGTTGATAAACGAAGTAGCTTATTGTTTGAGGCGGCTAAGGTATTAAGAGAGAAGCTCGAAGGGCTGGCTTTTAATATCACGGTGGAGATGGGTAAAAACATTACAGAAGCTCGTGCTGAGGTCGAAAAATGTGCCAAAGTTTGTGAGTATTACGCTCAGAATGGCGCTAGTTTTCTAAAGAGCGAAACCATTGATACCGAAGCGCAATACTCCTATGCAGCTATGCAGCCAATTGGACCCGTGCTGGCGATTATGCCATGGAACTTTCCATTATGGCAGGTGTTTAGGTTTGCAGCTCCGGTTTTAATGGCGGGTAATGTGTGCTTGTTAAAACATGCATCCAATGTGCCTGCCTGTGCTTTGGCTATTGAACATGTATTTGAAGAGGCTGGCTTTCCAAGGGATGTTTTCCGAACACTTTTGATAAGAAGTAGCCGTGTAGAAAAGATAATCAGCGATAGGCGTGTAAAAGCAGTCACCCTCACCGGTAGCACTCCTGCCGGGAAAGCTGTGGCATCAACTGCCGGGCTGTATCTCAAAAAGTGTGTGCTGGAACTGGGTGGCAGCGATCCATACCTGATTCTTAAAGATGCAGATATAGATGCAGCTGTGGAGGCTTGTGTAGCCGGGCGTATTTTAAACGCCGGACAAAGCTGCATTGGTGCCAAGCGCTTTATTGTAGAGGATGAGGTTTACGATGTTTTTGCTACAAAGTTTACCGATAAAATGCGGGCCATTACTCTGGGTGATCCGTTTGATGAAACGAAGGATATGGGGCCCTTAGCCAAATCCAGCTTTAGGGAAGACCTGCATCGTCAGGTGGAGAATAGTATTAACAAGGGCGCCAAGCTGCTTACTGGCGGGTACATTCCCAATAGGGACGGGGCCTATTATCCCGCTACTGTATTAGGGGATGTTCAGCCTGGGATGGTGGCTTATCACGAGGAGCTTTTTGGACCCGTGGCGGCCTTGATCCGGGCAAAAGATGAGGCAGATGCCGTTCGCATAGCCAACGATACCGTATTTGGACTGGGAGCGGCTGTTTTTACCAGCGATATTGAGAAGGGGAGACGAATAGCAGAAGAAGACCTAGAGGCCGGTTGTTGCTTTGTTAATGATTTTGTACGCTCCGATCCGCGATTGCCGTTTGGAGGAGTAAAAGAAAGTGGCTACGGGCGCGAGTTATCGCATTATGGCATGAAAGAATTCATGAATATCAAAGGTATTTACATCAAATAAAAACACGTGGTTGGAGGGGCTAATCAGCTGAACAAATTTGCCGGTAATATAGCATTGTATCGCTATTGGGATTAAACAATTCATTATGGACTATCGTCAAGCCTTAAATAAGGCGGCTGCTCTGTGTTCGCGAAAAGAATATTGTACATCAGAGATAAGAAAAAAACTGATAAATTGGGAGTTAAATGAAGAAGAGGTGGCGGCCGCACTTGATAGCCTGATTAAAGAAAAATTTATTGATGACAGTCGCTATGCTGCCTATTATGTGAAAGATAAATTTTTATTTAACGGCTGGGGACGCATTAAAATTCGATTTCAGTTGAGGGCTAAAAGCATTGGTTCAGATCTGATTGAGGAGGCCTTGGAGCAAATCGATGTAACTGATTACCATGAAAAACTGGCAGAATTATTGCATACCAAACTACGGCAGATTAAGAACAAGGATGCCTGGCAAACCAAAGCTGCACTGGCACGTTTTGCGCAGTCCAGAGGCTTTGAGCCTGACCTGGTATTTCGTTCAATCGACCAGATTTTAAATAGTTAACCTGATACAAAAATATGATGAAGAAATACTCAAACTTAACGCTAATTGCCCTTTTGGCGTTTTTATTGCTGCCCGTCAGCACTGAGGCCAAAAAGAAACCGGCGTGGGTTAAACAGCGTCCCAACGACCCGGCCTACTTCATAGGCATTGCTACTGTTCCCAAAATAGGAAGTGCAGTAGATTACAGGCAAGCTGCCCGGGGAGCGGCACTTAAGCAGATGAGCAGTGAAATTAAGGTGAATATTTCATCCAACTCGGTTCTGCACAAAATTGAAACCGATTACGAGTACAAAGAGGAATATGAATCAAAGGTGCATGCTTCGGTTGAGCAAACACTCGAAGGCTATGAGGTACTGACCTGGGAAAACAGAAAAGAATACTGGGTAATGACGCGCCTCTCCAAGCAGAAATATGAGCGCGCCCGGCAAATGAAACTGGATAAAGCTAAAATGATTGCCGGGGCCTATTTAACAGATGCCCGAAAAGCGATTGATGAGTACGATGCCTATTCGGCACTCAATTACCTGGCTAAAGGAGTGATTGCTATCAAAAATCATCTGGAAGAAGACTTGACCTATAAAACGGTTGATGGGACTTTTAATGTAGGTACTGAGTTGTTTAGTACCATTCAGGATGTTCTTCGTCGAATTCAGTTAATGCCTGTTCATTCGAATTACCAGATTCAATTTTCGAAAAAGTTAGAAGTGCCAATTACCATCAGTGCACTTTTTGAAGGCCGATCTGGAGAGAAAAGACCACTGGTTGGTTTCCCTGTTAAATATGCCTTTACCAAAGGAGAAGGTATTCTTGCCTCGCAAAGTAAAACCGATTACGACGGGCACGCCTCGGTATCGGTTACACGCTTAATTTCTAAACGGAAAATGCAGGAAATAACCGCGGGTTTTGATTTTTCACATGTTGCCGAGGCCGAAATGAATGAGGAGGAGAAGCGACTTTTAAAAGTTTTTTTCCCCGAGCAACAAATGCCTTCAACCACTATTGCTCTCGAAGTGCTGAAATCCAAAGCCTACCTGGTTAGTGAAGAACGAGTGTTTGGCGATTTAGATGATAAAGGTGCTTTTACAGCGATGCTAAAAACCGAACTGAATGAAAACTTCTTCACTTTTACCACCAATATGGCTGAAGCGGATTTTGTTGTAACAATCAACTCTAGCTTTGTAGCGGGTGATGAACGCAAAGGGCAGGGCTACTCCGTTTTTACTGTTTTTGCCGACTTCACCATTTCTATAAAAGATGTAAATCAACGTACAGAAGTTTTTGCCGATAATCTAAATGGGATTAGAGGCATGCGGCCGGGTAACTATGAATATGCCCTAAAGGATGTGAGAACGAAATTGATTAATGAATTCAGGCAACAGATTGAGCCGCGGCTGGAGCAGGTAGATATGTAGATTTTATCTGATTAACAGTTGCTTGGCCTGAAAATGATATAGCCCGGGGCGCACTGCGCTTCGGGTTTCTTGTAACCAAGCATTTTGTGTGGCGTATGATTTAGCTGTAAACACCATAAAATATGAAACATTTTTCCATACTACTATTGTTGTTATGTGCCTGTATACTACCTGTTGGAGCCCAAAACTCTAAGCGGGTGAATGCAAAGCTGTTTTACTCATTGACGCAAAAGCATCCACGGGCGCTAATTGTGGATGTCAGACCTGCAAAAAAATTCAATAGCTACCGCATTAAGAATGCCATGCCGGCGCCCGAAAAACGCGATTTGATTGAACTATGCAAAGCTGTGTCAAAGAGCGATACTATTTTTGTGTATTGTGAGAAGGATTTGCGCACCGGGCCGGCCGCTGAGGTTTTGGATAGCTTGGGCTATATCAACATTATCCAGTTAAAGGGCGGGTTGATTAGCTGGCGGCGTAACGGATTGCCAGTTGAAAATCTAAAACAGAAATAGCATCTGCTGCCAGATGAAATAAAAAAACCTGCCATTAGCGAACGGCAGGTTTTTTTTGATATTTAACGGGTAAACTAGTCTTTAGTTTTAAAGAAGCTGATGGCCTCATTTAGCTTTTTAACTTCTTCAAAAAAGGATTCACTTAAGGCTGATATTTTGTCGGCTGCCGAAGCATTGCCCTGCGATACACTATCAAGCTCCAGAATGGCCTTATTAACTTGCTTAGAGCCTTCGTTCTGCTCCATAGATGCGGCCGAAATTTCAGACACCAGGTTGTAGGCCTTTTGTATGTCGGGCACCAGACTGTCGAAAATAGCACCTGCCTTGGTAGCTATGTCAACACCAGCTTTGGCTTTCTCCTGTATTTCGTTGGCCGACTCGCGGCTGCGTTCGGCCAGTTTACGCACCTCGGCAGCAACAACAGCAAACCCTCTGCCTTCCTCACCGGCTCGCGCTGCCTCAACAGCTGCATTTAGTGAGAGGATATTTGTTTGCATGGCTATTTCTTCAATAATCAGCACTTTCTCTGCAATCAGTTTGGTGCCTTCAACAGCTTGCTTAACAATCTCTCCACCGGCACTGGTCTCTTTAAAGGCCTGGGACATGATGTGCTCAGTTTGTTTGGAGTTATCAGCATTTTGACTGATGTTGGCCCCCATTTCTTCCATTGAAGCGGATACTTCTTCGGTAGATGTGGCTTGCTGCATCGAACGGCTCGAAAGTTCACTGGCCGAATCGGTTAGCTTGTTGCCTCCTTCCGCAATAAGTAAAGCGGTTTGTTTAGTTTGTGAGATAACAGCCGATATTTTATCAGTCATCTTATTGAAGGTATGAGCCAACTGACCAATTTCATCCCTTCTTGCTGTTAATGACTGGTCAATATCGATGCTTAGATCCCCTTCGGCTAATAAATTGGCAACCTTGTTTATTTGTAAGATAGGTTGAGCCAGTGAGCGCGAAATGATATAAGCCAGTGCAAGCGCTATGATTAAGAAAATGGATCCAATAACCAATGTTAGGTTGCGAATGGGCCTTAGCATACTCACCAATTCGCGTGTTGGCACCAGCATTACAATTTTATGGCCGGTTTCGCCAATATTCATGTAAACAACTTCGTTGGCTTCACCGTCAATCTCATATTCGCTAACTAAGCCTTTATCGCTCGAATTAATGATTTTTTGGGATACTTTGCCTAAAACTTTATCCAGCGATGCATTAACGTCTTCACTGTCCTGTGCCAGTTTTATAACACCACTATCATCAGCCACCCATAGTTTACTGCCTGTACTGAATTTTTGTTTAGTCAATTCGTTCACCAATTCGTCAATGTTCATCCCTACACCTGCAACTCCTAAAGGTGCTTCGGCACTTCCCATGATAACGTTTATGAACAATGCCGACTGGTTGAGAACCTGGTTGTAATCAAGGTTGGATTGAACGCGAATTTGGCTGTTTTTTAAGGAATTAAAAAACCAATCGTCATCCGGATCATCTTTAGATACCACCTCTACCAGAAGATGGTCTTTTGACCAAAAGTTGTGTGTCCGGCTGTTAACCGCAAAAGCAGTAAGGTAGCCAAACTCTTCAACGGCCGCATTTATTCTGTCCAGACTGTGCGTTTTGATGTATTCATCGGTTTCGTGGCCATCGAACCACGCATTGATTGTGGGGTCGCTTGCCAGGCCAATGGATGTTTCAATGGCCTTTTCAAATGCGGCCCGCAAGTTACTTTGTGAGGCCTCCAAAAATGCGTGGAGCTGCTGTGTCCTCATGTCTTCAGTTAAGGTTTTGCTAACGGAGTAGTAAAATGTAAAACTTACCGCCGCAAGAACCATAAAAACGACCGATCCAAAAGTCAATAGAATTTTGGATTGAATGCTTCGTAGTTGCATACAACATACTTTTTTTCACCGGAGCACCCGGTATTCATAAAACACTAGAGTTGATTCCCAATTTGCAGAGATGTTGAGGTATCTGTTTTTCAACTTCCCTACAGTGGCATTCCTACGCAGCAAATAAAAAATAGTTGTACTTTTCTTAGACTAAATTTTTCGAGTATCTATTTAAGAGGAGGTTACAGTCGAATTTACTTTCAATTGCTAAATGAACATATTGTTAAAAGTAAAAAATAAGTGTTCCGGATACAGCGTCAAATCCGAGGCCGCATGTCGGCTGTTATGCGGGGTTAACAAAATAGGGCAGGGGGTGCTGACAACCCGGGTGAATAAAAACAGGGCCGTCCTATTTGAGACAGCCCTGTTTGTTCGATCATTAATAACGGCCTAGCGCTCGTTATATTGCTTTTGGTAGTAGTGTTCGTAATCACCCGATAGAATGTTATTCAGCCAATCTTCATTGTCGAGGTACCATTCCACCGTTTTTTCTATTCCTTCTTCAAACTGAAGTGACGGCACCCAACCCAATTCTTCCATTAGTTTGGTGGCGTCAATGGCATAGCGCATATCGTGGCCAGCCCGGTCTTTTACAAAGGTAATGAGTTTGGCAGATTCTCCTTTTTCGCGTCCCAATTTCTTGTCCATCACCTCGCATAGCTTGTGGATGAGGTCGATATTCGTCCACTCATTGATGCCGCCAATATTGTATGTTTCGCCATTTTTACCCTGATGATAAATTAGATCAATGGCGCGGGCATGGTCAATAACATATAACCAGTCGCGGATATTTTCACCTTTGCCATAAATCGGGATGGGCTTATTGTTTTTGATGTTGTTAATCGATAGTGGAATCAGTTTTTCAGGAAACTGATTGGGGCCATAGTTGTTTGAGCAGTTGGAGATAACCACCGGCAAGCCATATGTGTGATGGTAAGCACGCACTAAATGGTCGGAGCTGGCTTTTGATGATGAGTAAGGGCTGCGTGGATCATAGGCAGTTGTTTCGGTAAACAAGCCAGTGGTTCCCAGTGAGCCATATACCTCGTCTGTTGAGATGTGGTAGAACAGGTGTTGATCCATGTTCTCCTGCCAGCTCGTTTTAGCCGCATTCAGCAGGTTAACTGTTCCCAGGATATTGGTTTTGATAAAAGCTAAAGGATCAGAAATGGAGCGGTCAACATGCGACTCGGCGGCGAGATGAATCACTCCGTCAAAGCCATGTTCTGCAAATAGGGCGCTCATCTGCTCGGCATCGGTAATGTCGGCCTTAATAAAGGTGTAGTTACTTTTATTTTCGATGTCTTTCAGGTTTTCAAGGTTGCCCGCATAGGTTAAGGCATCCAGATTGTAAATGTGGTAGTCGGAATATTTTTCAACGAACAAACGTACCACGTGTGACCCAATAAATCCGGCTCCTCCGGTAATCAATAGCTTTTTCATAAATTATTGTATTATGATGTGCGACAAATGTATCAAGAAGTTTTTCAAGATACAAAAGTTGCATGGAAGCAAAAAAAAGCCCCGGTTAAGGAGCTTTTTGATAGATTTTCCGGGAGCTATTATTTGTAATAGGCATCCTTCATGCAAATGATGTAGCAATAAATAAAAAAGGCGTTAATTAGTAGTGGGATGATACTTAATGAGACTACATTACCAATAGTCCCGATTGCTGTGAGCACTAGAGCTACAATTACGGCCCACTTCTGCCCTTTGAAGAATCCTAGAGTTATAAATATGTACAGGATCAAAAAAGGAATCAAAACAACTGCGATAATCGTTGTGCTGAAACCTGCCAGCATAGCCAGGCCGGCATCTTCCAAAGCGGCCGCTATAAATGTGCCTCCAAATATCAGTGCTATAACAGCCATGAATCCGAACACTACTCCAATTGCATTTAACACGCCCATTACTGTTCCTTGCCAGGGGCGTTGTACACTCATTTCCATAGATTTGTTTTTAATGGTTAGAAATCTTGTGCCTCAGCACGTTGATATAAAAAATATGAATAAATATAGTAGAAACATATAAGAGGCAGTTAGCTAGAGGATATTATTTTGATAAGTTAAGGTGTTTTGTTGGTAAACGGTCTAAATGCAACAAGGGCCTGGTTTCGTGATGAAAGCCAAGCCCTTGTTTATGTTTACTGGAAATACTTTACTCGGCAGCAGGCACTGCTTCGGCAACCTCGTTATTGGTTGGTTTAATTCTTTTAAATAGGTACCGGGTGATGTAAATGCCATTTTTTTTATTGTATATAATATGTTTTCGGCAAAAGGGAAGAGATATTAAGGGAAATCTTTTAGTGCATCGAAATGGAAATTAGATGCCTGTTGCTTCAGATTATACCTGAATGGATCAAAAAAAGCTGCCAGTGTATGCACTAACAGCTTTTTTTGATGTCTTTAAAAAGAGAGGTGGTTTATTGGATGCCTCTTACCTGTTTTTCCCAGGCCCAGGCCGAAGCCAATGTTTCTTCGAGTGTTTTTTCTGCTTTCCAGCCTAATTCATTGTTACCATAACTCGTATCTGCCCATATTTTTTCAATATCGCCTGCGCGTCGGTCAACAATTTTATACTTCAGGTCCACACCCGTTACCTTGATAAAGGCTTTTACAAGCTGCATAACTGAGTAGCCAGATCCGGTGCCAACATTAAAATACTCGTAGTTGGCCTTTGATTGACCATTTAGCATGCGGTCAATGGCTACAACGTGCGCTTTGGCCAAATCGACTACGTTGATGTAATCGCGGATAGCAGTACCATCTTCGGTATCATAATTTTCTCCGAAGATACTCAGCTCCTCGCGAAGGCCAGCTGCTGTTTGGGTGATAAATGGAACCAGGTTGTTGGGTACACCAACTGGTAGTTCGCCAATTAAGGCGCTTGGGTGAGCCCCAATAGGGTTAAAATAGCGAAGAGCAATGCAGTTGATGCTTTCGTTAGCTGTGCAATAATCGCGCATGATGTCCTCGCAAATTGCTTTTGTGTTGCCATAAGGCGACTCAGCCTCTTTTCGTGGGGTTTGCTCGGTAACTGGTAAAACATCCGGTTGGCCGTATACTGTGCACGACGACGAAAATACCATGTGCGGCACACTGTACTTCTTCATGCATTCCAGCAGGTTCATTAACGATACCAGGTTGTTGCGGTAATATTCCAGTGGTTTTTGTACCGATTCGCCAACAGCTTTGTAGGCCGCAAAATGAATAATGGCCTCAATGTTGGGATACTTCTGAAAGAAGTTGTCTGTTAAGTCTCGCTCTGATAAATTAAAGTTTTCAAAGGCCGGACGAATACCTGAGATTTTCTCAATATTGTCCAGTACTTCAATTTTTGAATTGGACAGGTTATCAACTATAACCACGTCGAAACCTTTCTCCTGCAATTCAACCACGGTGTGTGATCCGATGTAACCTGTTCCTCCGGTTACTAGAATTTGCTTTGCCATTAGTGTAGCTTTCTTTTTTAACCTGAATGTCTATCAGGTTGAACTTACAAGCAGTTGGCGAGTACTTACGTTTAAGTGCAAATCCGTCATCTGCTTGTTCGTTTCATAGTTAAACGAGCTTCAAAAGTAAGAAATCGTTTGAAATGTTGGGTTTGTATACTTCTCTTATTTATGGCCGGTGTTCTTAATAAAAGTTAATTACCGGCTTGATTATCACTTGTCGCCGACACTTCACGATACAAGCTTATAAATCGGGGTGAGCAGATGTGCGGTTAATATAATTACTTATTCACATTAATATCTTGGGTTTTTGGTCTCTTATTTAGTAACTTAGAGTGGTCTGAATACTGATGTGGTTGATAACTGGCATGGATATAAACCTGTTATCAACAAATAATAAACAAATGTTGAAAGAAAGTTAATATTCTCACTCGCCTTTTTGTTAATTTTGCAATTATGACAACAGTTGCCCAACAAATATCGAATTTACTTTTTACGCATGAGTGCGTAATCATTCCTAATTTAGGAGCTTTTGTATCGAGTCCCGTCAGTGCGTCTCGTGATACCGAAAAAAACCTGTTTTTACCTCCCTCAAAAGAGATTGGTTTTAACAGGAGCTTATCGCATAACGATGGCTTACTAATTAGTACCCTTGCCCAACAAAATGGAATTAGCTATGGCAAAGCCAAAGTGATGGTTGAAGAGTTTGTGACTAACACTTTAGCTAAAGTTGATAAGGGTGAGCAAGTGGTTGTAGAAAAGGTAGGTACTTTAAAGAAAGATGCCCTCGGGTACATGCAGTTTGTTGCCGATGCTTCTGAAGTATACCTAACAGAGGCTTATGGCTTATCTTCTTTTCATTTTACACCTGTTGTTAGGCCACAAAGTACATCCATTGAAAACCGTCAGGTGCGTCGCCTGCTACAGCCGGTAGGATTAAAACAAATAGCTGCTTCAGTAGCCATACTGATTGGTCTGTTTGCTATTTCTCAAAGTGCAGAAAACCCTGTGCGCACCAAGAATATGGATACAGCTAGTGCCTTGCCATTTTTGTTACCCGAAGTAAAAGAGGAAGCCGCATACGTGCCACAGGCCGAAGAATTTGAGGCAGCCCCTGCTGTTATTGACGAAAATGTGTACTATTTGGTGGCAGGCAGCTTTAAAACTGATAGTCAGGCGCAGCGTTTTCTAAAAATAGTGAAAGAAATGGGAGAGGAGCAGGCCTTTGTGTTAACCAGTCCTAATAAGCGTTTCCGGGTGGCAATCAATGGTTATTCACAAAAGGAAGCCGCTTTGGCTGATATGGCAAGCTACCGTCAAAAGGAAGATTTTAAAACAGTTTGGGTGCTGACACAAAAGTAAAAGGAAAGTTTGTACTGAAATAACGAGGCTGTTGAGGACAAGAAGGTCCTTTGCAGCCTCTTTTTTATTCTGCATCAACCTATAGCGTCTATTTATAAAGATGCCCGGTCGTAGTCGGCAGCCTTGGCTTCCACCTCTTTAAAGACCCTGAGGAAATTACCGCCCCATATTTTTGCAATATCTGATTTAGAGTAGCCACGTCGTGCCAGCTCTTCCGTTATTTTTGGGAAATCACTCACGTCGGCACAATCACTAAGGCCGCCACCGCCATCAAAGTCCGAGCCGATTCCTACATAGTCTACTCCTACAAGGTTCACCACGTAATCAATGTGGTCAACAGCATCAGCTATAGAGGGTAATACCGGCGGATAGAGCTCGTTTAGTTGTCGCCATTCAGCCCAGGCTTGTTGGCGCTCTTCCTCGTTCGAATAGTTCCAATTGTTGTACTTAAGGCGTAATTCTTCATGCTTCTGATAGTTGAGCGAGGTGGTGTCTTCGGGTTGGATGTATGCTCCCAGTATGCATATTTGAATTACGCCACCCTTAGCGGCCAGTGTTTTAATCATGCTATCGTCCATGTTGCGGGGGTGATTGCACAGGGCACGTACTGATGAGTGGGAGGCGATAACAGGTGATGTGCTTAAAGCCATCACATCGTAAAATGCTTTGTCAGAGATGTGTGATACATCAATAAGCATCCCCAGTCGGTTCATTTCCTTAACCACCTCTTTGCCAAATTCGCTGAGCCCATGGTGCTCTGGACCGTTTGGGTCGGTCGATGAATCGCATATGGCGTTATTCTCACTGTGCGACAGAGTGATGTAGCGAACACCTCTGTTATAGAATTCTTGTACATGATTAATATTTTCACTGAGAGGAAAACCATTTTCCATACCCAGATAAATTGCTTTTTTACCTTCTTGTTCCAGCTCAATGACATCGTCAGTTGTGTAGGCTAGTTCAGCAATGTGTTCGTGGGCTTTTATAGCTTTTTCAGTGGAGTCAATCAATTGATGCGCCATATGATAGGCCAGGGAGCTGTTAGTGGGGGTTCGCTGGCGCTGATTGGTGAAAATGGCAAAGAAGATGGCATCAAGTCCACCCTGCTTCATGCGGGGCAGATCAACCCGGCTGGTAGGTGCTTCGTTTAGGCTTCCAATGTCAAAGTTATTCCGCAGAAATTGCATGGGAGTATCAACATGTGTGTCGATGGTAATGGCTTGTTCGTGTGCTTTTTTAGGGTCGGTGGGCTTGAGCAGGCATGCGTTGAAGGTGAGTGCAATAAAAAAAAATACGATTGAAGTATTTACTATTTTCATGATAAGAGATGTATTAAACCAATAAAGTTGGTTGTTAATACGGACAAAATCAAATTTTGTTTAACAATTGCACCTTTGTCAAACTCTATTGTTGGTGAAGGTGGATTCGCGATGGATTGCTGTTAGTCAAAATATGGAGCACTTTAATCAGCAAAAACCATTAATTAATCATTAATTTAAATATTGATAACGTGCTAAAACGGCGTTTAAAAAATTAAATAAGTGTTTATTAGGTTCACTAGAATGAGGCCTGGTAGTTAATATTTGTGCTTGATGTAGCAACAATTATGAAAAGAGAATGGGGACTGGCCCGGTGATGGCATAGTTAATTAATCTCTAAAAAATGCATGTTAATCCTTGTTTTTCAAAGGTTCATCAATAAGAAGTCATTTCACCTCCTAAAAAGGTGTTACGTTTTCGATTACCTGCAATTAACTAATATAGGTTCATCATTTATTAATTTTTTTGATATGAAAATATTTAAGGAAGTTGAAATGTTAAAAAGAATGTTCGAGTTAATTAATAAAAGACAAACAGGAAACTCTGAATCTTTTCATAAGAAGCTTGGAATCTCCAGAAGTAAACTCTACAACTTAATTGATGAATTAAAGCAGAAAGGGATAGATGTTGAGTATGATAAGAGAATAAAATCATTCTATTTAAAGGAGGATGTATGTGTTGTGGTTGATGAACCCCTGCGCATTATTGATAAAGATAAGTTAAGAAGTGTAAGTGGTGGCTTTTTGTGTTATTCCATTTTTTTGGACAAACCCATGGCTATATTTGACACTGCCAAAACACTTAACCTTAACTTATGAAACAGATCTTTCCTCCTGAAATTGCTGTGCATTCGATCGAAGCACATTTTCAAAGACATAGTCAACGGTTTCGATGGGTTTATGTATTCTTATTAACCATGATAATTATTGCGATAATTGTATTACCCTTCATAAGTATTGAACTTACTACTCAGGGTAGGGGTATAATAAGAACACCTGTTGAAAACAGCCAGATTCAAAGTTTCTTGGCGGGACAAGTATTAAGTTGTCATCTGTCGGAAGGTTGTCAGGTACTTATGGGCGATACATTGGTAGAGTTGCGTGCTGATCATTTGACCGAACAAATTGAATTATCAAAAAAACAATTGAAAGAAAAAGAACTCTTTATTGAGGAGCTTAGTTTACTGATAAGTGGCTTAAATGAATTTAAAACAAGCAGGTATAGATTGGAATACACTCAGTATTATGCCAAAGTACAGGAGTTAAGTATTAATAGTAATATTCTGAAAAAAGAGTATGAAATTGCTAGGTCGCTGTACCACGATAATGTCACGCCGGAAATGGAATACCTTCAAAAGAAGAGTAATTATGATGCTGCAGTATCTCAACTGGAAGTTTATAAACGCCAATCACTAAATAACTGGCAGTCTGAAAAAACCAGGCTCGTGCAGGAGTGTGTCAGCTTAAGATCTTCAATAAACAGGCTTAAAAAGGAATGTGAGCAATATATCATTACAGCACCAATTGCAGGAACCATATCAGCTCCGGCAGGCGTGCAGGTAGGTAGTTTTATTACACCAGGCCAAACTCTGGCAACTATCTCGCCAGATGAGCACTTGATTGCAGAGTGTTATATCCATCCCAAGGATATTGGTTTTATAAAGCAGGGTCAGGAGGTGCGATTACAGCTGGATGCTTATAACTATAATCAATGGGGGTTGCTAATAGGTGAAGTTATTGCTGTTGCTGATGATATAGTAGTAATTAATAATCAGCCTGTGTTTAAGGTAAGAGCTACTTTACCGGCTAATTACCTGGAATTAAAATCAGGGCATAGAGGCCATTTGATGAAAGGAATGACCCTTACAGGGCGCTTTGTCTTGACCAATCGTACGCTTTACCAATTATTGTTTGATAAAGTTGATGACTGGATGAATCCCAAATTAGTTAAGAACCAATAGTGAATAGTGATGAGTTAAAAGTGAAGAAGAAATGAAAAAGCAAAGCGCATTACGCGATAAGAGTTACCTGTTTGCGATTAAGATTGTAGAATTGGCACGGGAACTGCAAAGCTTGAAAGAGTTTGTATTGAGCCGGCATGTACTTAGAAGTGGATCAGCTGTAGGTGCATTGACTCGTGAAGCTGAGTTTGCCCAAAGTAAAGCTGATTTTATCCATAAAATGAGTATCTCACTCAAAGAAGCCAACGAAACTTATTATTGGCTTACCTCTTATTTGATACTGATTACATCGCTGAAACCAAGTTTGTTAGGCTCCACTATCAGAACCACCAAAGCCAACTTTAATTCTTAACTATTCACTTTTCACTCTTAATTCATCACTCTCAGTTCTTAACCTTTAACTTAACCTATGAAAATAAAACAACGCGATATCACCGATTGTGGGGCAGCCTGCCTGGCGTCCATCGCTTCACATTATAAATTGAAATTACCGGTTTCGAGAATACGTCAATTGGCAGGTACCGATAAGAAGGGCACTAATGTGCTTGGCTTGATTAAGGCGGCCGAAAAAATGGGTTTTACTGCCAAGGGGGTTAAAGGTGGTATTGATGCATTACCCAAAATACCACTACCCGCTATTGCGCATGTTATCGTAAAAGAAGTTTTGCAGCATTATGTGGTTATTTATAAAGTAAGTGCAACCCATGTGGAATATATGGATCCCGGTGATGGACAGATGCACAAAGTATTACTGGCTGAATTTGAGAAGCAATGGACCGGTGTGTTGGTTTTGTTTGCGCCCAATGATGATTTTGTATCCCGTAACGAGAAGGTGTCCAACTTCAGGCGCTTTGTCTTTTTGTTACAGCCACATAAAAGTATGCTTCTTCAGGCTTTGGTGGGAGCTATTTTATATACCATACTGGGACTGTCAACATCCATCTATATTCAAAAGATAACCGATTATGTATTGGTAGATGGGAATACCAAGCTACTCAATCTATTAAGTGTGGGCATGTTGGTGATTCTCCTCTTTCAGATATTTATAGGTGGTGCGAAAACCATTCTGATGTTACGAACCGGGCAGCTGATTGATGCACGCCTGATACTGGGTTATTATAAGCACTTACTGCGCTTGCCACAGCGTTTCTTTGATACGATGCGTGTGGGCGAGATCATTTCGCGCATTAACGATGCGGTTAAAATCAGGGCGTTTATCAATGATACGGCTGTTAGTTTGGTGGTGAATGTGTTTATTGTGCTGTTCTCGTTTGGCTTGATGTTTATTTATAGCTGGAAGCTGGCCTTGATTATGGCCGTAGTGATACCGCTTTATGCTCTGATCTATTTTATTACCAATAAGCTTAATAAAAAACAGGAACGCAAAGTAATGGAGCATGCGGCTGAGCTGGAAAGCCAATTGGTTGAATCGCTCAATTCGGTGCGTACCATCAAGCAGTTTGGACTGGAAGATTTTACCAATGTAAAAACCGAGGTGCGTTTTATTACCTTGTTAAAAACGGTCTATAAATCGGGACTTAACTCCATCTTTTCCGGTAACTCATCGGAGTTTCTAAGCAGGGTATTTACCATTATTTTGCTTTGGGTTGGTTCCTATTTTGTCATCGACCAAAGTATTACCCCCGGAGAACTGCTATCGTTTTATGCCATTATTGGTTATTTTACCTCGCCTGCAGCCGGTTTAATAGGGATGAACAAAACAGTGCAGAATGCCCTGATTGCCGCCGACCGTTTATTTGAGATTATGGATCTGGAACGGGAGTCGGAAGAGAATAAAATTGAGCTTCGTAAGGAGTTGTTGGGTGATATCAAATATGAAAACGTGTCGTTTAGCTATGGCACGCGGGTGGATGTATTTGAAGATTTCAGTCTTACCATTCCTAAAGGCCGGTTAACAGCCATTATTGGCGAGAGTGGCTCGGGGAAGACGACCCTGGCAGCTCTTATACAGAAACTTTACCCACTCAACAAAGGAAGCATCTCCATTGGGCAGCACAACATCAATTATTTTAGTAACGATAGCCTGCGACAGCTGGTGGCCAGTGTGCCTCAAAAACTCGATTTATTTGCCGGCAATGTGGTGGAAAACATTGCGGTGGGTGAGTTTAATCCGGATATGGAACGTGTATTGGAGGTGTGCAACCAGCTGGGGATTCTGAAATTTATTGAAGGCTTACCCAATGGTTTCAATACCTATCTGGGCGAGAACGGTGCCAGCCTTAGTGGCGGGCAAAAGCAACGCCTGGCCATTGCCCGTGCCTTGTACCGCCATCCGGAGGTGCTGATTCTGGATGAAGCCACTTCGTCGCTCGACTCCGAATCGGAAAGCCATGTGCAGGCAGCCATTGAGAATCTGAAACAGCAGGGCAAAACCATTGTGGTAATAGCTCACCGTCTCAGTACGGTAATGAATGCCGATAAAATAGTGGTGCTTGAAGATGGACAACTCATAGAAGAAGGCACGCATTATCAATTGTTTGAACAGCAAGGAAAATATTATAAGATGTGGCAGAAGCAGATGCCGGTGTTAAGTGAAGAACGACGAGTGATAAGTTAAGAATTAATAGTTAAAACGGGCACTTAAAATTTAACCATATGATACTAGTACCAACGCTTGAAAGACTTAAACAGATTAATGAATTGATTAAGTCAAAATCAACAGGAAAGCCAAAAGAGTTCTCTAAGAAAATAGGTATTTCTGAAAGTCACCTTTACCGCTGTATAAATGAAATAAAGGAAATGGGGGCACCCATTAAATTTTGTCGCAAACGGGACTCCTATTACTATGACAAACCCTTTGAGATTAAGGTCAACTATTCTATTGAATTAATTACAGAAGAAGAAAGCAAACAAATAAAAGCGGGATTTCAATTAAAAAACACTTCTCTACTTTTTTATGAGAGTGGAGCATTTTAGTTTTACAAATGTAACGTTACAAAATACCCCGATGGACGTCCTTGCAAAACAGTTCCACCGGGGCGCTGGCCACAGCCGGCACAAAATTAATTATTTTATAAACTTAAATTTTGTGAAAATGAAAAATTTAAATGAGTTAGGCGTTCAGGAGATGGATGCTTTAGAAATGAAGCATGTTGATGGAGGAGCTATACCAGTAGCAATTCTTGGAATTTATTTTGGAGTCGGAGTAGCAATAGGATGGTTTTCAATAAGAAAAAAAAATAGGTAGTTATGAATACATTAGATTTAAATATCAAGGAATTGAGTCAGGATGAGCTTACTTCTTATAATGGTGGAGAAATTCTAACGGCTTTGGCAATAGGCATTGCAGTGGGTGCTATTGCTGCTATATTTGCCAATAGACGTGACAAAAGAAGAGCTGAGCAATAATTTAATTTAGCCAGTCAAGTAATGACTGGCTATAATTATTATAAATGAGAAAGATTCTTATATCGACTGTTTTATTTAGTTTTATTAGCTTCTTGTATGCGCAAGATGATATTTGTCGAGGACAAATTATTAATGAAAGTAGCCTTGTTGTTCCATTTGTCAACATCAGTATCAAAAATACCTGCCTGGGCACCGTGTCTGATGCCAACGGAAACTACAAGCTGATTGTGCCAGAATACTATGCGGATGTCACCATCTGCTTTAGCTGCATCGGCTACGAATCGAAAGAAATTAGCGTTGTCCAACTCAGAAACAATTCAGATGTGATGCTTAGTAAAGCCAATGTGCAACTGTCGGAAGTTACCATTATGCCCGATAGCACCCTACGCAGCTTTTTGAGAAAGGCTTATGAGAAGATACCTGAGAATTACCCGGCTTACCCAACGCAATACGAAGCATTTTATCGGGAAGGGATTCAGAATGAACGTAAACAATATATACGATTGGTTGAAGCCATCACCAGGGCCAACAAGTCGAGTTACAAAAATGCACAATCGGGCACGGTGCAGCTGGTTGAGTCACGCAAATACATCGATGCTGACAGCAGCCAATCCTTTCCCATAAGTTTTTACGGCGGGCCGCATTTTATTCATGAGATGGATTGTGTTAAAGAGCGCAATGCTTTTCTAAAACCCCATAACGATTATGAATACACCTACGAGGGGCTAACGGCATATAATGGTGAAGAGGTGCATCAGGTAAGCTTTGCACCCAAGGCCGGAAGCAATAAAACAATCATGGGTACCATGTTTATCCATGTACCTACCTTGAGCTATCTGCGTTTTGATCTCCGGTTAACGGAGCAGGGACTAAAAAACCGGTTTGAAGGCTTATTTATACCTGGTTATGGCTTGAAGTCATTAAACAAAACTTACGTAATCAATTATCAGTTACGCGATAGTGTGTGTATGCTCCAATCCATTTTCGAAAATGAAAAAATAGAAACCAAAAATGGGGATATATTCTACTCCCCGTTAGAAATGGTGATTACCAATAGCAAAACAGCCAATATTGCCGCTATTCCTTTCAATAGTCAGATGCAGGTCACTTATGTACCCGATAGGGAAGCCACAGATTATTTGGAGAGTGATTGGAAGGATTATAATACCTTGTCCAAAGTTGAAGTGGTTGATACGCTTGTGGCAAAGCAACTCTTTAACAACAGGCATCAGCCTGCACACAAAAAAGGTCAACTTGGCAACTTTTTAAGAAAACTTGAAGTGTCCTATAAAATCGCTTATCAGCCATATCAACTCACATCAGGCGTGCGGCATTTAACTTATGGGGAGGCCATTTATGGACAAAACCTGCATGATGCCGGTACAACGCTGACATTAGATATGTTAATAGCCTATAAGTTGTCACTACGAATAAATATAGGATATATTGTAGAAGCGGGTTGGAGTGATACTAATCTTCAGGAAAAGCACGGTCCGCAAATTGCCTATAAGCTTCCCCTGAAAACCATGGGGAATAACCTGTTTCTAGAACCTCAAATAGCGTATGTGTGGCATCAATTTGGCCGGTCGGTGGGGATTCAGCAATTTGACAACGACTTTTCGTTTGGGGGCAAAACCTTTAAGAACAAAAAGGTGCAGGCCTTACCAGGGATTAAACACCATGGTCTGCAAGCAGGTGGTAATTTGTTGTACCAGCTATCGCCCATGTTTTATCTCGATGTTAATGCCAGCTATTATATGCCGGTTGCCACAGATGAGGTGCTGTTTATGAAGGAGAAATCAGGCTTTTTTCTCACTCGAAAAACAGCACATGAACCATTGGATGAAACAGAAGGCATACTCAGAATTGATGGTGTGGCAACGCAAAAAAGTGGAGCAACTTACGATAATTGGTCGATGTCTATTGGCTTAAGAATGATGTTTTAAAATATGAAACGCCGCTGCTGCGCGAATCCTTTAGCGTTGAGATTACACAAACGAAATCCCTATCCCGACAAAATCAGTTTATTAACCGACAATATGAATTCCCGGCAATGCCCAATCAATTATCCTACTTGCAAAATGATTCTGCGATGCGATAAAATGAATTTTTGAGCTGACAAAGTTGATAATGGTGTCGATAAAGTCATTAATCGACCCGATAAAATGAATGCTTCCAAAGACAAACTCATAGTTCGCTTCGATAAAATGGTTAGTTATCCCGCCAACATGGATAGTCAAAGCATTCTAATGAAAAATTTGGGTGCTGAGCCATTGTGATGACGTAAGTATTTGCTCTGTTAAACTATGCTGTTGTTTCCTGCTGCTATCAATAGGTTTGTTATTTTGGGTGATGTATTTGATATAAAGTGGCTTATTATATGTGAAATAATGATATATTAGTTATTCTTTTAATTAACCAAATATTAACTGTAAACACTAATTCATGTCAAATTTCCAAAAACTGTCGGTTGACGAAAAAATTACCGATGTAGAGAAACGCTTCAACAACGTTAAAAACAGTGAAGAAATAATGAGTCTGCTAACGGTCTTTAATATTGATGGGGCTTATCTGGACGAAGGCTTGCAAACTGTCACTAATGCGCGTGATGCCAGCAATACTCAAAAGAAGGAATACAGCGAGCAGTACAACGCCACCAACGAGCGCGACAGTCAATTCGACGAGGTGGAAGATACCTACAAAAAGACTGAAGGGATTGCCCGAATCGTTTTGGCAAATAATGATTTAAATACTTCGCTTAAAATTGGCTTACCCTTGCCAGTCAAAATCAATGCCGGCATCGAACGCATTCGTTCGTTTTATGATGGCGTGCTGGGCGATGAACAGCTGCTGACTTTAATGGGCCGGTATAACAGAGGCGCTGAAGTATTGCAGGCCGAGCAGACTAAGTTAATAGAGTTAATTGAGCTGCAGGCCAGGCAGCAAAAAGAAGCGGGCGAAGCACAACGTGCCACCCAGTTGCGCAACGACGCTGTTGAACAAATGATAGCCCGTAACAGGGAGCTAATCGCCTTGTTGAAATTGGCCCTGGGCAAACGCAACGACCTGCTCGAAGTGGCAGGTGTATTGGTTAGAAATTAATAACGACCTCAAAATAGAAGATATTCCACACAAAGGACGCACAATATAAAAAAATCGCAGGAACGCAAAGGTCTGAAGATTAAACATTCATCTTAGTGTGCTTGGTGTTAATATTAGCGCGAGCCTGCATCTTTGTCCCCTCTTTTCATCTGTTATTGTTTGGTTTAGCAGCCAAAGCCCTGACCATTCTATTCGTTTTTGGATAGTGGCTCATCTAAAAGGTTGTTTAGTCATTTTACTGGGTTTAAATTCAGTCATCATTTGCGTGCAGCGATAAAACTGAGGCGAGATTAGCAGACCAAAAATGTGTTGATGGATTTCGGGAGTAATCGGACCTCGACCATTAAAGAAGGCCTTTTATTAAAGGACTCTATTGCTTTGCCTTTAAAGAAAATATTTGGCAGGCAAGTATAGAACTGGAAACAAAAAATGATTCTAGTATTACCTGTACCCACTCTTCGGTGTTTTGGAGTCTTGTAAAAAGTCAATCGTTTATAACCGAAATGATGGGCTGTTTACTGTTGAGATGTCTGCTTTGGTTCTTGTCTTTAGTGGATTCGGGTGTTTGTAATCGCGTTTTCTATATGAACAGCATATTTTTCAGGTATGCTGCTTGCTTAAATAGTTGTTTGTAAGCGTTTAAGATATGCCTGGATTTGGGGATTCGCTACAATAAATTGGCTGTAAGGAGCATGGAGGAGGTTAGAAGCATTTTGTCACTTCGAACATTCAACTTTAAAAATTTATTCGGTGTAGGTTTGATAATCATTAACTGATAATCATATGATTATATTATCATCACTACAATGCGATGTCGTGGCAGCTATCATTTTAACATATTTTGATAATCTTTCTTGTCTAACTCCCGTATACAGCCTGTCTATATCCAATTAACTAATATTAGAAACAACCAACAGATGTTCAAAGAAAAGATAAACATAAAAGGTAAGTTGTCGAATAAATCCAGTAAAAAGTCTATTGCTAAGGTTATTACCAATAATGCAATTATATTATTTAGTATTTCAACTTTAGTGATACTTTCAGTAGTGCTCTATTTCTTTCATAAAGAAATCATGTACAGCAGTACTACTTATGGGGAACTATCGCTCAAAAATGCTGCTTTGAGTATGGAACACCATTTGTCTACCCAATATGTGCTGACTGATGAGTTAACCAATACCTTTAATTACCATTTAAATTCTGATGACCGGGATCATACTACCGAACATTTTGTGGTTGATTATCTGGAAAAATTAATGAAGCGTGCCGAAGGCGTAGACGCAGTTTTTGCTATTATGGAGCCCAATACGCTCAGTGGGCAAGGCGAGGAGATGACGACTTATCACGATGAAGATGGTCGTTTTACACCTGTTATTACCAAGGCTTTCACTGGTAAGCTCTATATCATTAATCACGAGTATTACACAAAGCCCAAAACCACACTTAAGTCGTTTGTATCGAATCCGTTTAACTATACATTTAATGGCGAAACAAAGAGTTACTATAGCATTTCCTTTCCGTTAATTGTCGACTCTGAGTTCAAAGGTGTAATTGGTTGCATGATTGATTTGAATACACTAATTGATGAAAGCAAAAAAATAAGCATTTATGGTGGCAATGCATCAGTAGCAGTATTAGATAATAACGGTAATTACTTAACGCACAGTGTGTCGCCTGAATTAATAGGGAAAAACTTGAGTGAGAATTGCGTTAATCCAGAAGAGCGCTTAGACAACCTGCGCAATGGCCGCATTGATAACTGGTTTGAAGGAGCAGTGGGTGGTATCACCAACCCTATCAGAATTAATGAACACCAGCTGCCGTGGCAATTACAGTCCAAGGTGCATGGTAAGTTCGTTTTTACTAACGTGATAGACGCTGCTTATTGGATAATCCCTATTATCATCACCTGTATTGGTCTGTTTTTGGTGGTGATACGCTGGATGATCAATAAGGATATTCGACCTTTGGCTCAACTCAGTGAGGTGAGTGAAACCATTGCTAATGGTGACTTAACACAAACCGTAGAAGTAAAGTCGGAAAATGAAATTGGGGTCTTGGCAAAAAGCTTCCAGCTGATGACTGACAACCTTCGCAGATTTATCAGCGATGTGCAAATGAGTGTTGATCATATCAACAATGCGGCTCAGCAGGTGAGTAGCAGCAGTCATACACTTAGTTCATCAACCACTGAACAGGCAAGTGTTAGCGAAGAAATAAGCTGTAACATGGAGGAAATGACCGCCAGCGTTCAGCAAAATGCGTCCCAAAGCAGAGAGTTTAGAGTCGCTGCCAACGATACGGCTCAAAAAATGGATACCATTAAAGAGGAAGCTGAAGTGGCGACCAAGCTACAGGAAGAAGTAGCCTCACAGGTAAAGGTAATTAATGAAATTGCTCAAAATATTAAAATATTGGCCTTGAATGCTTCGGTTGAGGCCGCCCGTGCAGGTGAACATGGCAAAGGCTTTGCAGTGGTGGCACGCGAAGTGCAGAAGTTGAGTGAGACCACAACAATTTCATCCGCCCAGATAAACGAAAAGATAAAACAGAGTGCGCAGTCAGCTATGCAAACCACCAGCTTGATTAATGAAATCAGTCCAATGCTGATGAAGCTTAACGACGGCAGCGTAGAAATTGATTCTGCCTCTCAGGAGCAGGCCCAAAATATTCAGCAGGTAACCAGCGCTGCACAGGTGTTTAACAATACCACCCAAGGCAATGCCGCATCCGCTGAAGAATTAGCCAGTACATCAGAAGAGTTGAGTACACAGGCCGAACGATTGGCAGACATGGTAAAGCGCTTTAAAATATAAAGAATCCTTGTTAGCTTTGCCGGGTGTAAGATAATGGGTGCCGCCTTATTTTATGCCCGGCATTTTTTTGTTTAGTCATGATTTAGTGCTTATTCGCTTAAAAGGAGTGCTGTTTTTCAAAACTTGCCTTGTAAAATGATTCGCTTGTAAGCAAACCGATATGGGCCGAGCCTGAAGCATTTTTAGCGTTAGATTACTATTTCAGAGTTTGATGGCCGGCATTAAACAAATACGCGGCATTTCCTTCAAAAGCATTTTATCCTACCTCAGCTGTATGTGAATATGGTCATCGTGCCGCACTGAATGGCAGCCCTGAAAACGAATCTTCTTACTTTGCAGTCTTAGGCGTTCTTTAAGGTGAGGCTCCAAAAACACTTTATCAACCGCTTCATCTTGGGTAAGCGCATCCATCAATGCTTTGGTGCCTTTTTCTGAGAAGCGGAGCTCGCCATTGATGCTGCCAAGGGTCATGTATTTGGGTGCATCATACATTGTAAAGCCAGCTGTGAGGCAGGTTTTATAATGGTTAATTTCTCCACTGCGGGGTTCCTCAAACACGCCGTAGCCACTTACTGATTTGGAAGCATCAATGATGTGACCCTGCTCATCTTCGTAAACCAGGCTAAAATCCACTTTCTTGCCATCGTTGTGGCTAAGGTGTGGGAGCAGTGGAAATCCATCAATTAAGGGGAAGTTCGCATCCAGATAACGCATTTTTACTTGAGGGTGGGAGTGCATCAGCTTGTCCGAAACGGTTTTTAGGTAGGTATTCACTTCAGACCTTACGTAGTTGCGATTCATCAATATGGTCATGTAGTTAGCCGGATGCAGGTTGTCGTAATGAGTAATGCGTTCGCGGTGAAAAAGTTTGGCCAGCATGGGGACTGTAACAAATGTGCCCAGACTATAAATCACCAAAAAAGCCGCCAGGCCTTTTAAAGGGAAAGAGATTTTGATGCGCCTGCTAAAAATAAACGACATCAGGTACACAACGCCGCCAATTTGTGTTAGTAAAGTGAGAATTATGAACACAAATGTATGCAGCAGTATCTTGCAGTTTTTCCCCATAACTGATTTAGGCTGTTTACAACGCAATATAGTATTATTATTTTAAACGCTAGAAATGCCGCCAAAGGAGCTTGCACAAATCAGTTGTAAGCAAAAGGGGTCGAAGTAAATTTGAGCACTTCTCAAGGGCCTGCGTTGAGACCATTTTTTAGGAAGATACCAAGGAGCAATTTGAGTGAAGTTTGTTTTATTGGTTTCTTTATTCAAATGGGTTATATGCTCTAATTATCAGTCGTCTATGGCATTGCTTAGCTGATTTTAAAAAAATTATATCTTTGTTCGCTGAGTTTGAGTGGAATTATCCAGTAATTAAGTTTTATGGAGATTAAAAGGACGTTTGACTTGCTTGCCCAGCTTAAGCAGGAAAGCAGCAAAGAAGATATACTATGCGCCAAGCGCAATGGCGACTGGGTGCAGTTTAGCGTAAAAGAATACAGCGAGCAGGCCAAATTGTTTGCCTACGGATTGTTGGCTAAAGGCTTTCAAAAAGGCGATAAGATAGCCACCGTTTCCAATAACCGTCCGGAGTGGAATTTTGTCGACATGGGCATGTCCATGATTGGGGTGGTTCATGTACCCATCTACCCAACCATTTCGGATGAGGAGTATAAATATATTCTGGAGCATAGTGATGCCCGCATGCTCATTGTGTCTGATATCATTTTGTATAAGCGCCTAAAAGAAATTAGTGATACCATTGATAGTATTGAGGAAATCTATACGTTTAACGACATAAAGGAGGCCTCTAACTGGAGCGAGATAACAGAAATGGGTCAGCAAGAGCGCATTAAGCGTAAAGATGAGTTTATTGCTATTCGGGCTGGTATTTCTGAGGATGATTTGGTGTCCATCATCTATACATCCGGCACTACCGGAAACCCCAAAGGGGTGATGCTGAGTCATAAAAACTTTTTGAGTAACATGAAGGATGCCCTTCAACGTTACCCGCTCAATCCGGGCGACCGGGTCCTCAGTTTTTTGCCGCTGTGCCATGTTTATGAGCGCATGATCAACTACCTGTATCAGGCAACAGGCTGCAGTATTTATTATGCGGAGAACTTAGGAACCATTGCACGTGATCTTAAGGAGATAAAAGCAAATGCCTTTATAACAGTGCCTCGCGTCATTGAGCGTATTTACGATAAGCTGGTTTCCAAAGGCAATGATTTGTCAGGAATTCAAAAGCTTATTTTCTTTTGGGCCATGCGGTTGGGCGAACGCTATCGCACCAACGGTAATAACTATCCTTTGTATGCAGTTAAGCTGAAGCTGGCCCGTAAACTGGTGTTTTCTAAGTGGCAAAAGGCGTTTGGAGGTCAGCTACGTTTTGTGGTAAGTGGCGGCGCTGCCTTGCAACCCCGTTTGAGCCGTTTGTTCTTTGCCGCCGGTATTCCTTTGATGGAAGGCTACGGATTAACCGAAACATCGCCCGTTTTGGCATCCAACTACATTAAGGATAGCGGTAACCTCATGATTGGCACTGTCGGTACTGTGTTCGACAGCGTGGAGCTTCGCCTCGATGATGATGGTGAAATTCTCGCCAAAGGGCCCAATATTATGTTGGGCTATTATAAAGATGAAAAAACTACGGCTGAAGTCATTGATAAAGATGGCTGGTTCCATACCGGCGATATCGGTACTTTGGTAAAAGGGAAGTTTCTGAAGATTACGGATCGCAAGAAGGAAATGTTCAAATTATCAAACGGGAAGTACATTGCGCCACAGGCTATTGAGAACTTGCTGAAGGAATCTGATTTTATTGAGCAGTCGATTATTGTGGGAGAGAGTGAGAAGTTTGCCGGCGCTATTTTGGCTCCTAACTTCGAATACCTGCATATGTGGGCGCACGATCATAAGGTCCATTTTCGCGACAATCAGGAGCTGATAAAGGATGAAAAAGTTCTTGCTGTTTACCGTAAAGAGGTGATGCGCTATAATAAGATGATTGGCAAGCATGAAGAGATCAAGCGCTTCAGGCTCGTGCATGAAGACTGGACATCTGCCAGTGGTGAACTATCACCCACCTTAAAGTTACGGCGCCGGGTTATCTATCGGAAATACGCCGACATCCTTCGTGAGATGTATGCCTATGGAGATAACGAAGAAAATAAAGGCTCTATCAAGTTCAATTAGGCCATTAAAAATTATAGAAAACGCCTGTAGATGCTTCTTCAGGCGTTTTTTATTGGATTTTAACAGCGGTCACTTTACTTCCCCTTCCTTAACGGGAAAGGGTTTCTTTGCGCCATAGGCCGGTTTCTGAAAACCCCCGAATTGGCCAGGCGAATATCTTCAAGGGTGTAGAAGGCTTTAGGATTGAATTTTTTAATAATCTGAGTCACTTCTGAAATGTCCTTTCTTTTTAGTACACAGTAAATAACGTTTACTTGTCCCTTGCTGCCAAAGGCATTCATGTAGGTAACTCCGTAGCCCAGTTCTGTCAGGTTCTGGATTAATTCAGCGCCCGATTTTTGGGTGGTTATTCGAATATTCACAAAACCAAGAGCCAGTCGCTCCTCTATTTTCAAACCCACATAGTTGCCCATGGCGAAACCGCCGGCATAGGCAATAAAATACAGCCAGTTGTCAAGGTTCTCAAAAACTTTAGTCATGGCCAGCAGCCAGATGAGTATCTCAAAAAAGCCCAATATTGGGGCGAGGAGTTTCAAGCCTTTTGAGATAAATACAATGCGCAAGGTTCCTATTGTGACATCGGCTACTCTGGATAGGAATATCAACAGGGGAATTGCAATGTAGGTAACGGTAAAACTATCAATGGCCGGCATGATGGTATCTTATTGTTGTTAGTTAAACAATTCAGGCAGATAGTTAATCTGACTGTATACATTGAAAATAATAAAAATACGGGACTGCATGTTCCCGGATTCACAAAATATTGATTTTTTAGTCAGTTGGAGGGAGCAAAAATAAAGGCTTTGGATGAACTTCCAAAGCCTTCGAATTCTATTAATGATAGCAAGCCTTAATTATTCAGCACCGAGGCGCTTAGGCTTACTGTTTCATGCTTTTATAGGCATTAACCAAACCATTGGTTGAGGCATCGTGCGATGTTACTTGCTCAGTGTTCAACAGTTCCGGTAAAATGGCATTGGCCAACTGTTTGCCCAACTCAACACCCCATTGGTCGAAACTGTAAATATTCCAGATAATGCCCTGCACGAAAATTTTGTGCTCATACATAGCAATTAAAGCACCCAATGTTCGTGGGTTTAGCTCTTTCATCAGGATGGAGTTAGTGGGAATGTTACCCAGGAACACCTTGTAAGGCAGTAATGCTTTGATTTCGTCTTCTGACTTGCCAGCGGCCTTCAATTCCTCGGTAACTTGCTCTTCTGTTTTACCCACCATCATAGCTTCAGTTTGTGCAAAAAAGTTAGCCAGTAATTTTGGATGGTGGTCGCTTAAAGGATTATGGCTTTTAGCTGTGGCCATAAAATCACAAGGAATCAGTTTTGTGCCCTGGTGAATCAGTTGGTAGAAGGCATGCTGCCCATTGGTGCCCGGCTCACCCCAAAGGATTGGACCGGTTTGGTAGTTCACACGCTCCCCATTGCGGTCAACGTATTTACCGTTACTTTCCATATTACCCTGCTGGAAATAGGCCGAAAAACGGTGCATGTACTGGTCGTAAGGTAAAATGGCTTCGGTTTCGGCACCGTAGAAATTATTGTACCAGATACCGATCATGGCCAACACAACCGGTAGGTTCGTTTCAAACGCTTCCGTTTTGAAATGTTGATCCATGGCGTGGGCACCTTCCAGCAGCTCCTCAAAATTATCAAACCCAATGCCACAGGCGATACTTAAGCCGATGGCTGACCATAAGGAGTAACGGCCGCCTACCCAGTTCCAGAACTCAAACATATTCGCAGTATCGATACCAAAAGCTGCTACCGCCTCGGCATTTGTTGACAGGGCTACAAAATGCTTGGCAACGGCTGCTTCGTCCTTTGCTGCCTCCAGAAACCATGATTTAGCCGAGTTGGCATTGGTCATTGTCTCCTGTGTAGTGAAGGTTTTTGATGCTATTATAAAAAGCGTTGTTTCCGGATTCAGCACTTTCAATGCTTCGGCAATATGGGTGCCATCAACATTCGATACAAAATGCAGGTTTACGTTCTTTTTGTAGGGTTTTAAGGCCTCAGTTACCATCAGCGGACCCAAGTCAGAACCTCCAATACCAATGTTGACAATATCGGTAATAGCCTGGCCCGAATAGCCTTTCCAATCGCCTGAAATGATTTTCTCAGAGAAGGCTTTCATTTGCTCCAGCACCGCATTAACAGCTGGCATCACATCTTTGCCATCAACCAGCACAGGGGTGTTGCTGCGATTACGCAATGCTGTGTGCAGTACGGCACGCTCTTCAGTCACGTTTATTTTTTCACCAGCAAAAACGCTGTTAATGGCATCTTTTAAGCCACATTCGTCAGCCAGTTGAAACAGCAGCGACATCACTTTTTCATCGATGCGGTTTTTTGAGTAATCCAAAAGGATGTCTTCAAATTGCAATGAATACTTATTGAAGCGTTCGCCATCTTTGGCAAACAAGTCTTTCATTTGCGTGTCTTTAAACTCGGCATAATAGGCCTCAAGTTCTTTCCAGGCCTTGGTGGTGGTTGGATTAATACTTGGTAACATGTTAGTAGTATTTGTTTGTTTGTATTGATTCCTCAAATAGGCGAATAGCTTTGGGCATGTTGGACTCATTATATAGCTAAACGCAAGCAGCCAGGGGCTGGCTGCTATTACTTACCTTAAATGCTCGGTTAAAAGACGTATTTCCATCGATGGTGAGATGCGTTCATAAATGATGTTGTAGACAGCCTCCGTGATAGGCATATTTACTTTGTATTTATCATTTATTTCATGAATGCTTTTAACGGCATAGTAGCCCTCTGCAATCATCAGCATTTCCATTTGTGCGTATTTCACCGAATAGCCTTTCCCAATCATCGTACCAAACATGCGGTTGCGGCTAAACTGGGAGTAGGCGGTTACCAGTAAATCACCCAGATAAGCAGAGCTTTTGATATCACGCGTAATTGGATGAACCGTATCCACAAAACGTTTCATCTCCTGAATGGCATTTGAGATAAGGACAGCCTGAAAGTTATCGCCGTAACCCAATCCATGGCAGATACCCGAGGCAACCGCCATAATGTTTTTCAATACGGCAGAGTACTCGGTTCCATAAATATCATCGGAGATGGTAGTCATGATGTATGGTGTTCTCAGGAAGTTGGCAAAAGCCCGTCCCTTTTTTATATCCTGGCAGGCTATTGTGAGGTAAGATAACCTCTCCAGTGCCACCTCTTCGGCATGGCAAGGACCACTGATTACACCAATTGATTCGGTTGGAACATCGTAAACCTGGTTGAAATATTGTCCAATAATCAGGTTCTCATCAGGTACCAGACCTTTAATCGCCGAAACGATGAATTTATCTTTTAAGCTCTCGGTAAGTTTTTCGAGTGCCGATTTGATAAACGCCGATGGAATGGCCAGAATGAGGATGTCTGATTCGCGTACGACCGCATTGATGTCATCAGAAAAGTTGATGCGTTCCGGCTTAAACTCAACACTGGTCAGGTAGTTAGGGTTGTGTTTACAGCGCTTAAAATCATCGATGTGCGATTGGTCGCGGAAATACCAATTGATGGATGGAACATTATTCAATAGCATTTTAGCAATAGCAGTTGCCCAGCTTCCGCTACCTATAATACCTACCTTAGATGATTCATCCATAGATGCAGTTGTTTTGAGTTAAATAGCAAAATTAAGACAAAAAAGGCGGAATCACCCTTTTTGTCTTGGTTGTTTCGTAAGTTATTTCGTTAACCAGGCTTTAACATCGTCTTGCGAAGGGTTGTTTAAGCCCAATTTATTTTTTTTGTTATAGCCACAAATATCCTGAAATACTTTTGTTGGCTTAGCTTCTTGTAAGGCATCTACCTTGGTGAAACCTACTTTACGAATGACTTCAACCCACTCTGCCGGAATGCCTAGCTCGATGAATTTCTCATCGCTGTCGGGCATAACACGTTTCTCGGGGCGCATTTGCGGGAAGAAAAGTACATCCTGAATAGAGTCCGAATTAGTCATCAGCATGGTTAAGCGATCGATACCGATTCCCATACCTGATGTAGGAGGCATACCATATTCTAGAGCACGCACAAAGTCGTGGTCGATAAACATGGCTTCGTCGTCTCCTTTTTCAGAGAGACGCATCTGCTCCTCAAAGCGTTCTTTTTGGTCAATTGGGTGGTTCAGCTCTGAGTAGGCGTTACAGATTTCTTTACCGTTTACCATCAGCTCGAAACGTTCGGTTAGTTCCGGATTATCGCGGTGGCGCTTAGCCAATGGCGACATTTCCACAGGGTAGTCGGTAATGAAAGTGGGCTGGATGTAGTTGTGCTCACATTTTTCACCAAAAATTTCGTCAATAAGTTTGCCTTTACCCATGGAGTCGTCGATCTCAATTTCCAGTTCGGCACATACTCCACGCAGTTGCTCTTCGTTCATGCCCGATACGTCAATGCCTGTATGCTCCTTAATGGCGTCTAAGATAGAGATGCGCTTGAACGGACGTTTGAAGTCAATGGTTTTGTCACCCACCTGTAAATCGGTTTTTCCATGCAGGTCAAGGGCAATTTTTTCCACCATTTCTTCGGTGAAGTCCATCATCCACTTATAGTCTTTGTAGGCCACGTAAATCTCCATCACTGTAAACTCGGGATTGTGGGTACGGTCCATGCCTTCATTACGGAAATCCTTCGCAAATTCATACACGCCATCAAACCCGCCGACGATCAAACGTTTCAGGTAAAGCTCGTTGGCAATGCGCAGGTACAACGGAATATCCAGTGCGTTGTGATGGGTGATAAATGGACGAGCAGCAGCTCCACCAGGAATCGACTGAAGAATAGGAGTTTCAACCTCCAGGTAACCCCGTTCGTTAAAAAACTGGCGCATGCTGTTCATTAGCTTGGTGCGCTTAATGAAAACATCCTTAACGCCCTCATTCACAATCAGGTCTACGTAGCGCTGGCGGTAACGCAACTCAGGATCGCTAAAGGCATCGTATACTTTTCCATCCTTTTCCTTTACAATTGGAAGGGGTTTCAACGACTTGCTCAGAATCGTCAGTTCCTGAACGTGCACTGTTGTTTCGCCCATTTGGGTCTGAAAAACATATCCTTTTACCCCAATGATATCGCCAATATCCAGTAATTTCTTAAATACAGTATTGTACAGAGTTTTATCCTCGCCCGGACACATGTCGTCACGGTTCAGATAAATTTGAATGCGGCCTTCAGCATCTTTTATTTCTGCAAAAGAGGCCTTGCCCATAATACGTCGGCTCATGATGCGCCCGGCAATCACCACTTCTTTCAGGTTATCCTTTTCCGGATCAAATTCCTGTTTTATCTCAGTTGACAGATGAGTTGTTTTAAATTCTGCTGCCGGATATGCGTTAATACCCAGCTTGTTTAGCTCTTCTAAACTGTTTCGTCTGATAATTTCCTGTTCGCTAAGCTCCAACGTACTCATTCTATTAATCTATTTGTAGAACATTACTAAAAATGACAGATTTATCTGCCAACCGTTATTATTTCCTTTTTAAAAAAGAGAAAAGTTTTGCAAAGATAATGGTTTTCATCGAATTTAGTATTTTGTCATTTATAAGTTGGCTGACAATTCGTTTATTTAACAGCTTGGCTTACATTTGTTAAAAATTTTTTGAGGAATGGAAGCAGTTGATTTTGCAAATGTTGATGCTTATTTGTTTGATTTAGGTGGTGTTATTATTGACATTAGTCCGCAGGCCACCATTGATGCCTTTAAAAAATTAGGCTTAAAGGATATACAGCAGCAAATAACCCAGAGTCATCACGAAGGGGTTTTTAAGCAGTATGAGCAGGGTACGATTAGCAGTGACGAATTTATTGCATTTGTTCAAAAAGAATTGCCACGCCAGGTCGACCAACAGCTGATTATTGATGCCTGGAACAGAATGTTGGTGGAGTTGCCCGTTAGTCGTGCTCTATTGCTTGAACGCTTAAAACAAACCAAACCCGTTTACTTGCTTAGCAATACGAATGCTATTCATCATCAGGCCTTCGGAGCCATGGCGAAAGGCTACAAGCACATCGAGCTGTTGTTTACAAAGGCATTTTATTCGTTTCAAATGCAATTGAGTAAACCCGACCCGCGATGTTTTCAATTTGTTATTGAAGATACCGGCTTGCAACCCGAACGGACGATGTTCTTTGATGATTCACCCCTAAACCTGGAGGTAGCCCGCGAGCTTGGTTTTCAAACTGCCTTGGTAACACCCCAAAATTCCATTGTTGATATGTTTAACGAATTATAATTCCGTGTAATATTCTTCTTGACATTAATAATTGAGGTTAATAAATTTATTGATAATTTAAATTTAACCATGAACAAACTAACCTCAATCCTTTGCCTGGCTTCCCTGTGCTTTTGCGGCAGCTTATTTTCCCAAACCATCGATTATTCCGGACCGGTAGCCGCATCGATGGGTTTTGTAAAAGTGTTTGATGATTCGCCCTGGGCCAGCCTCAATAATGTTTCTAACCTTGCCACTCACAAAGGCCTCGCTGTGGGTGCTTCTTACCAAATGCGTTTTAACATGAAGGGCCTTAGTTCCCGGGCTGCCACTATTATTGTGCCCGGCAGTTTTGGGACAATTTCCGGCTTGGTCTATCAAAGTGGCTATGAGAAAAGTAACTACAGCAGGTATGCGATGAGCTTTAGTCGCCAATTCGGTGAGAAAGTCTCAGCCGGTCTCCAGTTTAATTACCTCGCGCACCAGATACAAGGCGATGACAGGGCAGATGGACTTTACTCTTCACTGGGACTTAATTTTGTGATTTCACAGCAATGGGGCATGGGCGTGTACATTCAAAACCCGGAACAAGGTAAAATCAATTATCAGGAAACGACTTACGCCGTGCCAACGCTGTTCAACGCCGCTCTCAGGTGGAGGCCGTTTATTGATTTTCAACTGATGATAGAGCTGGAGAAGAATCTGGACGCTGATATGATTTATAAATCGGGCCTGCAATTTAATTTTAAGCATAAGCTGTTTGTACGGGGCGGTATTAAAGGGAAGCCTGTTGAGATGACTTTTGGAGGTGGTATCCGTTTGGCCGGTTTATCTATTGATGTTGGCTTTGCTCACCATCAGCAATTAGGCATCACTTCCGGCGCCGGATTAAGCTATTTGTTCAACCGTAAGAACCGATAGTATGAAGAGGCTTTTATTACTTGGTTTAGTTTGCTTCACCTTTGCATCCGTTATCGCTCAGCAGCCTGATGACATTCAAAAGCTAATCAGCGACATGCTGGAGTCCGTTGCCGATAAGCAACTGACAAATGTTAGCTACGAAGAGTTGGTGAATGATTTGGTGGCCCTCAATCAAATGCCTATCAATCTTAACACGGCCACTAAGGAGGAACTGGAAGAACTATTTTTTCTTACCGATTATCAGATTGAAAACATATTGTATTACAGATATGTAAACGGGCCGTTGTACAGTATTTACGAGCTGCAGGCCGTTGACCAGCTCGATAGTTTGACCATTTCGTATATGCTGCCTTTTGTAAAAGTTGCACCGGCCGAAGCTAAGGTGAAGCAGTATTTTTTAGGCAGTATTCTGGCGCGCGTTCAAAGTACTGTTCAAACACCGGCTGGCTATTTGCCCAAAAATGATTCTGTTCCGGCGGCCTACCTGGGTTCAAAAGAGAAGTGGATGACCCGAGGGCGCTTGCAGTTTGGTAAGCGGGCAGAGGTGGGCTTTACTTTGGAAAAGGATCAGGGCGAACAGGCTTTTCCAAACCATTTTCCCGCCGCTGACTTTACCTCGGGGTTTGTGAAAATTAATCAGCCACTTAAATTTATAGATACCTGGATGGTGGGCGATTACCGTTTGTCTTTTGGTCAGGGCCTAGCAATGTGGACAGATATGGCATTTTCCAAATCGCCAGAAACGGCTCAGCTGCGTCGCCGGGCCAAAGGTATTGCTCCCTACTCTTCGGTCAATGAAAGCTCGTTTTTAAGAGGAACAGCCATCCAAATGAGTTGGCAGAATTTTTCGTTTGCACCTTTTGTATCCTACAAAAAGCGGGATGCCTCAGTGCTGAGTGATTCTTTAGCTGAAGAGCGCTTATCGGCCTTGCAGGAGACGGGCTATCACCGCACACAAAACGAATTAGCCAACAGGTATGCGGTTAATGAATTGGTGTATGGTGGGAGCGTAGCTTTTCAGCATCATTTGATTCAGGTTGATGCGGGTTACGTTAGCTGGGAAGTTGATCATCCCATTGAGCAAAAGGAGCACCTAAAAGATAAGTACCGGTTTAGCGGGAAGCAGCAAGAAAGTGCCTGGCTGTCTCACACTTTATTCTTAAACAGGCTATTGGTTTTTGGTGAAGTGACAGCACAAAATCAAATGCACTATGGTATTTATCAGGGTCTAACCTATAATGCAGGTAGCGATGTTGTGATGTCGCTGGCTTACCGAAAATACAGTCGTGGCTACACAGCCATACTGTCCAATCCTTTTTCTGAATCATCAACACGTGGAGGTGAGTCGGGTCTGTTTGCCTCCATAAGTTGTAAGCCTGTATCAAGGGTGGAACTGAAAGCATTTGTGGATGTGTTCTCCTACGATTGGTTGCGATATAATGTATACAAACCATCCGATGGAGTGGAGTGGTTTGCACAGGTCGATTTTCGAATAAACGAGTTTCACTCAGTGTACCTGCGTTATAAATCAACACAAAAAGAAATTAATGACACGCAAAGTCAGCAGCACTATACCATCACGAACTATCAAAAGGATAATATTCGTGCTTTTTATGCTTTCAGTCCCGATGATAAGTGGCGTTTTCAAACTCAGTTGGAGCATGCTGTGTATGAGAAGCAAGAGCAAACAAGTCGTGGTTGGACCGCTTTTCAGGATATACGATACAAAGCCGGCAAGCAGCTGAGCGCATCTTTGCGCTACATCGTGTTTGATATTGACGATTATAACAGCCGCATTTATAGCTACGAGCCTGATGTACTCTATGCGTTTACCATTCCGGCCTATCTGCACAAAGGCACCCGGCTTATCGGTAATATTAGCTTTTCCCCGTTGCCAGGTCTTCGTATATGGGGCCGGCTGGCACATACAACGTATGCAAATCAGCAGGAAATAGGCACAGGTAACCAGTTGATAAAGGGCAATAAATTAACCGAGTGGAAGCTGCAGTTGCAATACCGCTTTTGATTTCTTTTAATAGCTCTGGTCTTTTCATGGAGCTAAACCATCTTTAAAAAGCGGCCTCTTTTTCGAATCATTTGTTATTTTTACAGAGAAACAAATCACCTGAATGATGGAAAAGAAAAAAGAAATAGCCATTGATGCATTTTACAATGGTAACAATTGTGCGCAATCAGTTATTAAGGCTTATATCAATGAGTTGCGGGTTGATGAGGAGCAAGCGCTGGATTTAGCAAGTGGTTTTGGTGGGGGCATTGGGAAAATGCAAACAATCTGTGGCGCTGTTACAGGCGCATACATGTTGATAGGTCTGCATAACTCAAGGATGATTACAGACACTGAGGAGCGTAAAGGGAAAACACCGGAAATGATTCAGAGCTTTAAAAAGCAATTCTGTCAGCGCCACCAGAGTGATCAGTGTATTCACTTGCTGGGTTGTGATATTCAAACAGAAGCCGGGCAGCAATTTTTTAAGGAGAATCGCTTAAAAGATAAAGTGTGTTCAAAGTGTATTGAATCATCAATTGACATTCTGGGTGAACTTTTTAATCACAACGGATGAGGCTACTTCATACTTCAGATTGGCATATTGGACAAAAGCTGCATGGGAATGACCGCGAGGAGGAGCACCAGCTATTTTTTACCTGGTTAAAGCGGGTGATCAATGAAAATCAAGTGGATGCACTATTGGTGGCGGGTGATGTTTTTGATGTGGGTTTTCCATCGAACAGTGCCCTTAAACTGTACTATAACTTTCTCACATCATTAATTGGCACGCATTGCAGTCAGGTAATTATTACCGGAGGAAACCACGATTACATCAGTACGCTGGAGGCTCCTTCCGAAATATTATCGGCCTTAAACATTCAGGTGATAGGCGGGGCAAAGGAGGCTGTAGCTGAGGAGCTTATTCCGTTGGTGAAGAATGGAGTTACACAATGCGTGGTGGCAGCCGTGCCCTTTTTGCGCGATAGAGATATCCGACAGGTTATAGCTGGTGAGTCCTACGCAGACAGCGTAAAAGCAACCAATCAAGGCATTATTAAGCATTATGCATTGGCTGCTCAGGAGGCGAAGCAGTATAACTGTCCGGTTGTTGCCATGGGGCATTTGTATGTGCAGGGTGCCGGGCTGTCCGATAGTGAGCGAGAAATTCACATTGGCAATCTGGCTGGTTTGCAGGTTGCTTCCTTTCCACCCGAGTTTGATTACATCGCACTGGGGCATATCCACCGGCCACAAAAACTTAATGCTGAAGGAACAATACGTTACTCAGGCTCACCTATTCCATTAAGTTTTTCTGAGCGAAAGGATAAGAAGCAAGTCATTTTGTTAGACGCTGATGGCTCTCAAATAACCGTTAGTGAAGAGATAGAAGTGCCCGTTTTCAGGCGGCTCACCAATGTAAAGGGCACATTTAGGGAGGTAGCTGCTCAACTGAAAGCTTATGCCGGCCAATCTTTACTCACCGACTGGGCCGAGGTGCACATTGAAGAAGAGCAGATGGACACCTCTCTGCGAACAGCCTTTGAAAAGTTAATTGAAGACGTGAATCAGGCAGATAACGGATTGCTGGTGGTGAAGCCGGTACTGAAATTTACTGGTGAGATGGCCCCCGACGACATTTTAGAAACCACATCGCTGAGCGACCTCAGTGTTCAAGATGTTTTTCAGCGGCTGGTTGATGCCAAACAAGTGACTAATCAGGATGAGTTACAAAGTACCTTCAAAGAGTTATTAGATCGAATGTACCATCAGACAGAGAAGGAATAATGCAGCTACTTCAACTACGAATAAAAAACCTTAATTCGCTTAAAGGTGAACATACAATAGATTTTTGCCATGGTGCCATCGGGCAAACAGGCTTATTTGCAATCACTGGCCCAACAGGTGCCGGCAAGTCAACCATCCTCGATGCTATCACCCTGGCTCTTTATAATCAGACACCCAGAAGTGGGCCCGTATCAAAAAATGACATTGCCCGACTGGGAAGCATTATTACCCGAAATACCGACGAAGCCTGGGCACAGCTTGATTACCGCATTAAAACTACCACCTACCGATCGCATTGGGGCATTTCCATTAACCGCAATGGCAACCTGCGCGATTATTCATTGGTTCTCTCAAGGCAGGAGCCCGACGGGACATTTATAGCTTTGGATATAAAGCGCAATGAAGTTCCAAAAGAGAATGCCCAGTTAATAGGATTGAATTTTGACCAGTTTCTGCGCTCAATTTTATTATCGCAGGGCGACTTTGCTCGTTTTTTGAAGTCCAATGCCAACGAGCGGGGCGAGCTGCTTGAAAAATTAACTGGTACCGAAATATATCGGGAGATCGGAAAAAACTGCTACGAGCGTCAAAAGGCAGAAAATGATGTGTTGATGCAGTTGCGTACACAATTAGAAGGAATTGAGTTATTGCCTAATGAAGTAGCTGTTCAACTTGAGCAGGAACTGAATGCTATCACCAAAAATAATAAAGAGCTGAGGCAAGAGCTGGAAAAGCTGCGGGGGCAGCACCGTCTTGTTCAGGAGTTTTATGCCACCAAAGAAAAGCTCGAGAGCCTCAATAAAGAACTGGAGCTGGTGAAGCAGCAGAAAATGGCTTTTGAACCCGACCTAATGCGCCTGCAAACGCACCAGAAGGTGTTGCCACTTAAAGCGGATGTGGTTGCTGTGCAAACCCTTCGCAAGTCTTTGGAAGATAGGCAGACTGAGTCGGAAACGAACCTGACCCAGCTGAAGGCATTAAGCGATTTACTCAAGGAGCAGGAGGAGAAAAAGCAAAACGTAGAAAGGGCTCTTCGTGAGCATAAATCAAAAGAGGAGCAGTTAGGGCCCCTCATTCAAAAGGTGCGCCGGCTCGACGAAGCGATCAGGATGGAACAAAGCTCTGTTGCAAGGCTAAAGCAAGCCTCTGCCGATGAGGGCAAAGGCCTTGATAAGCTTAATGAAGAGCTAAAAAAGATAGATGTCCTTTTCCAGTCGGAAGAGCAGAGGATAAAACAGCTAAACAAGTATCTTGAGCAACATACCAGGTATGAAAAACTGGGCGAACAGCTTCCTCTTATCAGGCAGGTGGCTGAGAGCTTGAAAAGCCGGCAAAAAGTGATTGCCTCCAAATTGGAGCAGATGGAGCCTTCTCCAACCAGGCAGCAGTTGTTGAATACAACTGAGTTATCAGAGCGCATTACAATTTTATCCAGAGCTTTAAAACAGAGTCAACTGTTTATTGAAGAGAAAAGCAGATTAATTGGCTCAAAGATTGATGAAAAGGATAATCTGCATACACAACTGAAAGATTTGCAGTTGAAGGATCGGTCGCTGGAAAAAGCCATTGAACTATTTAGTGAGCAGGAAAAGCTTCAAAAGGAACAAAAACAATTACAACTCTTCATTCAGCAGGCATCCAAACAACTATCCGCACATACACACGAGTTGCAGACCGTTGAAAAAGCACTGGCTATTAACTCAAAGTTTTTGGAGGAATTAAAGCTAAGGCGCGAAAGAGAACTGATGGAAGCTAAGTACGAAGAGGCGCGTCACTTGCTAAAGGCCGGAGAAGCGTGCCCTTTATGTGGGTCGTTGGAGCACCCTTATGTAACGCATTATGAAGCTCATACGAATAGAACCGAGCGCTTGCTGAACGAAAAAAAGGAAGAGCAGGAGGCCCTGATACGTAAAGAGAAAAACCTGGTAGTGTCTGTGTCTAAATATAAATCAGAACAGGAGTCTGCCAATAAGCAGCTTGAGCAGCTTGCAGATAAAGTGCAGCATTGCAACCAATCTCTTAAGGCAGTGGTTGAAAAGCACAGTTTTGATGCTCAGCTCGTCAGTGAGGACTTTTTAAAAGCAGAAAAAGAACTGACTGAGAAGTTGGCTGAGGCACTGGAGAACGATATTAAACAAATTGAACAGCTTGGTAAAGCCCAGGTGAGGAGTAACGCTTACCAGCATCTGTTAGAGCAACTGCAGGGCTTGGCTGATGAAACCGCTAGTCTGACAACAAAGTTAAGCGGCTATGAGGTTGCTGACGAAGAGCAGGCGGTTGATCAGCTCATTGACGGGCTTGAAGGTCAGCATCAACACTATCAGGAAAAGAAACGCTTGCTGCAGGAAGCAGAGAAACTGGTTTTGCAGCACAAGGTAAGTTATGATGAAAAAACAGCGCAACTAAAGGAGGCCGTTCAGAAATTTTCGAAGCTTGATAAGGAGCTCGAAACTGCAAATGGTAGCCTCAAAATTAAATTGACTGAGCGCCAGAAGTTATTTGGAGATAAATTACCCGAAGAGGCAGAGAAAGAACTAAAGGAGCAGGGTGAACAACTGGTTGGCAGCCTCAATGCGCATGAATTGAGCATCAAAGAAAGTGTTGCTTTACGCAAATCGCTAGAGCAACGTCAGTTAGTTTTGCAAAAGCAGTTGCAGGCCGATGAGGTGGTTCTGACAAAGAGCTTGGCCCAACTAACAGAGCAGCTAAGCAAACAAAACATCGCGTCGGTGGAGGCCGCTCTTGAGGCGCTGCTTAGCGACAGTGATCTTAATCGTTTGCTTAAAAGGCAGGAAGAAATTTCGACTGCAGAGCTGCACTTGAAACATGCTCGCAAAGAAAATAATGATAAGCTCTTGAAATACGATGAAGAGGTTAAAAAACTCAACAAGTTGCCCGACGATATCCAGAAGGAAATCAACGAGAAGGAAGAGGTGTTAAGTGAGGCTTTTGGTAAAGCCGGCAGCTTATCCGAACGCCTGAAGGCAGACAAGGCCAATAAGTTGAAATTTGAAGAGAAAGCCACAGGGATTAAAGCGCAGGAAAAGGTAGTGGCGCGCTGGACCGACTTAGCGGTCCTTATTGGCGATGCTACCGGCAATAAGTTTGCGCGCTTTGCCCAGGAACTCACCCTCAAGCAAGTCTTACATTTGGCCAATAATCACCTCAGGCGCTTGAGTGATCGCTACCTGGTGAAACATGTTAAAACAGATAACCTGGATGAGCTGTTTGTGCTCGACGCCTTCCATGGTAATGCGGAGCGATCGGTCAAAACCTTATCGGGGGGCGAAAGCTTTCTGGTGAGTCTGTCCTTGGCCTTGGGGCTATCCGACCTGGCGGGTCAGAACACGGTGATAGGCAGTTTGTTTATCGATGAAGGTTTTGGCACACTCGATCAGAATACGCTTGATATTGCCCTTTCAGCCCTTGAGAAATTGCAGGCCGAAACGAACCGTACCATTGGTATTATTAGCCATGTGCCGGCACTGAAAGAGCGCGTGACCGTGCAGATTGAGTTGACAAAGAACGCTTCGGGTTACAGCACCATGCAGGTTAGGAATTAAAGCTCCTTTAGTGCTTCGTCAGCCCTCTGGTAGCCCAATTTGATTATCTCGTCTGCTTTGTGGAAATCTAACGTTCCGCAGGCATCCCGATCGATTTCGATGAGGGAATCGGGTGGATAAGTGGCCAGCTTATGTCTGGCTATTGCATTTTGCATGGCATTAAATGCCTGGTCGGCAATCAGGTGCATGCTCGATTGTTCTTTTTTATTGTCATTGGAGCCGAATTTCCAAAAGGGACTAGAGTTTTCTTCAGAGCTGTCCTCTGTAACCTCTTTTTCAGCTTTGTGTGTTTTGGGCTTTGCCCCCAGATTGACAGCGATAATGTGGTCGCTCTTATCACGGATAACCGGGGCTATTGGGATAGGGTTTAGAACGCCTCCGTCAATAAGCTCAATATCATTGATGGTAACTGGCGTTAGGAACAGCGGCAGCGAGATGGACGCCCTCATAGCATCGAATAAACTGCCTTTTGTTAGCCAGATTTCCTTCTCATGCTTTACATCAGAGGCTACAGCGGTAAACTTTATTGGTAATTGCTCAATCATTTCATCACCAATCAGGTCGCCCAATTTCTTCATGAGCTTATCCCCCTTAATTAATCCACTAACACCCCAGGATACATCCATGAGCGAAACAATATCAACCACTTTAAGTGTTTTAATCCACTTTTCAAAAACATCCAGTTGGCCTGCTGCATAAATGCCGCCAATTACCGCTCCGATTGAGCAGCCCGAAATAGAACGAATAGTGTAATCATGCTCCTCAAGCCAGCGAATAATACCAATGTGAGCTAAGCCCCTTGCCCCACCGCTGCCCAAGACTAAAGAGACTGTTTTTACGCGATTCGTTTCTGCCATAACTGAAGGTTTAACCAGAAGTTGGAAGTTAATATTGCAATGTATCATTTTTTTTACACACATTTTTAAGTTTGTGTATTTAAGGTCATAACCGGGGCTTGCTATTCTAAATTATGACAAGCAGCGTTCATCATTACATAATGTTATTTCATCACATTTTTTTGCTGAATTGACGAGTTAAGTATAATTTCGCACGCTTTAAAAGCAGAAGCTGATTGTTTGGGGAGGCAATTAACTTTGGACGCTTGACTCATTGGGATTAACGGCTAAAATCACCATGTTTATTGGTGGTCGGCGCGTGTGCCGGTAAGATACAGTAGTGATGCTGATGAGTTTGCTATGCCGTTAATCTGCAGTTGTCTCACCAAAGTGTTTGTCTTGCCACTCGTATTGATTAAGTACTTTAAATTGATATACATGCATAACAAACAACAAACATGAGAAAAACAATTTTGTTAATGTGCGTCTTGTGCTTAGGCGCTTTATCGAGTGAGATGAAAGGGCAAACCGCTACTTTCAAAGCACTTTTCCTTTACAACTTCACCAAAAATATTGACTGGCCGGCCGACGCCGGAGGCAGCGAGCTGGTTATTACAGTGCTGGGTGATGATGAGGTAAGTGCTGAGCTTGAGAAGATTGCAAAGGTTAAAAAGGCCGGGAACAAAAGCATTAAGATTGTTCAGGCCCGGAGTGTTAAAGAAATCAGCGATACTCACATTGTGTTTTTGGGAACCGCCAAAAGTGCACTGATGCAATCCCTTAGCTACGAGCAACAGAATAAGCCGGTTTTACTGGTGGCCGATAAGAGTGGATTATGTAAGCAGGGAGCGGGCATTACATTTGTGACCGTTGACGGGAAACTGCGGTATGAAATCAGTCCCTCGTCCATTGCTGAGCATGACCTGAAAGTTACTCAGAAAATAATAAGTTTGGGCATCGAAGTCCAATAGCAACAACTATTAAAGTCGTAGAAATGTTAAGAACAAAGTCTATTATTTCCATATTGTTTTCACTGTTGTTAAGCTTAAATATGTTGGCGCAGGAAGGTGAAAACACCACTCTCACAAAAGAGAAAGTCCTATCCATGACAACCGAAGAACTCAGTGCCTTGTCTCTTGAAGACTTAATGGCAGCGATTGATGCGGTTGGGGTATCCTCCTTAGAGGAGTTATACGAATTATTGTTGAACAAAGATGTAACGTCTGCTTCTAAAGCAGAGGAAAGCCTGTTTGACTCTCCTTTATCAACAACGGTGCTGTCGCACGACCAGATGCTTGCTTCAGGAGCTACATCTATTGAGGAAGCTTTGCGACTCGTGCCGGGCTTAATTGTGCGCGAAAAAACCAATGGTAATTTCGATGTTCATATTCGGGGCAACGACAATCTGCCTGCAAAAAACATGCTCTTATATTCTGAAAACATGAATACCCTGGTGATGATTAACGGGCGTCCGGTATTTAACTATTCGCATGGTGGAACCCTTTGGGAAACCTTACCGGTGAGCTTTGAAGATATTGACCGCATTGAAGTGGTGCGCGGTCCGGCCAGTGCCCTTTATGGTCCTAATGCGTTATCTGGGGTTATCAATATTATCACTCAAGATATTACAGATGATTCACCCATGCTGAGTGGAAACGTGCAGGCTGGTAATTTAAATACACTCATTGGAGACATCGCCTTCCGTGAGAAAATAAATGAGAAATGGAGCCTGGGAATCACCGGTAATTTTGAAACCAGGGATCGCGAACGCGAAGAGCTTTTGATTTACGATCGCGATAATTCGCAATATACATTAGATGGCAAGCCAGTTGAACCAGGTTACTTTTCAGTTGGTGAAATTGACCGCCTGATGAACGGAACATTGCCCGTATGGCCTCCTTATGATGTGAAGGACCAACGTTATGATGTCTTTAAATCGTTTCCAAATCCTGAATTGGCAAAAGAACGCAAAGGCGTTAATGCCTATTTAGATTTTATGCCGGGTGAACATACTACCATTAACATCATGGCAGGGCACCAGCAGTCGCAGGCTATCACATCGAGCATGGGCGATGTGCCAACGCCTTATACAACCAAAGAAGCATCTACATCGTATGTGGATGTACGAGCCAACCATAAGGGCCTCAACCTGCAAGCCAACTATAATGGAGGAACCATCGATTACATGATGGGTAATGAAGGCTTTGAGCTCGATAATGAGCAGTTTAATATTCAGGCTGAATATGACTGGAACCTTGGAAAAGTGAATGTACGTCCGGGTGTGAGCTATCAGTCCATGTCATATGACGATTCTAAACACATTGCCAAGTTGGGTAACGGCTACTTAAATAAGAAGCAAACAATTAATATTGTAGCCGGGAGTGCCCGCTTTGATTATCGCCCCTTTGATAAGCTCCGATTGGTAGCCGCTCTGAGAGCTGAGAAATACAATCAGCCAGATGATGTATATGCTTCCTGGCAGTTGGTTGGCTCCTATAAATTTGATGATAATAGAATTATTAGAGCGGTTTATTCCAGAGCAAATCAGTCCAGCTTTTTAGTTAACACCTACTCCAACTACACCTGGAACATCGTCAATCTGCCTCATCCACGTGTTATGCAGTTCGATGGGAATCGCGATCACGATTTAAAAACCATGGATATGTTTGAGCTGGGTTATCGCACCCGTCCATCCAAAAGCTTATTGGTCGATATTGAGGCCTTCTACAATATCTCAGAGGGTTTTGGAGCTTTACTCCCTGTTTATAGCGATGTTAACATATACAATGCATTGGATGTTATTGGCGACTCAACTGGTGAAACAATGCCAATTGCCGCGCCCGATTCGGTAAACGTTCGATATGCGAATTTATCCATGAAATCGAAGCAATTTGGTGCGAGTATAAATATTGATTGGGTAGTTTCTGAAAAGTTGGTAGCACATGGTTACTTAACAGTTCAGCAAACAAAACTTGATAACTACATGCCTTACAACCGGAATGAGCTAATTGGTCACCTAGCCGTTGATGCCACACTAAACGCATTAACAGATTTGGGCACGCAATTGGCAAGTGGGCAAATTAGTCCGGAAGACATTCCTGCAGTAGTTAAAGGTGAGTCTTCGTCCTGGCCTCTTGAGACAGAGGATGATTACGAGCACAAAGCTACTCCATCTTATTTTGGAGGCTTTTCATTAACTTATCGTCCTTGCAAAAAGCTGGAAATATTCCCACAGGCCTATTTCTATGGTGAGCAAACTTATGAGGGCCAGTATAGTACAGAAACCATCAACGGTAAGTTTCTGTTAAATGCTAAGGTGAGTTACAAAGCCAGCGACAACCTTACGTTCTATGTAAACGGGCGAAATATCCTGAACATGAAAGATCGCGAATTCGCCTACATGGATGAAATCCCAGGTTTAGTATTAGGCGGATTGAGCTTCAAGTTCTAAAGCGCCGGCAAAACGAAAAGCCATTATCGAAGCAATACGCTATAAAGCCATCTCTTTTGAGGTGGCTTTTTTTAATGAGTTAACTTTGATTGTTGGAGCCAGCAAGCCTAAAATGCTATAATTGAAAAGATCGTAGGCACTAAACTTCCCTACTTATCAAATTTCAACTATTTTTGTGCTTCTGATTAAAAATCATAACAATAGAATATGGCACAAGAGGACGTTTTTAAGAAGCTGGTTGCTCACTGTAAAGAGTACGGTTTTGTTTTTCAATCAAGCGAAATCTATGATGGATTAGGCGCTGTGTATGATTATGCGCAAAATGGTGTGGAGCTAAAAAACAACATCAAAAAATACTGGTGGGATGCCATGGTGTTGCTGCACGAGAATGTAGTGGGGATTGACTCAGCTATTTTTATGCACCCAACCACCTGGAAGGCTTCGGGGCACGTGGATGCCTTTAACGATCCTTTGATTGATAATAAAGATTCGAAAAAACGCTACCGAGCCGATGTGCTGGTGGAGGATTTGATTCAGAAATTTGAAGAAAAGATTAATAAAGAGGTCGCTAAAGCCAAAAAGCGTTTTGGTGATGCCTTTGATGAAGCTCAGTTTCGGGAGACGAATCCACGGGTGTTGGCCAATCAGCAAAAAATTGATGAGGTACACGCTCGCTTTGCCAAGGCTTTAAATGAGAATGATCTGGAAGATTTGCGTCAGATCATTGTCGATTATGAAATTGCCTGTCCTATTTCAGGTACTAAAAACTGGACGGATGTCCGCCAGTTCAACCTGATGTTTGCCACCGAAATGGGCTCTACAGCCGATGGGGCACAAAAAATTTATTTGCGCCCTGAGACGGCTCAAGGAATTTTTGTTAACTACCTCAATGTGCAGAAAACCGGTCGGATGAAACTGCCGTTTGGTATTGCACAAATTGGTAAAGCTTTCCGTAACGAGATTGTTGCCCGTCAGTTCATCTTCCGCATGCGCGAGTTTGAACAGATGGAGATGCAATTCTTTGTGCGTCCGGGTGAAGAGATGAAATGGTTCGAGTACTGGAAAGAGGCCCGTTTAAAGTGGCATAAGTCGCTTGGTATGGGCGAAGAAAAGTACCGTTACCACGACCATGAAAAGCTGGCCCACTATGCCAATGCAGCTACCGATATCGAGTTTAAAATGCCATTCGGCTTTAAAGAGGTGGAAGGGATCCACTCGCGTACCGACTTTGACTTGTCGCAGCACCAGGAGTTTTCGGGTAAGAAAATTCAATACTTCGATCCGGAGTTAAACAAGAGCTACGTGCCTTATGTGGTGGAGACATCCATCGGTGTGGATCGCATGTTCCTGAGCATTATGGCCGGAGCCTACAACGAAGAGGAAGTAGAAGGCAAAGATGGAAAGAAAGAAACACGTGTGGTATTGAACTTGCCGCCAGTGTTAGCACCAGTTAAATTAGCGGTGTTGCCATTGGTGAAAAAAGACGGACTGCCAGAAAAAGCCCGTGCCATCATCGACGAGTTGAAGTTCGATTTCAACTGTCAGTACGATGAGAAAGACAGTATCGGAAAGCGTTACCGTCGTCAGGATGCCATTGGAACACCTTTCTGTGTAACTGTTGATCACCAGTCGTTGGAGGATGATACTGTAACCATCCGTTACCGCGACACCATGGCACAAGAGCGTGTAAAAATTACTGATCTACAGGGTATAATTGGTAAAAAAGTAAGTATGCGCGAGGCATTCAAAAACTTGTAAACAAGTACGAAGGAGCTCAGGCAGAAGGTAGTAAATGCTACCTGCTTCTATGATATCGCCCGGTTGATGATTCAATCGGGCTTTTTTGTGCCAGACTCTTAACTCATTTTTTAGTAAATTCGGCTGCTTAGTTACTAAGAACCAATTTATTTACCATGAAACCTGTTAGCTATATCCTTTTTATTCTGGCGCTTACAATGGCTTGTCAATCCTCAAAAACAAAATCAGATATGTCCCGTTCTCATGAGAAAATTTCGGTTGCCGAATGGTCGTTACACCGGGCCTTAAAGAGTAGTGCCATTGATCATCTTGATTTTCCGCGAATTGTAAGGGATAGTTTCAACCTGCATCATATTGAATACGTGTCGCAATTTTTTCAGGATAAGGCGGAGGATTTCGACTACCTTGATCAGATGAAAGACAGCTGCCAGTTACATGGGGTGACTAACCTACTGATAATGGTGGATGCCGAAGGCGAGTTGGGTGATACATCGGAAGTAGAACGACGGAAAGCGGTTGACAATCACAAAAAATGGGTGAAAGCCGCTGCTTACCTCGGCTGTAAGGCCATACGTGTGAATGGGAACGGACTGGGCGATTTAAATGCTGTGCAGGATGCATTGGTTCAATCCTTAAATGAGTTAAGTGCTTTTGCCAAAGCGGACGATATCACCATTGTGTTGGAAAACCATGGCATGATGATTCCAGGTCGGGGCTGGAGTCTCTCTGCCCCGTCCACCAATGGCCGGTGGCTGGCAGAGGTACTGCAGCGTGTAAATTTGCCGAATTGCAGAGCCTTGCCTGATTTTGGTAACTTCGATACTTACGATCGCTATCAGGGCCTGAAAGATTTAATGCCTTATGCTTATGGTGTGAGCGCCAAAGGCGTTGCTTTCGATGAAAAAGGAGAGGATATCAACACCGATTTTAAACAGATTTTCGACATCATTCATGCTTATGAGTTTGATGGGTACATTGGCATTGAGTTTGAAGATCCAAACAATGCTCTTTCCGAATACGAAGGCGTGCGTAAAACACGCGATTTAATCAGGCGGTATTATTAATTGGCATAAAATTCGGCTTAATATCCTGATGAAGATATTAAACCGAAAAATAACTTAATCCCAGCATTAATTATAAGGCCGCCTGCACAGAAGCCGCCATGGGGGTGGTTGGTCGGCCAATCAGCTTCGATAATTGTTGTGAGTTGTCGAATAAGTCACCTTTTGAAGCGCTTACATCCCAACTGGCAATCGCCTCGGCAAAACCTTTAGGAATATTAAAGCTCTCCAATATTTTAGCATATTCCGCTTCCGGAAGATTCTTGTATGGGATGGTTTGACCCGACTGTTTGGTTAGCTCAGCCGCCAGATCATCCAAGGTGTAAGCTGCATCACCAGCCAGCTCAAACACTTTTCCTTTATAGCTTTCGTCTGACAAGACCACCGCAGCTGCTTCGGCATAGTCGGCCCTTGCTGCCGAAGCGATTTTTCCTGAACCCGCACTGCCAATAAAGGCGCCACCGGCCAATGCACCGCCAATGGAGCCGGTATAATTTTCAGTATACCATCCGTTTCGGAGCAAGGTGTAGTCAATACCCGATGCTTTCAATAAACGTTCTGTCTCCTGATGTTCACCCGCCAAACTGAGGGTGGATGAATCGACATGCAATAAGCTGGTGTAAACGATCCATTTAACGCCTGCAGTTTTGGCGGCTTCAATAACGTTGTTATGCTGTCTGGCACGTTGGCCTATTTCGTTGGCGGAGATAAGCAGCAGCCGGTCAATCCCATTTAGCTGGTCTGCCAAGCCCTCTGGTTGATCATAGTCGAAAGGCCGTACTTTAACACCTAATTCTTTTGCCTTTTCGGGGCTGCGCACCAATGCAACCACACTATCGTTTCCTACTTTTCCTTTAAGTTGTTCAACAACCAGTTTTCCTAGCTGGCCTGTTGCGCCTGTAATACCTATTTTCATATATCAAGTTTTTAAATTGTACTGCTCATTTTTTGATTATTAGCCGATATGAACCGAGGTCATGGTTAATGAACCGGCCACGGCCTCATCATTGAAGAGTTTTACTGTATCCTTTTTATCTTGCAATGCAAGCGTGTATAGCAATGGCAAATAATGCTCCGGCGTAGGAATGGCTAACTCGAAGGCTTTCCCTTGCTTGGAGTAATTAATCAAGTCCGGATGGTTGCCCTTTAAAATCAGTGACTTCATCTTTTCATTAGCTTCAGTGGCCCAATCATACCCAAAATTCTCGTTTAGCTTTTGCCAGTGCACCAGTCGAAGGTTATGCACCAGATTTCCGCTTCCCACAATTAAGATGCCTTTTTGCCGCAGCTGATAAAGCTCTTTGGCTAATTCGTAATGTTGTTGTGGCGTTTTATGATAATCGAGACTCAGCTGTATCACGGGAATATCAGCTTTTGGATACATGTGCCGGATAACTGTCCATGCGCCATGGTCTAAGCCCCATTTTTCATCCAGAGACACCTCTGTGCTCCGGGCCATGTTTCTAACCTCTTTGGCCAGTTGTGGCATGCCGGGCGCCGGGTACTGAATCTGATACAGCGCCTCCGGGAAACCCCCAAAATCGTGGATGGTAGCAGGCTGCTGCATGGCGGTTACCTGTGTGCCAATTGTTTCCCAGTGGGCAGAGATAACAATAATGGCTTTGGGTGTGGCTATCTCCGAAGAAATACTACGAAAGCCTTGCACAAACTCATTTTCCTCAATGGCGTTCATCGGGCTGCCATGCCCTAAGAAGAGGACTGGCATTTTGGGTGTGTTCTCTATGAAGTCTTTCATCATTGTCATCGCATTCAGTTTTGTACCGATAACTAGTCCGGATGCAGTTGTTAAAAATGACTTTATAAATGTATTTCTGTCCATTTGTAGTGGCTTCTGGCTTTACTTGTATTCGAATAGCTGCACCAATACAGGTAGTAGCAGTGTATTAAAAAACGATTTGAATGTCAAGTAAAAAGATGTCATCAATTGCCTTATCTCCGAGGTTATCAAAGAAGGAATTGGAACCGTAACGCACATTGTATATAGACCGGTCTACCTTTACCTTGGCAAGTAGGGCATCTTCCTTCTTACTAACGTCAAAGGAGATGTTTTCCGATTTACCTTTGATGGTAAGAATGCCTGTTAGAGTGGCTGTTCCATTTTTAAACGGACTGCCTTTGGTGACCTTAAATGTGGCTGTTGGATAGTGCTCAACGCCAAAGAAATCATCCGATTTTAAATGCGCTATGAGCTTTTGATTGTATCCTTCATCTTCAAGGTCCAGGTTGGATAGGGTGTTCATATCCATTACGACTTCACCACTAACGATGCTTCCATTGCTGAGCTCGAAATAGCCGCTCGTGATCTGGATTTCGCCGTTGTGCGAGCCGCCAATTTTATTTCCGGTCCATTTAACAAGGGATTGACTCGCGTTGATGACTTGTTTCTGGGCCAAGGCCGACAGTGTACTTGCTATGAATAGCACGCCAACTAATTTCATCATTTTCATATCGTATAATTTTAAATTATTTTTAATGATTATTGACGATACAAAAATAGTGGGACCCAAAGGCTTATGCCCTTGATCTATGATAAGAAATTGAATTGATCCAGGTTAAGCAGTTGACCCGAATTCCGTACAGTTATTTCTGTTTTCTGATTCTGCTGAGGCTTTCAGGGGTAATGCCGAGGTAGGATGCGATGTAAACCAGAGGCACGCGCTGAAACACTTCGGGGTGCTCCTTAAGCATGTTGTTGTACCTGTCCATGGCCGTTTCCCACATGGTGGCATTCAGCCGGTTTAAGGCGTTGATGTAGGCTTTCTGAAACAGAATACGAAAATACCTTTCTAGGCTGGGGATCTCAATAAGCAGTTGGTCCATTCGTTGACGCGAAATTCTGAGCAGTTGAGTATCTTCAAGGGCTTCAATGTTATACTTTGAAGGACTTTGTGAGTAGAAGCTATCCAAATCACTAATCCAGTTATTATCCATTCGGATCTGGTAAATGTGATCATTGCCTTTGGTGTCAATATAATAAGATCGCAAACACCCTTTGGTGATGAAGTATAAATAGCCACATACTTGTCCTGCAACCAGAAGGTCTTTTTTCTTCTTAATTGTAACAGGCTCGAAGGCTGATAGAATAATGGCTTCGTTTTCGGTCGCTATATCTGTCCATTTCCTAAAGTAATGCAGCAGTTTATTATCTTCTTTCATTTTTCACCCAGTTTAGCCTGACAGTGCTGTAAGATACTGATTAAAGAATAATAATAGCAGCATAGGCATTGTATATTCGGTTCAAGAAAGTAACCTTGGAGGAGTACACATCAATTGCTTAGCTCCAGTACCTCCTGCATGCAAGTGAATACCTCAAAAGGGGCAGCTTTTAATACCAATGGTTCCTTAGTTACCGGATGCACCAGTTCCAGTTGCCTGGCATGTAACAGCATGGTGGTCATGTGCCAGCGCTCTTTGAACAGGCGGTTCTGCTTGTTGCAGCCATGGGGGCGGTCGCCAATAATGGGGTGACGCAAATGGTTGAGATGCTTGCGTATCTGGTGCATACGACCTGTTTTAGGGTACGCTTCAATGAGGGAGTAGCGGGAAGTGTTAAACTTTCCAAAGGGGACAGGCAGTTCGCTCCTTTTTAATGTTTTAAAATGCGTAATGGCCTCCTGCGTTTTGCCACGGTCGCTGGTTAAGGGGTAATCCAATTCAATGACATCGGGAAAGTAACCGCGTACAATGGCTATGTAGGTCTTCTGGGTACTTGGGTCCTCAAAGATGACTTTTAGTTTGGCTGCTACCCGACTGTTTAAAGCAAACACCAATACACCCGAAGTCTTGCGGTCCAGCCGATGTACCGGGTACACCGTTTTGCCAATCTGGTCGCGCACCAGTTGCAGGGCAAATTCCTGAACATCGGCAGCGATGGAGCTGCGGTGCACCAGCAGGCCGTGCGGTTTATTAATGGCCACCAGGTATTGGTCTTGATAAATAACTTCGAGCATAACAATTGATTTCATGCAAAGGTAAGGGAAATGCCAATAGCCAGCAGCTTACTGTTATTCGCTTTTTCTATTCCAATTACATTACGTATTTTCACATGCAAAATATAAATACACTACCATGTTCGACAAATTGAAAGGCTATCTGCCTTATTTAGGCGCAGTTCTGCTATTTATCGTTTTAAGCTTTGTTTACTTCTCGCCGGTGCTGGAAGGGAAACAGTTGCCGCAGCTGGATAATACCCATGCCAAGGCCATGTCAAAGGAGCTAAGCGACTACGAGAAAGAGACTGGAGAAAAAGCCATGTGGACTAATTCCATGTTTGGCGGAATGCCGGCCTACCAGATTAAAGGCGATTCATCAAAGAATATTTTTAGTTACTTTAATCGTTTCACCCGATTGGGTTTACCATACGAAACGGTGGCCATTGTGTTCCTATACATGCTGGGCTTTTACCTTTTACTGCTGAGCATGAAAGTGGATCATTGGCTGAGTGTTATCGGGGCCATCGCCTTTGCTTTTGGATCTTATAACCTCATTATTATAATAGCCGGGCACATTACCAAAACCTATGCCATTGCACTGATGGCGCCGGTGGTGGCCGGTGTGCTCTATGCCTATAACCGGAACCGCTTTGTGGGAGCGGTTATAACAGCTGTAGCCTTAGGGATGGAGATTGCCTATAATCATGTACAGATCACCTATTACCTGGCATTCATGGTGGGCTTTATTGTGATTTCACGCTTGGTCTATGCCATAAAAGAGAAGGCATTAAAACCCTTTGCCAGTACTACAGGCCTGCTTGTGGTGGCTGCTATGCTGGCGGTTCTGCCCAATATTACCAACTTGTGGACCACAGCTGAGTATGGTAAATACTCCATTCGTGGAGCTTCTGAACTTACCCCCAAAGAGGGGCAAAAGGAGCATTCAGGACTGGATGTGGATTATGCCTTTAGCTGGAGTTACGGCAAGCACGAAACTTTAACCCTGTTAATCCCAAATATTGTTGGTGGGGCTTCCGAAGCCATTGCTAATTCTGACGAGGCCATGCAACACGTGGATCCTCGTTTAAAGGAGTATGTTGGGCAATCGAGCCAGTATTGGGGAGGCCGTATTTTTACCAGTGGGCCTGTGTATGTAGGTGCTTTAATTTGTTTCCTTTTCTTTATTGGTGCCTTTTACTACAAAGGAAAGGAGCGCTGGTGGTTAATTGGTATCACGGTATTTTCAATAATGCTTGCCTGGGGTAAGAACCTGGAATGGTTCAACTACTTCATGTTCTATAACTTCCCGTTATACAATAAATTTAGAACGGTAGAGATGGCTTTGGTATTGGCTTCAATGGCGATGCCGGTGCTCGGCTTCCTGGGCTTAAAAACCATTATTGAGCAGCCCGATGTGGTTAAGAAAGACAGCAAATGGTTTGCCATAGCATTTGCGCTAACAGGAGGTGTCAGCTTGCTGTTTGCCTTGTTTCCTACGGCATTCAACATCTATCATTTTCTGTCGCCAATGGAAGCGCAACAGTTTGGAGCACAAATACAGCAAGGGGGCGAACAGGCACAGATGTATCAGTTGCTGGAGTCTAACCTGATTGCTGCCCGCAAGGTATTATTTACTTCCGATGCATGGCGTAGCTTTGCATTCATACTGTTGGGGTCAGGTTCTATCTGGTTTTACCTGCAGGGCAAACTGCAGAAACGCTATGTAATTTGGGGCTTGGCTTTGATCATCTTCATCGACGTGTGGGGTGTTTCAAAACGTTACCTTAACAACGATGATTTTGTTAGTAAATCGAAGGCTCGTCAGGAGCTGGCGCAAACAAAAGCAGATCAGGCCATTTTACGAGATACGGATGATTACTTCCGCGTTTTGCCTATTAACCGCGATCCGTTTAAAGATGGTTTTACGCCGTATTGGCACAAGTCGGTTGGAGGTTTCCACGGAGCTAAGTTGCGCCGTTATCAGGATGTGGTGGATCATTACCTGATGAACGACTGGCAACAGCTCATTCAGGTAATGCAAACGGCTCAAACACCTGGCGATTTGGAAGTGGCCATGGAGAATATGCCGGTGCTCAATATGATGAATACGAAATACATCATCTACAGTGCTAATGCTGCACCTATCTTCAATCCTAACTACATGGGCAATGCCTGGTTTGTGAAAGGAGTGAAGGAAGTGGCCAATCCGGATGAGGAGATCGCTGCTCTTGGAACGACCAATTTGCAAACGACCGCTGTGGTGGAGAAGCGATTCATCGATAAGGTTCAGGGCTATTCTACCGACTCAGTAATGGGACGCATTGAACTGACTCACTATGCGCCCGACTATCTGATTTTTGAATCCAATGCACCCCAGGAGCAATTAGCGGTTTTTAGCGATGTTTATTACGATAAGGGTTGGAAAGCCTATATTGATGGGAAGGAAGCCGATATCATCCGCACCAACTATATTCTGCGTGGCCTAATGATTCCGGCTGGCGAGCATGATATTGAGTTCCGATTTAAGCCGCAGTCGTTTGCAATTGGACAAACCATTGCCATCATTAGCTCCATTATTATATTACTATTAATAGTGGGAGCAGCGGTTATGGTGCGCAAACAGCGAAAATTCTGAAAGTAAACTTGCGTGGCAAGTGGTAGATATACAAAAGGCTGTTCGTGGTTAATGCGGACAGCCTTTTTACTAATTAATTTCCTGGTTAATTATTCTTTCTCACTAAAAAGGTCCTTAGTCCGGTGTCGTTGGTTGAGGCACCAACTACTATTCTGGAGCCCTCCGGTTCACTCATTCATTTTTCTATTGAAGTATACCCGATAATCTTGCTTAACTACTGTAGATGAGCTATCTAATTATCTCTTGGTGATGATACGTTCGCTAATGAATGCCACCTCTATAGATTGGCGTTATCTAACAAAGTAATCTTGCAGCCTGTTTTGAAGGTGAGAATAATCAGTTAGACCATTTGATTCTGGGAAGACTGTTCAATGCCCGAACAAAAGTTAATATGATCAGGATTAGTTGACACTGGCGCATTAATCGTGTATTTTTTTGCATGACCCGAACAGGCGACATATTATTTTGGACTCCCCGGTTGATGTGCATTGTAGCTATCGTTGTATTGGCAATGCTCAGTTTTGATGCTTTTAAGCCCGAAGTAGCATCATGGCACGAGGTGCGAACCTTTGTGCTGCAAATGATACCTTCTGTTACGCTAATTCTCCTGCTGGTAATTGCCTGGCGAAAAGAGCTTACTGGCGGATTAATATTTATTATCATTGGATTGGGCTTGTCGGTCATCGTTTTTTATTATCACCATCAACTTGGGCATTCTTTCTTAAGAAGTCTCATCTCGTTTTTTTTAATAGCCTTTCCACCTACTTTAGCTGGCTTTCTTTTTGTAGGCCACTACTTTTATAAGAAAAAACACAAACATACAGTACATTAGTTGGGTGGATGTATACCGCCTTTTGCTTAATGCCATACCTTTAAGCTGGCTTGTAATCTTTTGGTTGGTAGCTTTTGACCGAAACATATTTTGTTACTTTTGTAACAAGCAAGCTTAAATCATGCAAACAAACAAGAAACTACAAAGCAAACAGTTTTTGCTCGATCAACGCTACCTTGCTATGGCGCGTATCTGGTCGCAAAACTCTTATTGTAATCGCCGGCAGGTGGGCGCCATCATTGTTAAGGATAAAATGATAATAAGTGATGGTTACAATGGTACACCTTCGGGCTTTGAAAACGAATGTGAAGACTGCAATAATAAAACAAAACCATATGTACTGCATGCCGAAGCTAATGCCATAACCAAAGTGGCTCGCTCCAATAACAGCTCCGATGGTTCTACCTTGTATGTAACAGCTTCTCCCTGCATTGAATGTTCCAAGTTAATTATTCAGTCGGGGATTAAGCGGGTGGTATTTGCCGAAAAATACCATAATACAGATGGTTTGGACCTGTTAACCCGAGCCAATATTGAAGTCGTTCACATTCAGGATGAACTCATACGGGTGGAAGATGGTTTAATTCTTGGGAGCACACAAGATGATTATTAACGCACTATATAGAAATCAATAAAGCATTATGCAATCTAATACACGCAGACAAATATTTATGCCCTTCCTGTTTGGCTTATTAGTGGCATTGGGTGTTTTCATCGGACGTAATTTTTTTAGCGCCCCCGGTGGCAAATCCAATTCACTCATGATATATCCTCAGGCCAATAAGTTGGACGCATTGATGAACCTGATTGAAGAGGAGTATGTGGATACAGTGGATATGCAAGCCATTGAAGAACGCATTATACCCGAAATACTAAAAGATTTAGATCCCCACTCGGTTTATATCCCGGCTAAGGATTTAAACAAAGTGAACGAAGAGCTGCAAGGAAATTTTGGGGGTATCGGGGTGCAGTTTAGCATGCAAAACGATACGGTGATGGTGATTCAGGTAATTTCTGGCGGTCCTTCCGAAAAAGTGGGCATACTGCCCGGTGATCGCATTGTTGCCGTGGATGATTCCATTATTGCAGGTAAGGAAATATCGACCGATGAGGTGATGAAAAAACTGCGCGGCGAGATGGGAACTTCAGTCAAAGTGGGGGTGCTGAGGCGCCCAAATAAGGAGCTAATTGATTTTAGCATCACCCGTGGAGCCATCCCAATCTACAGCGTAGATGTAAGCTACATGGTTGATGAGACGACAGGTTATATCAAGGTCGATCGCTTTGCTCAGAATACCTATCAGGAGTTTTTAACGGCCCTGGCAAAGCTTAAAGCTAATAACTGCCAGCAAGTAATCATCGACTTTAGAGGCAACTCGGGGGGCTTACTGGAAGTAGCCATTGGTTTGTGTAATGAGTTTTTGCCCGCCAAAGATCTGATTGTTTATACCGAAGGTAAATCGCAGAAACGACATAATGTTTATGCCAATGGAGCGGGGACTTGTCAGGATACCAAAGTCATTGTATTGATAGATGAGTTTTCTGCTTCGGCCAGTGAAATTTTTGCAGGGGCTATTCAGGACAATGACCGGGGGCTGGTGATTGGGCGTCGTTCCTTCGGAAAAGGATTGGTGCAGCAGCAGATACCACTGCCCGATGGATCGGCCCTGCGTTTAACCGTAGCTCGTTACCACACGCCTAGTGGGCGTTGTATTCAAAAACCATACGAAGATGGAGTAGATGAGTATTATGGCGACATTTATAAGCGTTTGGAGCATGGTGAGTTTTATAGCGCAGATAGCATTCAATTCGATGATGAGCTCAAGTACACGACCAAGAACGGACGCACCGTCTATGGCGGAGGTGGTATCATGCCCGATATTTTTGTTCCTCGTGACACGTCCATGATTACCGACTACTTTTATCACCTTCGGATAAACGGAATAATGTACCGCTATGCTTTGCAGTATACAGATAATAACCGTCAGAATCTGGAGCAATTGACCACAGCTGATGAAATAAAGAACTACCTGGATAAGCAAAACATCCTGACTGATTTTATTCGTTTTGCAAAAGATAAAGGGGTAGCTTTCAATCAGACTGAGTACAATGTGTCGAAAGCACTAATTGACACTGAGCTGAAGGCCTACATTGCCCGGAATATTTTGGATAACGAAGGCTTCTATCCAATTATTCATGAGGTGGATGATATCTTTTTAAAGGCGATGGAAGAGGCGCAGAAGGACCGCTAACGACCACAAAACAATAACGGAAGGCGCAGGGAACAATCTCTGCGCTTTTTTATTGTCTACCCTTCAGAAAGTAATATTTTTGATGATCTTTTCATAAAGCGCTCTTGTTTCATGACAGATTGACTTTTATGAACATCTCAAATAAGTCGCCTTGACAGACTCTCCAGCCCAATCTATCTTTTGCATGATAATTGTAAATAGAATGGATATCTTTGACGAAAAAATTAATTGCTATGCTATACGGTCTTGCTAAAACCATATTTTTCCTAATCATCTTTTATTATCTATTCAAATTTATTGGTCGGCTTCTTTTACCGTTTATCATGAAAAAAGGCGTGGAGCGCATGCAGCAGCAACAGCAGCGGGCTGCCAGTAATTATCAGCAGCAGGCGCGTCAGCAGGAAGGAAAGGTGACTATCAATCGTGATGCTCCAAAGAAATCATCAGGCATTGTTGGCGATAATGAAGGGGAGTATGTTGATTATGAAGAGGTAAAATAGGGATGATTGTTTGATAGGAAGGTAGTTTATCTTATCTTCAAATAAAAAAATGACCCAATGAAAACTTTCCTGACCTTCTTCCTATTCGTTTTTTCTTTTTCAGGCTTAAAAGCACAGGATTTTCAATCGCACGAATTGAGTCAGTTTTGGAGTGACTTGCAGACAATAAAAATGCTTGAGGGGCCCGACGCCATTTCTTATAAAGGGACACCTTATATCTATGAATCATCGCAGGCGCATATTGTTCTCACAAACGGGCAGGTTATTCAGCCGCTTACAATGCGTTATAATGTGCATAGCGATGTGATGGAAGTTGAAAAGGAAGGCGTCTTCTATACGGTTCCAAAGGAAAAGCATTTTCCTGTTATAAGCTTGAATGACCACCAGTTCAGACTAGAGGTTTACCAGGTGGCATCGAAAAGGCAATTAGGCTATTTTGAAGTCCTCGTGCAAGATTCGGCCTGTAGCTTGTTTCTTAAGCATAGCGTATTGCTAACGGCCGCTGAAGAACCTAAGCCGTATCAGGATGCCAAGCCTGCTGAGTTTAAGAAACAAGAACCTAATATTTACCTCTCAAGTAATGGAGGCGCACTCTATCAGGTAAGAAATCTAAAAGATGTTGTTGAATTGCTTGGAACCCATCAGCAGGCTCTCGAAACTTATGCTAAAAAGCATAAGATCAAGTTTCGCAAGATAGAGGATGTTAAAGAATTAGTTGAGTACTTCAACACCCTCTGATTTATTTCTTCTTCTTTTTCTTAGCGCGTTTCTTTTTGATGGCTTCATATGCCTGCTCATTTTCTTCGGCTTGCCGCAGAAGTGTTTTCCAGTCTGAGTGTGTTTCAGCTGAAAAATCGATGGTGTCGGCATATTCCTCATGATCAATATCCGTGATTTCGATGGGATAGCCTGTATAGGCTTCGATGGCCTCCAACTGCTCCTTTTCTTCCTGCGAACAGAAAGCAATGGCGTAGCCTTTTTGTTTGCCACGTCCGGTACGTCCAACGCGGTGAACGTAGTTTTCGGGCTGTTCAGGCAGGTCGTAGTTCACCACATAGTCAACATTAGGGATATCTATACCACGTGCGCTTACGTCAGTAGCGATTAGCAGTTTTATTTCTCCGGTTTTAAAGGCCTTCATCACGTCGTCGCGCTCCTGTTGCGACTTATCGCTGTGTATGGATACAGCCTGAACATCTACCCGCTCCATGGCTTTGACTACCCGTTCGCAGCGCACTTTAGTTCGCACAAAAGCCAGAATTTTTTTGTCCGGGTTAGCACGAACGATGCGTTCCAGGAAAAAGCGCTTATCGTCCATCTTAATAAAGGCTACCGAATGGTCGATGTTTTTAGCCACCGGGTTTTTGGGCGATATCTGAATGCGAATGGGCTTGCGCACCAATGAATAGGCCAGCTTCTTAATTTTCTTATCAATGGTGGCCGAAAAGAACAGGGTTTGACGCTTTTTAGGCAGGTATTTAATTAAGTCTTCAATATCCTTGTAAAAGCCTAAATCCAGCATGTGATCGGCTTCATCCAGCACTAAAATTTCGGTATTAAAAACTTTTGCCACCCCTTGGTTAATGTAGTCAAACAGGCGACCAGGCGTGGCGATTAATACGTCGGTTCCTTTAGTGAGTCGTTCAACCTGCTCCGTTTGATCCACGCCCCCATAAATGGCCGTAAATTTTAATGAAGTGTTTTTGCCTATTTGCTTAAATACGTCGGTAATCTGTTTGGCTAATTCATGCGTTGGTACCATCACAATACACCGCACTCCCGCATCCTTATTTTTACGTTTCCTTTGTAATAACTGGAGAATTGGAATAACAAAAGCAGCAGATTTGCCTGTTCCCGTCTGTGCAATGGCTAATACATCTTCCTTTTCCAATATGGCCGGAATGGCCTTAAACTGGATGTCGGTTGGACGTTTATAGCCCAATTCATCAATGCTACGTATTATTTTCTCGTCTAAGCCAAACTCTTCAAACTTCATTGTGCGTTATTTTCTGCAAAGATACAATTTAATGTAAGATTTTAGGGTGTACTTAAGCAGACGAGTGAGATGCTTAAAGTGGCATGCGACAAACCTTCCTTCACGCTATATTACCTTGGGTATAGAGAACAGGTATTGTAGAATAGTTGGAAGGAATTTAGGGTGAGAACTACGTTAACAAAATAGAATTTGCAATCAATCTCTTCAAAAATATTTTAAAGAGGCCTGCAACTTGATAGTTTGTGGGCCTTTTTTACCAATCAATATCTGGATAGGAGAGTTTCTGGGGTATATGCCTCACGCTTTTTTATTATCATTGCATCGTATTCTAACCTGAATTAATACTATGATTTACAATTGCCACATCCACACCTTTAAGGATGCGGATATTCCGCGTGGTTTCCTGCCTCTTGGATTGGTGCGCGTGCTGTCCACTAAACCTGGTTTTCGGGTTGTTTCCCGTATTCTAAACAACATCAATCCTTTTTCGGATAACGATGCGTTTGATCGCTACGTCAAATTTGTTGAACTGGGGCGATTAGGTTCGCAGGAAGCGATATACAAGAACTGCCGTAAGTTCTATCCCAAAAACAGTAAGTTTGGTATTCTGGCTATGGACATGGCCTATATGGGTGCTGGTAAAGTGCCGCGTGCCTACTTCGATCAGTTAAAGGAGCTGGGCGAGTTAAAGCTGAAGTACCCCGAAACCATCCCATTTGTACACATCGATCCTCGCCGCAATGGCTATATGGATATTCTAAAGAAATGCGTTGAAGATTGGGGCTTTAGAGGGGTTAAGGTGTATCCGCCTTTGGGCTATTTCCCTTACGATGAGCGCATGTATTCTGTTTATGAGTATTGTCAGGCCAACCACCTGCCAATAATAACACATTGCAGCCCGTTTAATCCAGTCCATTACAAGGGCAAAAAGAAGGAACTCAGAAAACTGTTGGAACAAGGGCGAGACAGAATTGACACCCGAGGCATGAGTCGGAAGGAGATGTGCTCTAAATTCACGCATCCGCTTAATTGGGAGTATGTGATGGAGGATTTTCCGGCACTTAAAATATGTTTGGGCCACTTTGGCTCCGCTCATTATTGGAGCGAATTTTTGGATAACCCCGATGGGCCGGACAACTGGTTCTTAATAATTAAAGACATGTTGGAGCGGTATCCTCATTTATATTCCGACATTTCCTTCACGCTTAATAAAAAGGAGTATTTTCCATTATTGAAAGTATTGCTGCAAGATAAGCTGTTGAGAAATAAAATTCTGTTTGGATCCGACTATTACATGGTAGAAACAGAAGCAACCGAGCGGCGTTTCAGCCTCGATTTACGTGCCTATCTTGGCGAAGATGACTTCATGACCATTGCTAAAAAGAATCCTGAGCAGTTTTTTGCAACGCGTTTTAACGATTAGATATTTGGCTATAGTTCATGTTTTTACTAAAACAGGCATGGGTGTTTTTTTGCAGTAACAGAGGGATTCGTTTGGCCACCGGGATAAATATAACCGGCGAATTGCAAATGAGTGGCTGAACCATTAGCCGTTTGACTTTATTCAGGTAATTGCTTAAGTTGAGCGCATGCGTTCAACTACAAATCATCTGGCAGCTGTCAACGTGCTTTCAGGCTCTTTAAGGGAGGCGGAGATGATACGCACTTTATTGGTAGATGAACAGATTCCCCATTTCCTGACGAATTCGACGCTTAAGGACTTTATGCATGACCCGACTGGTGCGGATGGGGTTAAAGTGATGGTGCTTGAAGATGAGGTAGAAAGGGTGAGGGAGATGATACGCAACTATTTATACAACCTAAACATGTGATTGATGAATACAATGGTATTATTAGCCGGAATTGTTGCCGCAATGGCAACCTTAGGACATTTTACAGCCGGAACAAAAATGTACCTAAAGCCCTTTAAGGCATGTGACCTGGACGTGGTTCCTAAAAATGTTATTTTGTCGGTATTTCATTACGTTTCTGTCTATCAGATTCTATCTTCCCTGCTACTAATAATGGTGGGAGTTAACTACGAAAACTGTATGTATGATCCCACTATGGTTCTCAATTTCATAGGGATGAACTATGCCTTTTTCGCTCTGGTACAAATCATCATAGCGTTAACATCATCCGTTAAGGGCGGGTTATTCAAAATGTTTCAGTGGGTATTTTGGGTACTGATAGCCGTATTTGTCTTTCTTCGATAAAAGATAACAGGTCGCTTCAACGTTCTGAAGCAACCTGTTGACAATCAAGATAAACTGATTATAGGGTATTATTAAGCAACAACCTTATTGCTTGTTATCCATTCATTATAAGCACCATCGTAAACTTTAACATTTTTATAGCCTAATTTACTGGTTAAAATTGTGTATAACAGTCCGGCACGTGTGCTTGTCTGGCAATACAAGATGATGGCTTTGTCTTTAGTGGCTCCTTTGGAGGCAAATAGTTTACTTAACTCTTCGCTCGATTTAAGTAGGCCTTGCTCATCACGCATCAGGTCAGAGTTAATGCTTACAGCTCCTTCAATGTGGCCTTTGCTTTTGGGGTCGGTTCCATTGAAATAGTTATCCGCCCGGGCATCAATCAGCACGACATTGCTTTTGCTTTTTTGTACTTCTACATCACCCATGGTCAGATAGCTTGATCGATCGAGTGTAGCGACTACCGTTGTTTTTTTAGGCATTTTGGGCATGCGGGTTACAGGTTTACGCGCCGCTTTCCAGGCATCCAGATTCCCATCCAGGAGTCTAACATTTGGCGCTCCCATCATTTTCATGATCCAATACATGCGTCCGGCGTTGCTGCCTTTGTTACAATAGAGCACAATTTCCTTGGTAAAATCCACACCGTGTGCCCCCATAATTTTGGCTACTTCTGCATCGCTTTTCAGAATTCCTTCCACAGGTGTTTCGGTCGAGAGTGCTTCCACCGGAAAGCTTATGGCGTTGCGGATGTGCACTTGTTTATATTCGGCTTCTTTGCGTGCATCAAAAATCAGCACTTTCGAATCGTTAATTTTGCCGGCCAGCTCTTTTACCGAAATAAAATCACCTTGGGCCATTGCCCCGGTCATATAGAGGAGCAAAGCTGCTATTATTCCTAGTTTCTTCATTTTATTTGGGTTAGAATTTTACTTGTAATTGTACGTACAGGCCGTCGTTGTTAATCTCTGACGGGTCTTCAGCACGATAGAGGTAATTCACCTGCAGGCGCGTCCAGTCGTTGAAAAAGTAATTGGCGCCAAACGTCATCACGTCTTCCCGATAGTCGTTAATGCCTGCATCAAAGAACTCGTACTTGAAAACCGGTTCTACATTCCATTTGGTCATGTACATGGCTTGCACGTAGGCGCCTTTTCGTTCATCGCCCAATGCAATGAGTTCGCCCCCACAACCGCCACCCAGTGAGCGATCATACTCGCCTTCGTCCACAATGTACTCAGCCATTGCCCTAAATGGGCCATGCTTAAACTCTGCTTCAACCGCGTAGGAAGTGCGCTTATCATCATCGTTGGTAGGATAACCTAAGCGGTAACTGCCGCCCACATATAAAAATTCGAAAGGATGAAAGATAGCGCGTGCCACCACATCTTTTGAGCTGTTGTTATCTTTTTTCAAGCCCGCTCCATTCAAATAAGCCAGGCGGTATTGAAAGAAGGTGTTTCGGTCGCCGCCCAGCACCATTATGCCCAGGTCGCGTTGTGGTACCACCAGCTGATCAACGGCTCGCGAGCGAAAGATGGTGTGTAAGCCACTGCAGGCTGTTCCGCCCAGATCCATACTGAATGGGTTTTTGAATGAACCCATTGAAATTTTCGCCCAGTCCCAGCGGTTATAGGTTATGAAGGCATCCAATAAATAGGCACTGCCATTACTGCTGAGCATGGGGCTCATTTCCATCAGTACATAATAGGAGAAATCGTATGGGATGTTGCCGGTAGCTCCCAATCTGGCTCGTCTGAAGCTGAAGGAACTGCTTGTTTCATCTGTAAACTGCTGGTCATATTCGGCCTGTAAAAACCCAAACACTTTGAGGGCTTCGTCGCTTCCGGCAGCTTCTTCACACCCCTGAGCCTTGCCACTTAGTGGCAGTAGCAGGCAGGCGGTGAGAAGAAGTAATATGCTGTTTTTTATCATGTCTATTTGATTAAGATAGTGAATACAAGTGCTTTATTAGAGTCGCTTATTGTCGTTTGCTTATTGTTCAAGGGGCAGATTCTTAGGGCTGGAGTCACCTCTCCACTGATTAGCAGTCCAGGCAGCACTTGAGTTGAATAGCTTATTCATGCCAAATTTCAGACTATAAGCATCGTAGCCCAGCACCCTCAGGTACGCTGTAATAACGGCCGATGTTTGTCCGGTATAGCAATAGGTTACTACCTTTTTTGATGGATCGATGTTGGTTACTGCGGCTTCTTCAGTTGAGCCGGGGCTCACCAATAGTGGATTCATCCGGTAGGCGCCATCAACATGCCCAAAAGCACTGTAATCTGTTGTGTTAAAGTAGTTATTGATGAAGTAAGTGCTTGGACTCTCTAATACATCTGTGGCTTCTACCCCTTTAAAGCCTTGCGCAACAATGTACTCAACCCGTTCTTTTAGAATGGCTTCACCTTCGAGTGCTGTAGAGATAAACTGCGGAGCTTCAAAGACACCTAATGCCGGCTCTGCGGCATTGAATGACCAGTTGTTATGTCCTTCACTAATATCGCCAATAGCGTTATCCCATGGACCGGCTGTTGCTTCATTCCATCCTGACATGCCCCATTTTAAGGCCTGAGCATCGTGGTAGCCGTACAATCTTAATAGGGAAGTGGCGTAGCAAGCTGTTTGGCCGGTATAGCACACCACGAGTATGGGCTGATCGGCTTTGGCTGCCTCGGTCAGGATGTTCTTAAAATCGGGTACATTCACCGCATTGGCAATATGTCCACTATTAAAGGCCTCAGCACTTCTGATATCGATGATGTATTTACTACTCAGATTGCCATCGGCCGGCGCTGCCATCACAAATTTTTGTCCATCGCTGTTCTTAAGAACATGGTTCAAATCCATATCTGTTTCCACCAGATAGTCCATCAGTGTTTCAGCAGGATTAATGGTGGCAGTAGGGTCAGTGTCATCTTTACAAGCTGTAAAAGCTAATGTACTTATGGCCAGTAGTAAATAAAAGTTGCGAAATAGATTTTTCATAATTTCAAGGATTTATTAATTAAAGAATAGTTTGTTGTTTAATACTTTGTATTGGGCGGTTTATAGTTCTTAGCAACCGCCGCCATCATCGTGCTTGGCAGGGCCGCCGGCTAACATGTCCAGGTTCTTATCGCAAAAGTCGGGATAGGTTAATTCCCAGCTTTTCCAGCCGCCCTCCAATACCAGTACCTTTTTGTAGCCCATTTGAAGCAGGGTTTGAGCGGCCAGAGTAGAACGTTTGCCTTTTTTACAATAGAGGACAAGGGTTTCTTCTTTCTGCGGCACATACAAGCCTTCGGACTCCCAAAAGGCTTCGGTTCCAATATTGAACTCCATACTACCGCGTGGTACGTTTACCGAGCCGGGGATAAAGCCGTAATAGTGCTCATTGTTTTGCCGCACATCGATAACCGTAAATACTTCGTCCGACTGCATTATTTTCATCAATTGGTCGGCAGTGGTGTAGGTCACTACTTCGGCGGCATTTTTTACCATGTCGTCTACACTCAGGTTGGTTGGTGCCATCTGGCAACTAGTTACAACCAGCAGGCACATGAGGTATGCAAATAGATGTTTCATGTTTAGTAATTTATTGGCTATGCAGAGCTTATTTGCCTGGATAGCATGGTGCATTTTTTTTAATTGATAGCTGTTTCGCTTTGTGCTTCGTCCTCCAGTTCTTCATAACCCGTTATCATGGCTTGCAGGTTGGAGGTAATAGTATGTCCGGTGGTAATCAAGTACAGATGGGCCAGCACAAAAGCCACTAATAAAAAGGCTCCTAATGTGTGCAGCACAGCAATGGTTTCCAATCCTTCAAAAGCAAAAGGCTTATCGGGATAGTGAAAAAACAGGTAGGAGAATCCGGTTAACAGCTGTACCGGAAACACCAGGATGATCAATCCAAAATAGATGATACGTTGTAAGGGATTGAGTTTGCTGTCTACCGTTTTTTTAACAGGGTGAGGCTCCTTTTTAAAGATCCCCGATAGGTAATACATGATTTGGGATTTGACATTATTTCGCACAGGTACGAACTGGCGACTCTGACCCGTGACCAGCATCCAGAAAATAGCGAAGATAGTGAGGATTAAAAATGCCCAGCCAGCTGCAGAATGCAGTCGCACAGAGGTTTCAAATCCCAGAGCTTTAAAAGTTCCGTGAATCTCAAATCCGGTGATAATGAGTAAAAGAATGAGCATCATTTGTGTCCAATGCCAAAAGCGCTCAAAGCGGCTGTATATTTTTACTTTTTCCATAGTTATCGATTTTTGAAAAAGGCGATGATGCGTCCTGTGAAATGTGCAACAATACCAATCAGGGTAAGGAAGATAAGACCAAAACCCGCATAGTCAACGGTTTTATTGTAGTCGCGGCCTGGTAAATAGAAATCGGTGAGACTATCCAGGCGACCATCACGCTGGTGACATTCGGTGCAACTTAAAGTATGCTCTTTTGGCGACACCATGTGGTTGATGGGCCAATATACTTCCGATGCAATAAAGTCGTATTGGCCACTGTAGGGACGGTCGTTGTATTCCATTCCCAAGCGTGCTGCAGTGTCCCAGTCAAAATCTTTCCAGAACGCTCCTTCACCCTTTTCAGGGGCCCAAAGTTTTAAGCTGATGAGGGTGTTGTACTCGGTATCGTAAATTTGCTTGCCACGATGCACTTTTACAGGCCATATCTTGGCAGTTGAATCGCGGTATTCACCAAAAAGGGTATTGATTTTTACCGGAACTTCTGAAATGGTGTCGGTCGACAGATAATGATCGGCTGTTCCGTTGAACCAGTAGTATTCGGGTTGCACATGGTTATCCCATACAAAGTTACCCTTAATAGACAGGTAGTTGTGGTTGCCATCGGCATCATCTTCAGAATAGCCATTTCCATGCTCATCGGTGCGGCCGGCTGAAGACCAGTCCCAATAGAGTTTGGTGGCATTGGCTTTGGCATAAACCGGTATGTGACAAGTTTGGCAGGCCACTTTTTCAAAATGGTTGTCTAATAATTTGTCGTTGTGAGGTGTAGTGCTATGGCATTGATCACAAGCAATGCGGTTATGGTTGGCTGATGATACCGAATAAAGCTTGCCTTTGATATTATGGCGTTCGGTAGTATGGCAGTCGATGCAGGCCATATCCGGGCCATCCATGGCCATGTGGATATCAACGTCTTTTGAACAGCTTAGCAAGGCTTCTTCCAAATCGCCATGTTTGACATTATTGCCACCTCCACCGTAAAAATGGCAAATGCCGCAGTTTTCCTTTTGGGGCAATCCCACGTTTTGAGCTACATACGGATAGTCAGGCACCTGAAACTCCGCATTGGCCGTTTCAATACTGGCAGGTAGACCTCCCTGGCCTTTTTGTTTGAAATAAGTATCTGTCTGGTCGTGGCAGACCAGGCAATCAATGTTGTGGTTATCGGTAAAGTCAAAGGACTTGTCTTTCCAGCCCAGTCCAATGTGGCAACGCATGCATGAACCATTATTGCCGTTAGCGCCCGTGCAGAAGTTGTTCAGAAGATTTTTTTTGCCTACCGAAACAAGCCCTCTGCCTGGTATTTCTTCTTCGCGCTCCCATTTCCAGTGGGCCGTTGCCATGATTTCTTCATCGCGACCGGTATGACACGACAGGCAGGCTGCTGTGACCTCGTGAGGAGACTCAAAGTTTTGCTGGAGAATAGCAAACTGTGAATGGTCAACCGATGATATATGAGCAGCTTTGAGCTCAATATCAACTGCCTCAGGTGTACCACGATGGGCGGCGACCCTAACGGTTAACAGCATTACGGCAAGCGGGAGCAATAAGCTTACCAATAAGGCCATCACTGATTTAGAGATTTGATTTTTCATATTAATTGGATTTGAAGCAAAATTAACTTTGAAGAATTTTTTCTCTATATAAACAGCCAGGCAACAAAACCCTGTTTATGAAGTATCTGATTTGCACTTCGTTTGATGCAGATCAATAAAAAATATGATGCGTTACAGCTCATAGCCTGTTACCCGACGATATATTTTATGTATCATTACACTAGGAATGGTGCGGCTTTGAAAAAAGCTGCTTGTTTGTGGTTGATAGACAGTGTGATAAAGATGATTTAAATCACTGGCAGGAGGTGTCTGAAATAAGGACTTATTATATATATTTACCTAACTCTTTAAAGTTAAAGATATGCCAAAATCTGTTGTTTATACCGGATGTTCTGTTGGAGAAAATCCACTTTGCTGCTTCGACACTTTATCGGACGAAGAAATCGCTTTTGTTGAAAAAAGCAGTGTTGAAGTTGACTATAAGCAGGGAGAAATCATCTGCAAACAGGGGTCTTTTGCCTCCCATATTATGATTATGAAAGAAGGATTGGCAAAGATTTATCTGGAGAATGGTAATGATTCGTTGATCCTTAAAATACTCCCCCCGGTTAATATCATTGGGTTGCCGGCTTTGTTCGATGGAAACAATACCTTTCCATACAGCGCTCAAACCTATATGAATTCAACTGTGAAACTCATTGAAATTGGCGCGTTTAAAAAACTCATCGAAAACAATGCCCAGTTTGCCATGCAGATTATCAGCTTACTTGCTGAAAACTCTGTGATTATAAATGGTCGTTTCTTTTGCTTAACCAAAAAGCAAACTTATGGTCGCCTGGCCGATGTGTTGCTTTGTTTGGCACAACGCATTTATAAGCAGGACAAGTTTCCGCTACAATTAACTCGCAAAGATTTATCGGAGCTGGCAAGTATGTCTATCGAAAGTACAACACGGATTCTTACACGGTTTAAGGAAGAAGGCTTAATTGCCATTCATTGTAACGAGATTGAAATTTTGGATGCTGATAAGCTTCTGGAGATTAGTGCGATTGGTTAAGGGGCAAGTCAATAAGAGAGTTGATAACCGCGTAGATATAAACGGCAATTAGCTTGGCTGTGCGGTTGTCGGCATCGAAGCGTGGCGATACTTCAGCAAAATCGATGCTGCAAACCTTACCTGTTGTAATAATGCTTTTTATTAGCTGCAACACTAAATCAGGTTCTAGTCCAAAGGGCTGCACAGCAGATACACCCGGCGCATGAGCTGCCGATAGCACATCGGTGCATAGAGTGAGGTAAACCATGCTTTTATCAATCAGGTAGTTTTGAATCTGGTTTTCGACCTGCTGAATGGTTGATGGTTTAACTTCTTTGGCAAGGATATATTCTGCTCCAATGGCATCCGCCATGTTAAACAGGCTGGGCGTATTAGCATAGGTTTGAGGTCCAATGCAAAGGTAGTTATAGGGTTTGTTGTGTGCTAAGCACAGCTGATAAATCTGGTTAAACATGGTGCCAGATGAACCTTTGTCGCGAACCGGCCTTAAATCCAGATGCGCATCAAAATTAATAATGGCCGGAGCCATTTCTTTTGCCTGAAGAATGCCATTGAAATGTCCCAGGGCAATCTCATGGCCGCCACCAAGCAGAATGGGAAAGTACCCGTGATCTAAAATAGTTCGTACAGCTATGGCCAATGCCTTTTGTGCTTCTTCCAGGTTATTATCACGGCAGGTAATATCTCCGGCATCAAATAGCTGCACATGTGGTTGATGGTTCGCCGGCCAGTTAGCCATCTCCTTGCGAATGCTGGCTGGCCCTTTGGAGGCACCCGGCCTGCCAAGGTTACGCTTGACACCTTCATCACAGCAGAACCCTAAAAAACAGATGTTAATACGTCCTTTGATGGCAGAGTGCGGTGCTGTCAGGTTTATCGGTCGAATAACCTGGTGCCACCTGAAGGCACTGGTGTCTGAAGTGCTGTCCACTCGTCCTTTCCAGGGACTTGAAGGCTGATATCTGCTTTGCATGGTTTTTGTTTTTTGCAAAGATGGGCGTTCTCATCCATAGAATTTCTGATTTGCATCAATAAAGCTAATTCGTTGTCACCCTTGCAAACGTTCAGTATCTATCGTTCCTTCAGCTCCCGCCACTACCAGTTGATGATGTTGTAAACAACATCTATTTCTTGGTTATAGAAAGGGGCCGGTTTAAGTGCGTAATGATCAGAGATGTATTCTGGCTCATAAGGATAATGACAATCACAATCGGGGTACCTAAAGCCGGGCCAGCCGTTTTGGGGACTTAAAATAAAGGTGTGTGAGTCGTAAGAGTTCCAGTAAATAGTGATTTTGAATAGCTGCTCATGATCATAGGGGCGGTAGATATATCCGCGTGTGCCGGCTGCATTCACCTCTGCGCGGTCAAAGTGGGTTGTGCACTCATTAACAATCACCATACCTGTTAAAAGTTGCACGGGACGGTTATTTCTATCCCTGATCAGTACCTGTACTTCCTTCTCATTATGGATGTTCTGCTCAATTTTGACCTTTACTTTTAAAAGGTGTGGGTCGGTGATTTCCATGTCGCTCAGTACAGATTTTGAGCAACTGGTGGAAATAAGTGCAACCAGTATTAATAGATATTTCGCTTTCATAACTTGTAGTATTAAGGTTAAACAAGTTACAGCGTCTGTTTTTTGGGCCCAGCAACAGTCTCACTGTGTATTACTATGACAGATGAGCATTTCAATACACGTAACAAAAAATCTTTCAGGCACTGCAATGGGTTGGTTATTTGGTGGATAGTTCCAAGGAGCAGGACGTGCAAGATTATATTGCAGGCTTGTTATTGCTGCATATGAGTATCCGCATTAAAATATGATCTTAATGGCCGTTGCTGGGGACAAAGCGGTTGATAATATTCAGCAAATCTTCGTAACCTATTGGTTTGGCAATGTAGTCGTCACACCCGGCTTCGCGCGATTTTTCCTTTTCTTCGGACAGGGCATAAGCTGTTTGGGCAATGACTGGTATATTCTTTCGTAAACTTTTGATCTCTCGCGTGGCGGTATAACCATCCATCAGGGGCATTTTGATATCCATCAGCACAAGGTCAATGCCGTCTACGCGCTTAAAAACATCCACAGCTTCCTGGCCGTCGCGCGCCCATATCAGACTGGCATTCGACAGGGCCAGTGCCACTTCAATGTACCTGAAATTATCCTCTTCATCTTCAGCCACTAAAAATGTTTTACCTTCCCAGTTAAACTCTCGTACCGGCTCTTTGCGCTCTTCTCTGTAGTTATCAGGAACAGCCAGTCGGTGATAAGGGATGGTAAAGTAGAAGGTGGTACCAACCAAGGGTTCCGATTCAACCCAAATTTCACCTCCCATAAGCGTGACGAGGTGCTTGGCTATTGACAGCCCAATACCTGTTCCGCCATACAGACGTTCCTTGTCATTGTTGAATTTGGAGAAGCGTTCGAATATTTCCGTTTCCTTGCCTTTGGGAAGCCCAATTCCAGTGTCTTTCACATAAAACCTCAGAAACTGGTCGTCTTCCTGTGTATAGCCAAATTCGATAAAGCCTCTCTCTGTAAATTTAACAGCATTACCTACCAGGTTGATTAGTATTTGCTTCAGGCGGTGTTCGTCGGACAGGATGAGAAGGTTATCATCGCTAATGCCCTCTTTGTGATACAGTTTTAGATTAAATAAACCCCTTCGTTTTATGTCATCAACAAACGACTCATACACCTGGCCAATAACTTCGTGTAATTTGCAGGGAGCATTTTTAATTTGGAGCTGTCCACTGTCAATCTTCGAAATATCAATAATATCCTCCACCAGTGTCAGCAGGTTTTTCCCGTTGATTCGAATCAGATTGATAAATTCCTCCTTCTCGATATTACTAATGTCGGGATGCGATAGCAAATTGGAGAACCCCAGGATGGCATTCATGGGCGTTCGAATCTCATGAGACATGTTCGACAAAAACGAAGTCTTCAGATGATCGCTTTCTTCAGCTTTTCTTTTTGCTAAAGTAAGGTCTTCGTGCTCTCTGCGTAACAGCCTTCTGTAGCGTGTTTCTTTTTCGAGATTAAAAATAAGTCCATTGAGCAGACTTACCAAGGGGAGAAGCGTGACCAAGGTGATGACTAAAAAAATAAGCGACGATTTAATGTAGCTATCTAATGGCACAGCCGCTGTAAATGGCAATGATATGCCATTGGCATATAAGGCGACGGCAATAAGGCCTAAGGTTACACTAATGGTTATAATCGATATCCAGGCCCGCTTTTGTCCGACCAGTATGCCCGATAGAAGGGCATATGATATAAAAAAGGCATAGCCCAGTGGTGATTTATTGGATTCAAGCAGCGAAAAAACGCCTAAGAGGTAGATGAGGAAAAGAATCCAGGACACCCTGAATTTTAATGGGAGGCTTCTTACGGTTGTCGCAAATACAGCTGAGAAAAAAACAAATGAGGCAAATATGGCATAAGCAAATTGCGCTTCTTTAACAAAGGAGAGCCCAAGGTATACATACACAAGCAGTCCTATGAACAAAACTCCGATGGAAAAATAATGGAAAACCCGTTCGCGCCAATAGAGCAGTCCATTGCCCGAATGTAAGTTGGTAGGGCCTAACCTCCTACGTACAAATACATCTAATTTTCTATATAGCCTTGCTCCGGTAACTTTTCCCATAGTTCGATTAAGGCATTATTGAGTGTGCAATGTCACGGTTTGTTTTGGATTTAGTGCTAAAGTTAAATAATTATGGCAGTTAATCTATTTATTTCAGTGAAATTTTACAGTTGGATTTGATACGCCGCTAAAACCTATGAAAAATAGGATATTAAGTGCCCGTGAGGCAAGTGGCGTGGAAGGTGTTTGTTAAAAGAGGTGTTTTCCTTCAGGACAGTTGTTGCACATGTCTATGGCACTGCGGTTCAGGAATATCTGTTGTTTGAAGTTCTGGCTGTTGTTGCCACGCCACAACTCTTTTATCGGTCGTGAGTGGACATTGCCAAATGCGTGAATAGCATCCTTGTCGTAGCAGCAGGGAGCGAAGCGCCCATCCCAGGTTACTGTGGCCGAATGCCATTGGCGCCAGCATCTGTTTTTTGTTTGGGTTTTCAGCAGGCGTCCCAGTTCATCTTTATAGCGGCTGAATCGCGCATTTAGAGGAGGACGCATGGTTCCAAAATTGTAGAATTGAGCTGTTTTTATTTCGAGTTTATCGACTTTTAGTTTGCGGGCTAATTTTTTTACGTACGGTAATTCATGCTCATTATGTCTGAAAACGATAAACTGCATGACGATGATGGGGTAGAGCGATTGTGCTTCTTGCTTGGCTCTCACAACGTCAATAATACTCTGTTTAACCCGATTAAAACTGCCGCCTACACGGTACAAACCATAGCTTTCCTGACTGGTTCCATCCACTGAAAAAATCAGGCGTGTAAGTCCGCCTTCCACCAGTTGACGCGCCAGCTGTTTGCCCATGAAGTGCCCATTTGTTGAAGTAGAGGTGTAAAGCTTTAATTGGGCGGCTTTTTTGACCATGGTGCCAAATTCGGGATGCATTAATGGTTCCCCCTGAATATAGAGATTGAGATAAAGTAGCTCGGGCGCCAGCTGTTGCAGAATACTGGTGTAGTCCTTAAGTGGCATCATTCCTCTGGGGCGCTTCAATAAGTTGGCTCCGGTGGGGCACTCGGGGCATGCAAGGTTGCAAATGCTGGTTGGTTCAACGGCAAATGCCATTGGGTTTCCTTTTATTTTGATGGTTTTTCCGTAATAGGCAAAAAGGTAAGAAGTTATCAGTTGAAAAGCATTTCGAATGCGCCCAAGGCTTAATACTCTTAGTACAGCCCAGGCTTCCAATAGAAATACTTTTACCACCATGCTACTTATCTAATTCTAATAGTTCTAAAACTTCGACCCACCTTGGTGTTAAAATCACTTCGGTTCGTCTGTTTTTTTGCAAAGCTGCCGGGGTACTGCCTTCAAGTACTGGAATATACTTGCTTCGTCCGGCTGCTGTGATGCGACGAGGGGATATTGAGCTGTTCTCAAGTAATATTCTCACCACCGAAGTAGCCCTTTTAACACTTAAATCCCAGTTGTCTTTGAGGTCGCCTCTTCCGTTGTATGGCACATTGTCTGTGTGACCTTCCACAAGTATGTCAACATCGTTATTTTGCTCCAGTACACCCGCAATTTTTTGAAGGGCTGAAACGCCATGCTGATTAACGGTATACTTTCCCGATTCGAAGAGTAGTTTTTCCTCAAGGGAAACGTATACTTTCCCATTTTTCATGTGCACCTGAAGTTCATCGCCCGAAAAACCGGTCAGGGCATCATTAATGGTTTGTTTAAGCGTGCGCATGGCTTCATCTTTTCGGGTCAGCAGCTCTTCCAACTCTATCAAGCGCTGGTTTTGTTGCCTTAGTTGCGCTTCTGCCTCGGTCAGCTCTCTTTGGGCTTGTTCCAGGCTTCTTTGCTTTTGGGCCAGGGCCTGTTCTGCCAGTACCAGCTCATCTTCTCTTTTTTGCAGGTTTTCCTGAAGCTGCTGCAGGTAGGTCAGTAACTTTTGGTTATTCACATCACTATTCGACCGCGTTTTTAGTCCGTTTAAAACGTCTGCATAGTTTTTATTGAGGTCATCATAACGGTATTGTAATCTTTTATACTGTCGTGCCAGCCGCGCGGTATCCTGCACCAGCAGTTCAACTTTGTTTTGGTAGTGTTCAAGCTTAGCTGCTAACTCATCAGTTTGTACTTTAAGCGCATTATTTTCTTTCGTGGCCAGCTCGGCTGTTTGTTCCAATTGCTCATTTTCGGCGGTTACTTCCTCAAATTGCTTAAGCGGTACACAGCCCACCAGTATGGCAGTGATTGATAATATGTAAATCTTTTTAATCATGTTAAGGTTGTTTTCAACTCAAAGATTGAAAAAAAAGCTGAAAAGCTCGCAATCGCCAGCCGTAAATATGCTGCTCAATAGCCATTACCAGCTTTAAAAAGGGGAAAGTTACTTACGCATTTGCCTATTCTAAATTAGGGCACATTAAAAAAATGAAATTGGCATATGTATGCGCTTATAACCCCATTCTTATTATCTTTGACCTGTTAACTACACTTTGGAACACAATTGGAAGCAGCTCACGAACTTAAAGATATGAACGAAGGCCTTAGCCGCTTGTTGGATAGGATTAACTCTCCTGAAGATCTCAAGCGGGTAGGAGAAGAAAACCTGCCACAAGTATGTAACGAATTACGGGAGTTTATCATCGATGCCCTCTCGTGTAATCCCGGGCACTTTGGTGCCAGTCTTGGGGTTGTTGAGCTCACCGTAGCTTTGCATTATGTGTACAATACACCCGAAGATAAAATTATTTGGGATGTTGGTCATCAAGCTTATGGACACAAAATTTTGACAGGCCGGCGTGATGTGTTTCATACCAACCGGAAATTTAAGGGACTAAGTGGTTTTCCCAATATTTTTGAGAGTGAATACGATGCCTTTGGTGTTGGTCACTCCTCAACCTCTATTTCGGCCGGGCTCGGAATGGCGGCCGCTGCTGCCCTGGATAATGATCCCAACAAGCACGTGGTGGCTGTGATTGGCGATGGCGCCATGACGGCCGGTATGGCTTTCGAAGGACTGAACAACATGTCAGCCTTAAAGTCGAACATGCTGGTAATTCTTAATGATAACAACATGGCCATTGACCCCGCTGTTGGTGGCTTTAGCGAATACCTGGTCGATATTGCCACTTCGCAAACCTATAATAAGTTTCGTTCGGAGGCCTTCAAGATGCTGGAGAAGATGAAGTTGACGGGGCCTCGCTCGAAGGAGATGATTACCAAGCTGAACAACTCGCTTAAGAACCTGCTGACAAAGCAAACCAATATTTTTGAAGGACTTAACATTCGCTATTTTGGGCCTGTGGACGGCCACGATGTGGGCCACTTGCAAAGAGTTTTAAGCGATTTAAAGGATATCCCGGGGCCAAAGGTATTGCATGTAATCACCAAAAAAGGTAAAGGCTTTAAGTTCGCTGAAGAGAACCAGACGGCCTGGCACGCTGTTGGGGATAAATTTGATAAGATAACAGGGCAAAAGCTGGCTATTATGTCGTCCATTCCCAAGCCCCCAAAGTTTCAGGATGTATTTGGTCATACGATTGTTGAACTGGCCGAACAGAACGAAAAGATAGTGGGAATTACGCCAGCGATGCCAACAGGCTGTAGCCTGAATATAATGATGGAGAAAATGCCCGACAGGGCTTTCGATGTTGGGATAGCCGAACAACATGCTGTCACCTTTTCAGCGGGATTAGCTATTGAAGGCTACACCCCGTTTTGTAACATCTACTCATCGTTTATGCAGCGCGCCTATGATCAGGTGATACACGATGTGGCTCTGCAAAATCTCAATGTGGTATTTTGCCTGGATAGAGGCGGTTTAGTAGGTGCCGATGGCGCCACGCATCATGGGGCTTATGATCTGTCTTATATGCGTGGAATTCCAAACTTGATTGTTTCTTCGCCAATGGACGAGGAAGAGCTGCGTAACCTAATGTATACCGCTCAGTTGCCTAATCAGGGGCCTTTTTCTATTCGTTATCCACGTGGCAATGGCTCGCTCATAGACTGGCAGCGCCCCATGCAGGAAATTAAGATTGGAACAGGCCGCAAGCTAAAAGATGGAAAAGATCTGGCCGTTGTAACCATTGGTCCGATAGGTGTGAAGACCAGCCAGGTGATAGAGAAGCTTGAGCAGCCGGGTGTTTCGATTGCCCACTACGATTTGCGTTTTGTAAAACCGTTGGATGAAGCTCTTTTGCACGAGCTGTTTAGCAAACATTCCAAAGTTATTACCATCGAAGATGGCACCGTCATCGGAGGAATGGGGAGTGCTGTGTTGGAGTTTATGGCCGATAATGGTTATTCAGCTCGCATTAAGCGTTTGGGTATCCCCGACAAGTATATCGAACACGGCACACAAACAGAACTTTATGGGGTTTGTGGATTCGATAAAGGGGGCATTGAAGCGGCCATGCGTGAGATGTTGGCAAAGTAGCCTGCAGGCAAGGGCAGGGGACGTGTAGTTGCCTGTTTTCAAATTCCCTCCGAAAGAGGGGAGTTCCCATTTCTTTAGAGTCAGACAAATAAGTAGGCTGCTAAGAGGCCATAAAAAAAGCTCACCGCAAATAGTGAGCTTTTCAGATCTGTTATTCCTTGGCTAAACTGTTAACAGCTGCCATTGATTTTTTAGTTTTCCAACTGGTTTTTAATAATTGCTACTGCTTCTTCAACAGCCACATCTAAGCCATCAAGGTTTTTACCACCTGCTGTTGCAAAGAAGGGTTGTCCACCGCCGCCGCCTTGCATCTTCTTGGCTGCTTCCCGCACAATGGCGCCGGCATTCAGACCGCGTTCTTTTACAAGGTTGTCAGATACCAGAATGGCCAGTTGCGGTTTGCCATTGACATCGGCTCCTAATACAGCTACTACATCGTCCATTTCTTGCTTAATTTGAAAAGCCAGATCTTTCAACGAGTTCGCCAGCATTGGTTTTACTCTTGTTGCAATAATTTTTATTCCCAGCGTGTCCACAGCGCTATCAATAAGGTCGCGCTTCTCAATGGCCATAATGTTTTTACGCATTGCTTCGGCCTGCGAGCTTAGCTTGCTGTTTTCATTCATCAGGTTTTCAACATTTTTCTTTAGGTTGGCCGGGTTTTTAAACATTTCGCCCAGCTCTTTCATTAATGAAAATTGTTGGTTAATGAACTCCTCAGCTTTAACGCCAGTAAGCGCTTCGATGCGGCGAATGCCTGCAGCAATAGACGATTCAGCAATGATTTTAAAGAAGCCCATCTGACCAGTTGCCTTTACGTGGGTACCACCACACAGCTCTACTGAAGAGCCAAACTTGATGGCACGTACCAAATCACCATATTTCTCACCAAAGAGAGCCATTGCACCCATTTCTAAGGCTTTGGCATGAGGAATTTCACGCATTTCTTCTAAAGCCATGTTCTGGCGAATTCGTTGATTAACCAAGGCTTCCACCTGGGCAATTTCGTCTTCGGTTACTTTCTGGAAGTGGGAGAAGTCGAAGCGCAGATAGTCGGGGTGAACCAGCGAACCCTTTTGCTCAACATGCTCTCCCAAAACTTCGCGTAAGGCTTCGTGCATCAGGTGAGTGGCGGTGTGGTTATTGGCTGTATTTTGGCGTGCCTCTTCGTTGACAACCGCTTTGAACGCACCGTTGAGCTCACTTGGCAGTTGGCGGGCGATGTGAACAATAAGGTTGTTCTCCTTTTTGGTGTCAATGATGGCTACCTTTTCATCCCCTTTTTGAATGAAGCCGGTATCACCAACTTGTCCGCCACTTTCGGCGTAGAATGGTGTAATATTAAACACCAACTGGTAGAGTTCTTTATTTTTTTGCTTGATTTTGCGGTAACGCGTAATGAACACTTCCGTTTCCAGGTAATCGTACCCAATAAATTCCTCGTGATCATCCTGCTGGAGTACCACCCAGTCGTCCGTTTCTATGGCAGAGGCATTTCGGGCACGCTCCTTTTGCTTATTCATTTCCTCTTCAAACTCTTTCCGGTTAACAACCAAGCCATTTTCCTTCAGAATTAACTCAGTTAAGTCAAGCGGAAAGCCAAAAGTGTCGTAAAGTTCAAAGGCTACAGCACCACCAACCACCACGTATTCATTGGCCTTGGTTTCGGCAATAATTTTATCGAGCATGCTGATACCCGTTGAAAGCGTTCGCAGGAAGGACTCTTCCTCCTCCTTGATGACTTTTTCGATCAGTGTTTTTTGCGCCTCAAGTTCCGGATAGGCATCGCCCATGGTTGCAATCAATACATCAACCAATTTGTAAACAAAGGCCTGCTTGCTGTCTAAAAAGGTATAGCTGTATCGAACAGCACGGCGCAGGATACGGCGAATGACATATCCGGCTTTATTGTTGGAGGGCAGCTGTCCATCGGTGATGGAAAAAGCAATGGTACGCACATGGTCGGCTACCACACGCATGGCAATATCTACCTCTTCGCTTTTGCCATATTCAAAGCCCGACAGCGCTGCAATTTTTTGAATGATTGGTGAGAAAACATCACTGTCGTAGTTGGATGTTTTTCCCTGAATAACGCGTACCAGACGCTCAAAGCCCATGCCTGTATCAACGTGTTTGTTGGGCAGTGGCACCAATTCGCCATTGGCCATGCGGTTAAACTGGATGAATACCAGGTTCCAAATTTCAATGACCTGTGGGTGATCCATGTTGACCAATGATTTGCCATCAACTTTGGCTCGCTCATCATCGGGTCTTAAATCGATGTGTATTTCTGAGCAGGGGCCGCATGGTCCTGTTTCACCCATTTCCCAGAAATTATCCTTTTTATTTCCGTTGATGATTCGCTCTTCGCTAATCCATTGCTTCCATGCATCTGCAGCTTCATCATCACGTCCCACGTTATCCTCTTGGCTGCCTTCAAAAACAGTGACGTATAGCCTTTCCTTATCTATTTTCAGCACGTCGGTAAGGTATTCCCAACCCCAGGCAATCGCTTCTTTTTTAAAATAATCACCAAACGACCAGTTGCCGAGCATTTCGAACATGGTATGGTGATAGGTGTCGTGGCCCACTTCTTCCAAATCATTATGTTTACCCGAAACGCGCAAGCATTTTTGGGAATTCGTAACGCGTGGACTCTCAGCAGGATGGTTGCCCAAAAAGATATCCTTGAATTGGTTCATCCCGGCATTGGTAAACATTAAGGTAGGGTCATTTTTCACCACCATAGGAGCCGAAGAAACCACTTTGTGTTGCTTCGAATTAAAAAAATCAAGAAAACTTTTCCTTACTTCAGACGCCGTCATCATATACGTAGTATTTATATTTTCGAGGTTATAGTAAACAAAATTAGCCTTGCAAAGTTAGATTATTTAAGTAATTTTGGGGCGATTAGTGCCCGATTTTTATAACAAAAGTAAAACATATGGTCTATGTCAAGAGTTAAGTATCGATATAATCCTGAAACGCTTAGCTACGATAAAATAAATAAAGGTTACAAATACTACATATCCAGAGCATCCATCTACTTCCTTTTTATTCTTTTGGTTGGGATGCTGACCTACTTCATTTATCCTTATGTGTTCCAGAGCCCTGTTGAGAAGCGTCTGGAGCGGGAGAACCAGCAGCTGTTGACACAGTATGATATAATGAATAAAAAGCTGGATCAACTGGAGATGGTGTTGGAAGACATTGAACTGCGGGATGAAAATATTTACCGCACCATTTTTCAGGCAGACAGTATCCCAAGCAGCATTCGACGAGCCGGGTTTGGAGGCGTTAACCGTTACCGTCATTTAGAAAGCATGGATAATGCAGAGTTGGTGGTTAATACCGCCAGACGTTTGGATATTGTTATGAAGCAGCTGTATGTGCAATCAACTTCCTTTGATGAGGTGATTTCATTAGCTAAGCGCAAGGAAGAGATGTTGCGTTGCACACCGGCCATTATGCCGATTTCCAATCGCGATTTACGCCGCACAGCGTCTGGCTGGGGGTACCGCATTCATCCTATTTATAAAGTGAAACGTTTTCATGAGGGGATGGATTTTTCGGCCCCAACGGGAACAGATATTTATGCCACTGCCGATGGTAAAGTGACAAAAATAACCAATGAGAAAACGGGTTACGGAAAACGTATTGAGATAGACCACGGATTTGGCTATAAAACACTCTATGCCCACCTGGATGAGTTTAATGTGAGAAAGGGGCAAACAGTTAAACGAGGTGATGTGATAGGCCACGTTGGAAATACCGGCGGAAGTACTGCTCCGCACCTGCATTACGAAGTGCATGTGAAAGGTCGTAAGGTGAATCCTCAGCATTACTATTTCCAGGAAGACCTAACGGCTGAAGAATATGACAAGATGATTCAGATATCGTCCAATTCCAATCAGACATTTGATTAAAAAAAGAATATTGACATATATAAGAAAGAGGTGGCCTAATGGTCACCTTTTTTATTTATAACAAAGAGCGATTGTGTTAAGGGAAATGTGAATAAAAGGCGGGTGAATCCTGACGAGGACACTGTAATTAATTCTTAGGTCAGTAGATGGAGGGCGCGGAGAGCAAACTTTGTAATCACTCGTTCTATCAATGATGGGATACAAAAAAGGTGGCCGTAGCCACCTTGAAATATTAATCGAGTTGTCCTCTATTTTATTTAATGCCCAACTGCTTTTTAATGGCTTTGGGCAGCGCATCTTTATGCACCATGATAGCCACTGTATGCAGGCGCATGTAGCTTTCTGACATGTACAGGTATCCTTCATAAGCCCCGCGATCAGTGCCCCAGCTGTTTTTGGTTTTGTAGTAGGGCGTGCCGTTTTGATCTTTCGACAGACCAGTGATGTGCATCAGGTGATCGTCGGTTGATTGCCACGATAAGAATGCCTCTTGGCGTACTTGGGGCGTAATCATTTTTTCTTCTTGTGGGGCGAAGCCCAGGTCTTCATCAGCCGGCACAATGGCAGCACCCAATTTGTGCGAGAAGAATTTTTCGCTTACATCGCCGTCCCATACAAAGGAGTAGCCATTGGCTAAAGCATTATCCATCACTTCCATCAGCTCGTTTAATGGAAGGTTGTAATACTGGTCGTTGCTCCAGTTGTCGGGCACTTCCAGGCTAAAGGCTTTGTAATAAGGATGATGAGTGTAAGAGGTGAGCTCTACATAATCATCTGGATTGATTTTCATATCTTGAGCGTACTGCTGAGGCGTTTTACCTTCTACTTGTGCAGGTACCTCGCCCAAATAAATATCCAGAATAGCATCCTGCACTTCGTACCACACTGGTGACGGCGCTGCTTTACGGCCTTTAATGTAATTGTCAAGCAAAGCTTTCTGCGAAGAGACTAATTCAGAGTGGTTATGTGGTTTTGATACATCGCGGCGCCCCGGGTAGGCTGCTTCTGTGGCAATACCATGCTGGCGAATAACATTTATTACATCATGCGCCTGACCACCTTCACTGAAGTTTCCTTTGCCGTGGGCCATCACATATAAACGCGCTTTCTCAGGATAGACGTAGCGTACAAAGTACATTTCCGACAGATCCAGTTCGGGACCACCTAAACGGATGATCTCTGTTTCGACAAATGAGGTGGTGCTGTACGACCAGCAGGTGCCTGTGCGGTCCTGGCTTTTAACTGCCGTAGTTGTAATATCGTGCACCGGGGTAAACTCGATGGTGCTTTTTTGTTCTTCTTGTGCTACAGTTCCAATCGCTATTGCCGTAGCTAAAAATAGTAGTTGTAATTTCTTCATGATTTACTTTTAAAAACGATTCATCTTTTGATGGTCAGAGGTCAGTAGTCCATTATACTACTGACCTCCGACTAATTCTATAAACTATTTCTTTCCTTCACGAACGGTGGCTTCAACCTCTTCCACAGTAATAGGAATGCGTTCGCCTAAGATACGGCAGCCATCTTCTGTTACCAGGATGTCATCTTCTAAGCGCACACCACCAAAGTCTTTGTAAGATTCTACTTTATCGTAGTTGATAAACTCAGTGTGTTTTTTCTCCGCTTTCCACGTGTCGATTAATGCCGGAATAAAGTAGATGCCTGGCTCATTGGTAACACAGAAGCCGGGCTGCAGCGTGCGGCCTAAGCGAAGTGCGGATAAGCCAAACTGAGAGCTTCGTTCCATCTCGTCCATGTAACCAACCAAGGTATCGTTGTAATCTTCCATATCGTGCACATCCAAACCAATCATATGGCCCAATCCATGTGGGAAGAACATGGCGTGTGCACCTGCTGCCACTGCTTCATCTACGTCACCTTTCATCAGGCCAAGGTCTTTGAGTCCTGAGGCAATAACGCGTGCAGCTACCAGGTGAGCTTCTTTATAGGTTACACCCGGCTTGGTGGCCTCGCGGCTAATGTTGTTGGCATCGACCACGATTTGGTAAATCTCCTTCTGGCGTTGTGTGAATCGGCCACCCACAGGAGAGGTACGTGTATGATCGGTGGCATAGTGCAGAGGTGATTCGCTACCGCCATCCACCAATAATAGATCGCCAGTTCGCAGGGTATTACTGTGGTCGTGGTTATGCAGGGTTTCACCTCGTTTACTGCAAATAATAGGGAACGATACCATACCGCCTCCACTCATGGAGATGCCTTCCATCGCCCCGGTAATAGCCTGTTCAGTAACGCCGTCCTGTGCCATGCGCATTGCAGTGGTATGCATCTGGTAGGCCACGGCCATATGGCGTTCCATTTCTTCAATTTCGCAAGGTTCTTTAATTGAGCGAATCTCAATACAGGCCTTGGTGAGCTCCAGCGATGTTTTGCTTTGTACTTCGTTATGGCGACAGCCTAACAGATCTGCGAGCCACATGATATTTTCACCTCGGTAAGGCGGATTGAAATGCACCGGACGACCTGCTTTCAGCGCATCAGCAATCATAGTTGCCAAATCAGCCATGGGGCGCGTATTTTCAACACCAACCGAAGCAGCTTTCTCTGCCATAGTTGGTTGTGGACCCATCCAGATGATGTGACCCAATGAAATATCATCACCAAATAAATACTCTTTATTATTATCAATATCTATAACGGCTGCGTGGTCTTGCAGGTCAATGCCAAAGAAATACAAGAAAGTACTATCCTGACGGAAATGATAAACATTGTCCTTGTAGTTCATGGGAACATCGGTATTTCCCAACATCAAAATTAATCCCGACTGCACTTTTTGTTGCAGCCTTTTTCGTCTATTGATGTACGTCTCTTTTGAAAACATATTAGTTGGTTTTTTGAAATTGGATTTCAATATACAGTTTTTAAAAATAAACAGAAACGATAATTGTCACCTTGGTATTCTGGTGTTAACCCTTCGTTGTGAGTATATTGTTTATTTGAAGCTTAATGGTGTATAGTTTTGAAAAAGCTGTCAGCTTTTTCAAAACCTGATTTTACTCAATTTGCCTTTTGTCATGTATATAAGCTCAATATGGTTGTAATTTCGCTCTAAATCGAAAAATAAAACTTACTACCTATGGATATACAAGCTTTTCAGGCAGCTATTTTAGAAGGAATTCCTGAAGTGTTGCCAGCTCCTAAGGCTTATGACCCTAATATTAACCATGCGCCTAAGCGGAAGGAGATTTTATCAGCAGACGAGAAAAAACTGGCGCTTAAGAATGCGTTACGATATTTTCCGGAGACCCACCATGCTGAGCTGGCACCTGAGTTTTTACAGGAGCTCAATACTTATGGTCGGATTTATATGTATCGCTTGCGCCCCGATTATGAGATGAAGGCCCGCCACCTCGATCAGTTTCCTCATCAATCGAAGCAGGCGGCTGCTATCATGCTAATGATTCAAAATAACCTGGATTATGCAGTGGCGCAGCACCCGCACGAACTGATTACCTACGGAGGTAACGGAGCCGTTTTCCAAAACTGGGCGCAATACCGCTTGTGCATGCAGTATCTGGCAACCATGACTGATGAGCAAACTTTAGTGATGTATTCGGGTCATCCTATGGGTTTGTACCCATCGCACAAGGATGCACCTCGCGTGGTGGTAACCAACGGAATGATGATTCCTAACTATTCCAAGCCGGACGACTGGGAGCGTTTCAATGCCTTAGGTGTTACACAATATGGTCAGATGACGGCCGGATCGTTTATGTACATTGGTCCGCAGGGAATTGTACACGGAACCACGATTACGGTGTTAAATGCCGGACGTAAGATTTCGGGAGGTAAATCTGATTTAGCCGGTAAGCTGTTTGTGACAGCCGGACTGGGCGGAATGTCAGGGGCTCAGCCCAAAGCGGGCAACATTGCCGGATGCATCAGCATCACCGCCGAAGTGAATCCAAAGGCCACACATACCCGTCATTCGCAAGGTTGGGTCGATGAGGTAATTGAAGATTTAGATGAACTGGTAGCTCGCGTTGAAAAGGCAAAAGCAGGCAAGGAAGTGGTGTCCATCGCTTATCAGGGTAATGTAGTGGATGTTTGGGAAAAGTTTGCCGAAGAAGGTATAAAAGTGGACTTGGGGTCCGACCAGACTTCATTGCACAACCCATGGGCAGGCGGATATTATCCGGTAGGCTTGTCGTTCGAAGAGTCGAATAGACTGATGGCTGAAGATCCGGACTTATTTAAAGAGAAAGTACAGGAAAGTTTGCGTCGTCATGTGGCGGCGGTTAATAAGTGCACCGATAACGGCATGTACTTTTTTGATTATGGCAATGCTTTCCTATTGGAGTCGAGCCGCGCAGGAGCCGATATTCTGGATCAGAAAGGCGATTTTAAATACCCGTCTTACGTTCAGGATATTATGGGGCCAATGTGTTTCGATTATGGGTTTGGTCCTTTCCGTTGGGTATGTGCCAGCAACGACCCAAAAGATCTGGAAACGACCGATCAGATTGCTACCGAAGTGTTGGAAGAGTTGAAGAAGGAATCACCTGTTGAGATTCAGCAGCAAATGGCGGATAACATCCACTGGATTAAAGAAGCAGGCAAAAATAAAATGGTAGTTGGGTCTCAGGCACGCATCTTGTACGCCGATGGCGAAGGGCGTATGCGCATTGCGGCAGCCTTTAACAAAGCCATTGCCGAAGGACGTATCTCAGCACCTGTTGTATTGGGCCGTGACCACCACGATGTGTCGGGGACCGATAGTCCTTACCGCGAAACATCGAACATTTATGACGGTTCGCGTTTTACAGCCGATATGGCAGTTCAAAATGTGATTGGGGATTCGTTCCGCGGTGCTACCTGGGTGTCAATTCACAATGGTGGCGGCGTAGGATGGGGCGAAGTAATCAACGGCGGTTTTGGCATGGTGCTCGATGGCTCTGATGATGCACACCGTCGACTGACCAACATGCTTTTCTGGGATGTGAACAACGGAATTTCCCGTCGCAGCTGGGCCCGTAACGAAGGAGCCATTTTTGCCATTCAACGGGCGATGGAGGCTAATCCTCAGTTAAAGGTTACTATACCTAATCTGACGGACGATAAGTTCATCGACAGCTTATTCTAGGATTCGTTTAGCTTACTATAATTGTGTTGGGCTTGCCGTGGGGCAGGCCCTTTTTTTGCTACTGTGGATCAATTAATAGCGAGAGGGCAGAAATTTTGTTTTTGATATCACTCTTGTACTGACCATTGTTTAGCTCTGAAGCTTGGCGAAGGTAGTTTTTGGCCGCTTGCACTTGCTGCAATTCAATGGTAATGGAGGCTGCCTCTAAAGCCGCATAGGGGCCAATATAGCGCTTATCCGATTGGCACAGCTCAATCACAGTGCGGTAATTGTTTAAGGCCATTTGGGGCTTATTTAGCGCGTGACTGATGCGTCCGAGCCGGTAGTGGTATTCGGGATGATAATAGGTGCTTAATGAATGAATATCGATGGCTAGCATGAGTTGGTGGGCTTGCTCAAAGTCACCACCGTCAAATAGCAGGCGTGCTTTCAGCAAACCAGCCGGCTCTGTTTTTAATGCAGGGGCCTCTTTTACTGCTTGCTTGTCATTGGAGGTTGGCAGACGTTTTTGTTGCAGTATTTGATTTGTTATACTGTCGCGTTGCTGGGTATTCTGATGGATATGATGCCACCACGCCCTTCGCAATAAAGCATCAGTTTGGAAGGATTGGCCGCTGAAGGATGTTCGGAATGCTTGCAGGCTCTCCAAGGACTTTTTATTCAACTGGTTGAGCTGAAGGCGGCCTTTATTGTAATAGAGTAATGGAAATTTAGGATAGATGCTGTCTGGTAAAGCATGAAGGTACTTAATGCCACTGCTTGCCATCTGCTGCTGAACAGCCAGCGAGCTTACTGTAAATGCCAGAATGGGAGAAGGATTGCCTTTTGAAGTGTCCATCAACTCCATAACCTCTTTATGTGTGGGATTACCGAATTTAAGAAGGCAATAGCTATAAAGAACGAGCGCTTCCTCCAATTCGCCTTTTCGGAGGTGGCAGTTATTAATATGCTTCTTTAGCAGTGTAAGACCATCGCTGGCATCGCAATTTAAACCGAATAAGGAGGTCCAGAACTGATATTGTTCGGGTATCTGTTTGAAAAACACTCTGAAAATACCCTTAAGTTTTTGATGGTTATCTGTAAAATCGGTACTGTCGGTTTTGGTAAAGAGGCGATGAGCCTTATAGAACGAGACTAACCCATCGCTAAAAGCTTCATTATTCCAGTTAATAAGACTTTGCTGAATCAACAGGGTAGTGAGCATCAGCTTGAAACGATCATCTGTTTCAAAGGCTTTTTCAAATTGATCTAAGCCGTTGAAGAATTGGTCGGCCAGGATTTTTTCTTCAGAGGCCTGATAGGCGATAAATAAGCTGTATAATCGCAGGTATTCCTGTTCAATGGAAGATATTTGAGAGGAAAAATTAGATTGTTTTGCAGCTAACGGTGTCTGATATATCTGCCATAATTGCTGCTGGCCTTGAGCGGATAAAAAAGCCTTTTCCTGTGCAGGAGCCTGCAATGTTAACAGGGCTAGCAAGAAGGCGCTCAGGATCAGGTTTCGTTTCATGCTATAGTTTTGTTTAAAAATAGCAAAAGCTCCCAACAAAAACAGCCGGAACGTGTCCGGCTGTCTATTATTTTTTATCAGAAAGTGCTTACTCTTCGCTATCGCCCATGGCACCGTCAACCAAAATGCGGCCACAGTACTCACATACAATAATTTTTTTGCGCGAAGCGATGTCCATCTGACGCTGAGGTGGGATTTTGTTAAAACATCCACCACAGGCATCACGCTCAACCGTTACAACGGCCAGGCCATTGCGTGCATTTTTACGGATGCGTTTGAAGGCCACCTGCAGGCGCTCAGGAATTGTGTTGATGATTTGAGCCGACTTTTCAATCAGGCGCTCTTCTTCAACCTGTGTTTCACCAACAATCTCTTCCAACTCTTTCTTTTTGGCATCCAGGTCGGCTTTACGCTCTTCTAGAAGCGATCTTGATGATTCGCCAATCTCCTTCTTATTTTTAAGTTCGACTGTAAACTCTTTAATACGCTTCTCGCAAAGTTCAATCTCCAACTTTTGGAATTCTATCTCTTTTGATAGCGAATCAAATTCACGGTTGTTGCGGACATTCCCTTGCTGGGCCTCGTATTTCTTAATTAAAAGGTCAGCTTCTTTAATCTCGTTTTTCTTACTCAGGATGGCGTCATTTAATTTCTTAACCTCCCCATCAAGGTTGGCCATACGGGTTTCAAGCCCTTCGATCTCATCCTCCAAATCCTGCACTTCCAAAGGAAGTTCTCCTCTTAGCGTACGAATCTTGTCGATTGACGACTCCACTGTCTGAAGGTCATAAAGAGCTTTTAATCTTTCCTCTACCGTCATTTCTGGTGCATTTGCTTTTGAATCTGTTGCCATGCTGTTATAAATAATTTACGGGATTGGTATTCACGTTTGATAAATGGATTGCAAAATTAGAGAATTTTTTTGTAAGTAACTCAAAAAAAACTTCTTTAGTGTATTGTTCGCTCTCAAAATGTCCGATATCAGCAATTAAAATTTGCTCTTCGGCATCGGCAAACTGGTGGTACTTAAAATCACCTGTGATGAAAACATCGGCTTGTTCGGCAATGGCTTTGCCTAACAAAAAGCTGCCCGAACCGCCACACACGGCGACACGTTTCACAGGTTTTCTCAATAGAGTGGTGTACCGCACACATTTGGCTTTAAATGTGTTTTTGACCCGGTTAAGAAATGTGGCTTCATCCAGCTCATTAGGCAGGTCGCCCACCATACCAATTCCGGTCGTATGCCATTCATTAGCCAGCGGGTAGAGATCATAGGCTACTTCCTCATAGGGATGGGCTTTTAGTAAAGCACGCACTACTTTTCCCTTCAAAAAGTCGGGTAAAATAGTTTCGATTCTGACCTCGGCTTCACAGTGTATTTCACCTATTTCACCAATAAATGGGTTGGTGTTATCACCCGCTCTAAACGTTCCTTCGCCTGTCAGGTTATAACTGCAGGCATCGTAGTTGCCTATTTGTCCGGCTCCTGCTTCAAAAAGAGCTGCACGTACTTTATCGGCCTGCTCGAGGGGCACAAAAGTGACCAGCTTAAGCAAGCTTGCTTTTTTGGGAGCTAATATCTTACAATTTTCAAGGCCTAGTTTTTCGCACATACGGCCGCTCACGCCATTCTGCACCGAGTCGGCATTGGTGTGAGAGGCATAGAGTGCAATGTTGTGCTGAATAGCCTTAATAACAATTCGTTCGGTGGCGTTGCGTCCGTTTATCTTTTTTAGTCCCGACAGCATGATCGGATGGTGTGCGACCACCAGGTTGCAGCCCTTTTCAATGGCCTCATCTACTACTTTTTCGGTAATATCGAGTGTTATCAGCACGCCCCTTGCTTCAGTGGAGGCATTACCAACCAATAAGCCAACATTATCAAAGTCTTCCTTTAATGCGGCTGGGGCGAACTTTTCCAGTTCATTTATAATTTCCTGAATCTGCACGTTAAATTTCTTAATCTATGTTATCCCGTATTTCCACCAATAATGCTCTTATATCCTTGAGTTTGGATACTACTTCAAAGTTATTGACGGTATCATCATGATTTTCTTTGAGCTTTTTTTGAGCTCCCTTTAAAGTCATGCCTTTCTCTTTCACCAAATGAAAAATCAAGTGGAAGTTTTCCACATCCTTAGGTGTAAACAGGCGGTTGCCTTTTTTGTTTTTATGTGGCTTGATGATGTCAAACTCCTTTTCCCAGAAGCGAATGAGCGATGTGTTCACATTAAACATCTCGGCCACCTCACCTATGGAATAGAACAACCTCTCAATTTTTTGCTCTTTGTAAGGCATGATAAATAATTTACGACGTAGTTTGAAATGAGCTCACACAATATTAGCTGTATTTTCGCGAAAAGCCAAATGTCTGCAGGGAGGCTTTAATGCAAAATAGTATCTTTAGCATCCAAATTGAAAGGTTATGCGAAAAAGTATCTTACTCTTGATTACAGCGTTTGGCATCTTTAGTTCTGCCTTCTCACAATCGGCTAATAGTGGATTATCGTTTGTAGGGGTAGGGGACATGATGTTCGGTACTCACTTTCCAACCGTGCAGTATTTGCCACCCAACAACAACCCCTGGCCTTTAGTGCGGGAGGTAGCTCCTGTTTTTGCCGGTGCCGATGTGGTGTTTGGTAATCTGGAGGGGGCTTTTTTAGACGAAGGGAAGGTATTCAAAAGTTGCAGAGATACGACTAAATGTTATGCTTTTAAAACGCCCACAAGCTACGCACCGGTTTTAAAAAAGGCCGGGTTCGATTTTGTTAGTATCGCCAATAACCATATTCGCGATTTTGGACCGCCCGGGTTGATCTCTACCCGCCGCTTGTTGGATAGTCTGGACATTGCTTTTGCCGGTTTGGTCGACAAACCTTCTGTCATCAAAGAAATAGATGGTCAGCTGGTGGGGTTATGTGCCTTTGCGCCAAATACCGGAACCGCCAAAATTGGAGATATTGAGGGGGCGGTGAAGATTGTGAAGGAGTTGGATGCAACGTGTGATTACGTCATCGTATCGTTTCATGGAGGCGCCGAAGGACGTGACCATATGCATGTGACCCGTGAAACCGAAATGTTTTATGGCGAAAACCGGGGAAATGTTTATGCCTTTGCCCATGCGGTGATTGATGCCGGTGCCGATGTTGTTTTTGGCCATGGCCCGCATGTGCCTCGTTCCATCGAAATCTACAAGAATCGCTTTATTGCCTATAGCCTTGGTAATTTCTGCACCTATAGCCGCTTTAACTTATCCGGGCCCAATCGTCTGGCACCTGTTGTTCAGGTTTGGACCAATCGGGATGGAGCATTCGTCAGAGGTAAGATACATGCTTTCCATCAGATTAAGGGAAAGGGAACCTTACGCGATCATGGAAACGCAGTGGTTTACAAAATGCGCGACCTCACCAGAATGGACTTTCCGGAGCTGAATCACCGTTTGGTAATTGATGATGACGGGGATTTCTACATGCCGTTTGAAGAAGCAATGCGCAGTCGAGGGTTATCTATTCCTGGCTATGATATAAAGGTTCCTGAGCAATTACCATTTCCTGTATCTGGCAATAAGTAACAAGCCAATAAACGCAATGGCACCATTGTAAATCAACTTTTCAAAACCGATGGTAAAGTTGTAATCCAGCAGACCAATAATAACCGGCGATAGAATGGCGATGAAAGGTACCAAATAGTCCCTGACTTGCAGCTTGGTAAATAATCCAAACGCATACAGTCCGAGCAGTGGGCCATAAGTGTATCCCGCCAGGTTAAATACGGTGCTGATAACGCTGTCGTTATTAAAGGCTCTGAATAGCAGGATGACAACGGCAAGCAGAATACTGAAGCCAATGTGTACTTTAAAACGAAGTTTTTTGGCGACCGCCTGATTCTTTTTTTCAACACCCAAAATATCAACCGAGAACGAGGTGGTTAAAGAGGTTAAGGCCGAGTCTGCACTCGAATAGGCAGCTGCCACTAATCCCAGCATAAAGAAGATACCTACAATTTTAGGCAGGTAGCCGCCCGTTGCTATAATGGGAAACAGGTCATCAGAGCGTTCGGGAATGGCAATGCCCTGGCTGGCAGCAAACATAAACAGTAATACCCCCAGGCTAAGGAACAGTAGGTTAACCGGTACAAACGAGAATCCATACCAGAACATGTTTTTTTGAGCATCTTTAAGGTTGCGACAGGTCAGGTTTTTCTGCATCATGTCCTGGTCCAACCCGGTCATCACAATGGTGATAAATGCCCCTGAAAAGAACTGCTTGATAAAATGTTGTTTTGATGACAGATCGCTGAATTCAAATATTTGTGAAAACTGGCTATCGCTCACGGCACTGATAAGACCGCTAAAAGAAAGGTTCATGGTTTTGGCAATCACCACTACAGTAATCCCAACACTTAGCAGCATAAATAAGGTTTGTAGCGTATCTGTCCAGATGATGGTTTTGATACCCCCGCGGAAAGTGTATAGCCAAATTAGCAGGATGGTTACCAGTACAGTTACTTCAAAGGAAATGTTGAAGGCATCAAATACCGTTATTTGCAGTACATTGGCCATTAAATAGAGGCGGGCTGAAGCACCTATTGTGCGGGATAATATAAATAAGTAGGCCCCTGATTTATACGACCAGAAGCCAAAGCGTTTTTCGAGATAGGTGTAGATAGAAGTGAGGTTGAGCCGGTAATAGAGTGGTAAAAGGATGTGGGCAATTACCAGATAACCCAGAAAGTAACCAAATACCATCTGCATATAGGTTAGATTGGTGGAGGCCACCCACCCCGGAACAGAGATGAATGTTACGCCTGACAGGGACGCACCAATCATACCAATGGATACAATGTACCAGGGCGATTGCTTGTTACCTCTGAAAAAGGTATCGTTGTCAGCTTTTTTGCTGGTTAAAAATGAAATAAGAATTAAAAGGCCAAAATAACCGGATATGATAAACGCTGTTAATACTGGATTCATTGCTTCTGTATTTTGACAGCTAATATATAAGATTCTGCAGTAATTTTGTATGACAATTTACTACTGAATGACTAGTAATATTATTATATTACTGATAGTAAATAAATTAAAATAAGATTAAAAATCAAAAATATGTCATACAGCTATAGGCCTCGCCGGTCAGCTACAATCATTAATGCTTCTTCGCGGATGATTTCGGGCGGATTAATACCCCGTAGTTGCAGGGATTTGAGCCAGGCGGCTACTTCGCGTTCCTTCAGAGTGAAAAGCACTTCTCTAAACTGTTCAATTTCATCGTCAGAGTAGCTGTTGGCAGCTTTGTTTTTATAAGTATCCAGCTCCTCGTCTTCAAAATACTCTGCCTTATCGCTACTACTCAACAGGCTGTCAGCCTCACATACCTCATGGGCGCCGCAGCAATCGTCTGCAACAATCTTCGGTTCTTCTGTTTCCTGATTTGTTTTGCGGGAAAAGAAATAGGCCACCACCAGGGCCACCACAATACCAGCTACTAAGTAAATCATGCTGCAAAAATAAGAATAAGTCAGAAGTTATTAGTCAGTAGTCAATAGTTTAACATTCTTTACTACTGACTACTGACTTTTAACTATCTGTATTTTTAGTATTTCCATTTGTTTGCCAATGCTACCAACGACAGCATCACCGGCACTTCAACCAATACACCTACAACAGTCACCAAGGCTGCGGGCGAATGAAGGCCAAACAAAGCAATTGCCACGGCTACGGCCAGTTCGAAAAAGTTGCTGGCTCCAATCATGGAAGCCGGAGAGCAGATGGCGTGTGGTAGTTTAAGTTTGCGTCCGCCAAACCAGGCAATGAAAAAGATAAAATAGGTTTGTATGATGAGCGGAATGGCCACCAACAAAATAATCAATGGATTTTGTGTGATGTTATGTCCCTGAAAAGCAAATAACAATACCAGCGTCGCCAATAAGGCAAAGATGCTTACCGGCTTAAATTTAGGTAAAAATGTTTGCGTAAACCATTGTTCACCATAACGTTTAATCAGGTAGCGGTTGGTGATAGTCCCTGCCAGCAGCGGCACAACCACAAACACAACCACACTTGTTACCAAAGTGTCGTAAGGAATGCTTACATTGGTAATGCCCAGCAAAAAGCCAACAATGGGCACAAAAGCAACCAATATAATCAAATCATTCACCGATACCTGTACCAGGGTGTAATTGGGGTCGCCATCGGTTAGGTACGACCATACAAATACCATGGCTGTGCAAGGAGCAGCCCCCAGTAAAATGGCACCTGCAATGTATTCGCCGGCCAGTTCTGGTTCAATAAACGCACCATAGAGTTTGCTGAAAAACATCCAGGCAAAGAAGGCCATGGTAAAGGGCTTAATAAGCCAGTTGATAACTAAGGTTAAGATTAACCCTTTGGGCCGCTTTCCTACATTTTTGATGCTGGTGAAATCCACCTGAAGCATCATGGGGTAAATCATAAGCCATACCAATACAGCCACCAGTATGTTTACACCCGACACTTCCAGCTGGCTTAAAACTGCTACACTATCTCCCCAAAAGTGCCCAATCAGAATTCCTCCTCCGATACAAAGTGCCACCCAAAGCGTGAGGTACTTTTCGAAGAAGCCTATTTGCTTTTTATTATCAGACATCGCTAGGCTTGTTTGATGTTTTCAAGATAAAATTTGTAGAACCCTTCTTTAATCTCATCGCGTACACGGTGGAATTCACTCATAATAAATTCATCACTTCCTTCGGCATGCGATGGATCATCAAAACCAATGTGCAGTCGATGCTTAACTTTGCCGCTAAAGGCCGGACACGATTCGTTAGCTCCTCCGCAAACGGTGATGACAAAGTCCCATTCGTCATTCAGGTATTTCTGAACCGAGTCGCTGGTATGGCCACTGATATCGATACCAATCTCCTGCATGACTTGTACAGCTTTTGCATTCAGCTTTCCTGAAGCTTGTGTTCCGGCTGAATATACCTGAATATCCTTATCGAACGACTGCAGAAAGCCGTGGGCCATCTGGCTGCGGCAGCTATTGCCTGTGCATAAAATCAATACTCTCATTATCTGTTTTTTTAGTTAATTAACATGTTGTGTTTGCATCAATATTGGTCTGAAGCTCCTTGCAAAAAGTTAGTCCACAGTTGGCAAGCAGGTTAATGCCTTCCGGGTGGAGGCAGTAATTGGTTTTGGAGCCACAGGTGGTTCCTTTTATCAGGCCGGCTTTTTTCAGTTCGGCCAAATGCTGATTGACTGTTGTTCGCCCAAGCGGTATCACTTCCGATAAATCGCCTGAGAAACAGCTGTTGCGGGTGCCTAAGAACTTAAGTATTTGCAATCGGGCCGGATGACCCAACGCTTTAAACAGCACCGCCAAATCCTGTAAGGGTTTTTCGAATAAATCGTTTTTTGCTTGTGACATAATTTTACTTGGTCAATCTGATGCAAAAATACGTCAACTTGGCGACGTAAAAATACGTTTGGTGCAGATTTAATATTTTTTTAACAATGAGGAGGATGAGAACTAAGCGGGATTCGATTTATAGCAAGGAGTGCTTAGGGCTTAAAAAAGAAAAAGGGAAGCACTGGCCTCCCTTTTTACACTGTTCGATATTTTTTTAGATATCCATGTTCATGGCTACCCGCACTTCTTCTAGTGTTTTTTGCGCAACGCTGCGTGCTTCGCCAATTCCTTCGCGAAGAATGCTTTTTACGAAATCCAGATCGTTCTCCAATTGTGATCGTCTCTGACGAATTTCTCTAAAATGCTCGTTGATTGATTCTGTTACAACTTGCTTGAGCTTACCGGCGCCCTGCTCACCTATTTCGGCAGCAATTTGTTCGGGCTTGGTGCCTGATGCCAGTGCCGCAATACGCAGCAGGTTGGCAACTTCTGGGCGATTGTCCGGATCGTAGGTAATCAGTCGTTCCGAGTCGGTTTTAGCTGATTTTACTGCCTTCATGGTCTCGTCCTCGGTGGCTTTAATCATGATGGTATTGTTACGGCTCTTACTCATCTTCTGGCCGCCGTCCAGGCCAAGAATCATCGGTGTTTCACTTAATAAACCTGTAGGTTCTCTAAATACACGTGCCTTAAACTTCTTGTTAAAGCGTTTGGCAATGTTTCTGGTGAGTTCAATATGCGGCAACTGGTCTTTTCCTACTGGCACCACATCACTTTTGCAGAATAAGATGTCAGCTGCCTGGTGAACGGGGTAGGTGTACATTCCTGCGTTAATCACATTTTGACCGGATGCCTGAATCTCTTCTTTGATGGTTGGGTTCTTACTTAATTCAGAGTTAGATACCAAGGATAGAAAAGGTACCAGCAACTGGTTCAATTCTGGTATATGGCTATGCGGAAAGATGTGTGTGTTAAATTTATGCGGATCAAGTCCACATGCCAGGTAGTCGATGGTCAGCTCCAGTACATACTTCGAAATATCTTTAAATACATCGCGGTCAGTTAATACCTGATAGTCGGCAATAACGATAAACGTTTCGACTCCCAGGTTTTGCAAGCGTACCCTGTTTTGCAATGAACCAAAATAATGTCCAATATGCAGGTTGCCTGTAGGACGGTCGCCTGTTAATACACGGTGCTTGCCTGGGTTAACCTGTAAATCGGCTTCTAAGGCGTTACTTTTTTCAATTGCTCTCTCAAATGAGGCGTTGATTGCTTCACTTATATTTTCTTCTGCCATCTGGAACTTATTTAAACAACGATAATAATCACAATAAGAGACTGATAGCTGGTAGATTTATGGACTGCAATATTCAAATGTGCCTTCATTTGTATCGAGGCATCTGGCTAAGCAGACTTTTTCTGGTATCTATCGTCTATCAATCTAATCTATTAATAAAGAGCTGCAAAAATGGGCAAAATTACGATGATTTGAAAATTATTTAAATTCCAAGGGTGAATGTAGAGCCTGATAACTAGGATTCCTAATCATTTAGTTGACCCAATTAATAATTTCGAGAGAAATAAAAGCCCAAATCACATAGCGAAGCATTTTTCCTATCAACATACCAATGCCTGCCAGAACTACATTAACTTTTAGCAAGCCCAGGATAACCGCTATTACATCACCAATGCCGGGTAGCCAGCAGAAAAAGGCTATCCATAGCTCTTTGCCTTTTACCATCTTTTTCGTCTTCTCAATTTGGTAATGTTTAATTTTCAGGTATTTCTCTATCCATTCTGTTTTGCCCAGCCAGCCCAATCCGTATGAGCTCATGCCGCCCAGCCAGTTGCCTAATGTCGCCAGGGCGAGGCACCAGTATAGGTTATAATCGGCAGCCAGCATGCCCGATAGCAAGGCTTCCGAGCTGAAAGGCACTACTGTGGCAGCTAAAAATGAGGCCAGAAATAAGGCAAAGTATCCCGAATCGAATAGCATTATGGATGTTTTGCCCACAAAAGTAAGAAAATTAGGTCCCTGTGCTTATTTTTTTTTTAATCGTTCAGGCCAATGTTTTCGCGTGTTTTGGAAAAATATTCAAATGGTCTGAAAAAAAATATGGTACTATGTATTGCAAAGTACCATACAATGACTGTATATTTGTTATACCTAATTCATTGTTAAAACTAGTATTATTTGTCATGAAGTTTCTCAAAGCACATAACTCGTATCGTTTTCAAATGGTGTTGTTTATCGGTTTTTGCTTTTTGCCGCTGGTGATGGGACAAACACAAAAGCCCGATACTTGCCAGGTGGCAGAGCAACGTAAAGCACCTCAAAAGAATGTTCTAAGTGAAGCCGAGAAGAGAGAGGCGCAGAAACATGAAGCAATGAGGGATAGTAATAAGAAGCAGAATAAGGACATTGATTTGGAGCGTATCTTATTATTTAAACCTCAAATCATTAATAAAATTTAAAATTAACTCTATAAAACCAGGGGAATGAATGTAGAAAATGCAAAAGCGCAAATGCGGAAGGGAGTTTTAGAGTATTGTATCCTACTCATCTTGTCTAACAACGATGCCTACGCTTCAGATATCATCAATCAGTTAAAGGAAGCGCGGATGATTGTTGTGGAAGGGACATTATATCCGCTATTGACGCGCCTGAAAAATGCTAAGCTTCTTAGCTATCGCTGGGAAGAGTCGACACAAGGACCGCCGCGTAAGTACTATGCCCTCACCGAGGAAGGAAAAACATTTTTGGGTGAAATGGATGCTTCCTGGAAGGAACTGGTCAGCGCCGTTGAATTAATACACCAAACCAATAATGTAACAGAGCAATGAAGAAAACTGTAACTATTAATATCAGTGGGCACATGTTCTATATTGACGAAGATGCCTACACACGCTTACGCAACTATCTGGATAAAATTGAGTCTACTTTTCGCTCGCAGGAGAGTGGTGATGAAATTATTTCTGATATCGAAAGTCGAATTGCAGAAATTTTCAATGAGCGGATTAACCGGGAAACCGGGGTGGTAACAATAACGATGGTTGAGGAGGTGATTGCGACCATGGGCGAGCCTGAGCAGTTTGAAGGTGTTGAAGGTGAGGAAAAGAAAACTACAACTTCATCATCGCTGATACATGTAAAGCCAAGCCGACGGTTTTACCGTGATATTGATAACCGCGTATTTGGCGGTGTTTGTGCCGGTATTGCCGCCTACTTTGGTATTGACGTGGTTATAGTGCGTGTTCTGTTTGTTATACTCACTTTATTAACCTGGGGTGGTTTGCCGCTCATCTATATTATTTTATGGATTGCCCTGCCTCCTGCGCTTACAACCGCGCAAAAGCTGCAAATGCGAGGGGAGCGCATTACCATTGAAAACATCGAACGCAGCATTCGTGACGAATACGACGAGGTGAAGAAGCAGTTCGGAAATTTTAAGGAGTCATCAACCTATAAAAAGGGGAAGAGTTTCTTTAGCCGTTTCTCACGGGGCGAAAAAACAACTTTTCTGATTATTTTGGCCGTTATTGGAGCTGCCATGTTCATTAATATGCCACACCTGCATGGTGTGTTTCATGGACCGGCTGCCGTTTTTACCGGATTTACCTACCATGTGGCACCAACGTTTAACCACATCTTTTTCCCAGGCGCCTTAACCTTTGTATTGGTGCTATTGGTGCTGGGTCTCATCTTTAAAACCATTCTCAAGGTCGTGCTGTATCTTATTGCATTTCTGTTGCTTGGCTCACTGGCTTTAAAGGTAATTTTTTGGCTCTTTGGCGGTTTTATGCTAATTTGTTAAGTCAATCTGTTTTCTAATCTGCAGTAAATTGTTGAACCGATATTATGAATAAAACGATAAATATAAATATTGATGGCTTTGCCTTTAAAATAGAAGAGGAGGCCTACGAACGACTGAATAATTATTTAGAAACAATAAAACAGCGATTGGGCCATGATGAGGAGGCCAATGAAGTGATTGCTGATATTGAAGCTCGTATTGCCGAGCTATTTCATTACAAGTGTCAGGGAGGCACTGTTTCCTTGTCGGATGTTGAAGAAATCATTCACACTATTGGCGAACCAACCGAGATTGTGGATGAGGAAGATGCTGAATTCGATTCCTCTGAGAGCAAAGACACCAGTAGCTCGTCATCGACTTATGTTGGAAAAAAATCATTGTTCCGCGATCCTGATGACCGATTTCTTGGAGGCGTTTGTGCCGGTCTAGCGGCCTATTTTGATGTAGATCCTTTAGTGTTTCGCATCATAGCGGTGGTTACTGCACTGATGTCGTTTGGGGTTGTTGCTTTTATCTACCTGGTACTTTGGATTGCCATGCCCAAAGCCAAAACTCTGGGGCAACGCATTGAAATGCGCGGTGGCATGACGTTTAAAAAGATGGGTGATAATATTAAAGACGAGTACCAGGCGGTGTCTTCAAAATTTAAGGAGTATAAAAACAAACCTAATTATCAACGTATGCAAAATCGAGCAAATAAAACAGGAGATGCCATGGCCAGTGGTCTGCATCAGGTGCTGAATATTTTTGGAATAATACTTGGCGTAGGTATCGTTATCTGGAGTGTTCTCTCCATTATGGGATTGGTGGGTTTCTTTGCGTTTAAAGATACACTTTTAGGGCTGGCAGTAACCGATGGTAATCACTTCATAGCTTCCGTTCCCGACCGTTTTCTGTCTCATTTGGATCAGAGTTTTTTAATGGTGGCTGCACTTCTGGTAGTGGGTATCCCGTTTTTAGTGATCTTGTATTTGGGTCTTAAGCTCATCTTTCGCTTTAGAGGGCATGGTAAGATGGTGGGGTTTGCAGCGTTAATACTTTGGTTAGCGGGCATTGTAATGGTGTTTTTTACTGGAGTGCGTATTGCCAAAAGTTTTGAAGAAACTGGCGGCCTAACCGAACGCCACACCTTAAAAGAAACCGCATCGGAAGCCATTTATTTACAGCCCACTAAAGCTGATGTAGGGCATACCAAACGCGATTACCTCATGGATATTAATCATCTGGAGTTATTTACACAAGATGGCGATCTGCAGGTAGAAGGGGCTCCGATCATTAACATTGCGCATGGCGATTCTTTTTCCATGGTTATTGAAAAACGGGCGCGAGGGCTGAATGATGAAGACGCTGAATTCAATGCCAAAACAACCATGTATCACTGGTCACAAAATGATTCAATCTTGTACCTCGACCGCAAATTTGTTGTAGCAGAAGAAGCCTTGGTGCGTAACCAAAAGGTGATTGTTACGATACAAATCCCTTACGGGAAGCAACTTGAGGTAAGCCCTTACCTGGATAGGTTTATTGATGAGTACTGATTAACTAATGATTTGAAATCTAAATTCTAAACTATGAAACAGTTATTCGCATTTGTATTAATTGCCGCACTGGGCCTGGCCACGCATGCACAAGACCGCTATTCCGATAAGTTGTTTGAAAAGATGGCACTCGAGCCAGGCATCACAATCATGACCTTCTCAAAGGAAATGCTGGATGCTGTTAATTTAAGCTTTGATGATGAGGAAGGGAATGAAGAAAGTACTGTCAATGGGGATTTGCACGAGGTGAAATTGATCATTTATAAGGCGCCCGATAAGGACGAACCAATGGCGTTTAAAGATGTTGCATTGCGTTATTTGCCTTTGAGAAAGTATGAAAAGGTGGAAGATGATGAGGCCGATGAGGATGTGGACATTCGGATTCTTCGCAAGGGAAAGAAAGTATCGGAGTGTCATGTGCTGTTTCAGGGCGAAACCAATGGCATTTTGCTTTCCTTCTTTGGTAACTTTAAAATTGATGAAGTGGGCGAGCTGGCCGAAAAATTAGATGACTATAAATAAAAACGGTTCATTATTTACAGAAAAAGGCTGCTTCAAACGTGAGGCAGCCTTTTGTATAATTGTAGTTTCGTGAATTATTTTGAGTCGTAGCCCCATTTCAGGTAGATCGACCCCCAGGTAAAACCGGCACCAAAAGCAGCCAGGATAATATTGTCACCTTTCTTCAGTTGCTTTTCCCACTCCCATAAACACAACGGAATAGTTGCCGAAGTGGTGTTGCCATAGCGCTCAATATTAATCATTACCTTTTCTTTATCAAGGTTCATGCGCTCAGCAGTGGCTCCAATAATTCGCAGGTTAGCCTGGTGAGGCACCAGCCACGAAAGTTCATCAGCACTTAAATTATTACGTTCCATAATCTCAACAGAAACATCAGCCATTTTAGATACAGCATGTTTGAATACGTGCTGTCCTTCCTGATAGATGTAATGCATTTTGTTGTCCACCGTTTCGTGAGAGGCCGGATAAACAGAACCGCCTCCCTTCATATGTAGGTGAACACGCCCGAAGCCATCGCTGCGCAGGATGCGGTCGCGAATTCCAATTTCTTCTTCTGTAGGTTCTAACAATACAGCAGTGCCTGCATCGCCAAACAATACACAAGTGGTGCGATCGGTATAGTCTACAATTGATGACATTTTCTCTGCTCCAACCACAAGTACTTTTTTGGCAGCTCCTGATTCGATAAAGCGCGATGCTGTATCAAGGCCATATATAAAACCTGAACAGCCACCATTGATATCAAAGCCATGTCCATTTTTAATGCCACACTTATCTGCTATGATGTTGGCCGTTGCCGGGAAAGGATGATCCGGTGTGACGGTCGTACAAATAACCAAATCAATTTCCTCCGGTTTAATGCCGGTTTTTGCAAAGATTTCCTTAACTGCTTCAGCACCCATGTCCGAAGCACCAAGGCCTTCGCCTTTCTGGATGTGACGCTCTTTGATTCCCACGCGGGTCATGATCCACTCATCGGTGGTATCTACCATTTTGCTTAGCTCGTGATTATTGAGGATATAATCAGGAACATATGCTCCAACAGCTGTAATTACTGCACTGGTCTTTTTCATTTGACTTTCATTTTTTGCTTTTTGCGCTCAGGCGCGCAAGCAGATGGAAACTTCCAAAAATTAATTATTCCACTCCTGAACTAAGTTTTTCTTGGTTTCCTTATTTCAATAACTTTTAGGCAAGTAACACCACACATGTTACTTACTTAAATCCTTAAAATTATAATAATTGTAAACGAAGCGTATTCAATAACACTCAGTTAGGGCGACTACAAAAGTAAGAAAACAGTTATAGTATACAAACGATTTAAAACAAATGCCCTAAAACAAAATTTGCCCTCAATAATTGTTGAGGGCAAATTTTATTGAATGCGGATTCAATAAACTATGCTGTCACTTCTTTTTCTACAGCTAATTTTCCACGGTAGTAACCGCACTCACCACACACTGTGTGTAACTTTACAGTAGCACCACAGTTTGAACATACTCCCAATGCAGGTGCAACTGCTTTGTAGTGCGTTCTTCTCTTGTCTCTTCTCGTTTTCGAGATTTTTCGCTTAGGATGTGCCATTTTTCAACCTATTTACTTGATTTATCTAATAAATTTTTCAGAGCCGCCCAACGCGGATCCATATCATCGTCCTGTTCTTCATCACTGTCTTCTTCAACCAGATAGTTATCCAGCTGATCCAACATATCCGCATCACAGGTTACGTTGCCATTTTCATCTTCGGGATGTACATGCCTTATGGGCAGTGCTACACAGATAAACTCATAAATCAACTGAGCTACGTTGATTTCATGCTCATCGTGAGGTAATACAATAATCTCCTCAGTGGGTTCATTATACTCCTCGCCAAATTTAATATACATCAGCGATTCATTTTCCACCGGAAGAGTCAAAGCTTCCAGGCAATTATCACAGCTGGTTTCCACATTACCTCCAATTTTAAAGGTTAAGGTTAGCAGGGCTGAACTTTTGTTGAGCTCAACTTCTGCGTTAATATCCCCTTTTTCAATTAAAGGTTGTTCAAATAATTCAAAGAATCCTTCGCCTATTTCGTAGTTAAACAGGTGTTTGCCTTCTTTTAAACCCTTGAACGGGATGCTGTAATTTTTCAGTCTGTCCACTTTTCCCTCGCTAAAAACTGTGCAAAAGTATAAAATTAACTAACGCAAGAAAAGAAAAGTGAATCTTTTTAGCATCCAAAGTCAAATAAGTTAAAATGCGTCAGGCTTTTGGCAGTTCTATTCTGAAGGTTGTTCCTTTACCGAGTTCCGAATCTTTAACAAATAACTTACCGCCATGATATCCTTGAACAATGCGTTTTGCCAGTGATAAGCCTAAACCCCAGCCTCTTAATTTAGTTGTGTATCCGGGTTTGAAAACAGTTTTAAAATATTTACGACTCAATCCTTTCCCGTTATCTGTAACATCCATGAGCAGGCGTTCGTTGTTTTGCTGGATATGAATTTTGATATGCCCGCTGCCGCTCATGGCGTCGATGGCATTTTTACACAAGTTTTCAATTACCCACTGGAAAAGAACTTTGTTTATTCTAGCCATTGAATAGGGCGGCACATCAGTTGCTATATCAATGTTGATGTTTGAAGAAGTACGTCGTTTTAAATAGCCCACAACTTCTTCGATGGCCAATAGTATGGGTTGTTCGGTTAGCTCAGGCTTAGAGCCAATTTTTGAAAAGCGATCGGTAATAACCTGCAGGCGTTCCACATCTTTTTCCAGCTCACAGGCAATTGCGCTGTTTTCTTCTTTTAGCTTTAGCAGGTCGACCCAGCCTAACAGGGACGAGGTGGGCGTGCCCAGCTGATGAGCCGTTTCTTTCGACATGCCTACCCAAACCTGGTCTTGTTCTGCTTTACGGGCGCCATTAAAGGCCAGGTAGGCGATAAAGATAAACAGGGTAACGATGGAGAGTTGGATGATCGGGAACCACTCCAGTTTTTTTATCAGTACAGAGTCATCGTAATACAAATATTGCAATTCATTATCGCCAAGGTCAATCACCAAAGGGGTGCCATGCGACATGAGGTGGTGCAGCTCTTTTTGAAGGGCCTGCTCTTGGTTTTCATCCGGTAAGTCAATGTTGCGGTAGGAGTTGATTGTTGAATCGGCTTCAATAATGATGATGGGGATGGTGGTGTTTTGACTGATGACCTCTAGGGTTAGTGCCAGTTCATCCTCGCCAGTTTCACTTTGTGTGATTTGTTTGATGGCCTGTATCCATATTTCAACACTTTTGCGCTCTTCTTCTTTCAGCTGGTTTGTCAACTTATCCGTATAAACTAAGGTAAAGATACCGATAGCAATAGCGCTTAGTAGTAAAAAGAGTTTCCAGGCCCGCCTATGTGTATAAAAGCTCATTAGTCAATATATTACTGTATTAACATCACTAACGCAGGAAGCAGTGTTTTATTTTAAACTGACCATTAAACCACACACCACTTGGCAATCATTCTGGAGAGGTCTTCCACTTTTGTGGGTTTGGTTATGAAATCATCCATGCCGGCGCTCATTAAATACTCGCGCTCCGACTCAGCAACACTGGCTGTCATGGCTATTACCGGGCAGGTATTGCCTTTTGAGCGCATTTTTTGAAGGGCCTCAATACCATTCATTTGTGGCATGAGAATATCCATAAATACAATGTCGTAGCTGTGGTGCTGCATCTTTTGTACGGCTTCCATACCATTGCTTACAATGTCTACAGGGTGGCCGATTTGACCAAACAGGCTTTTGGCTACCCGCTGATTCAACACATTGTCTTCCGCCACAAGAATTCTCAGTCCCTGGACCGCAGGCGATTCCCCAGCGAAGACTTTACGTTTGGGAATGTTCTGAAAAAAGCGGGCGATGCACTCTTCCAACGGCTCCAGGTCAACTGGCTTACGCAGGTACACATCAACCCCCAGTTTTTTGGCCAGTGACGTATTGGAGGGTTCAAAATCGGAACTTTGCATAATGATTGGCATGCGCTTATGCAGGCGGTGGTTGTACAGCGTTTGAAGGAATTCCAGGCCGTTAAAATCAGGTCGGTGATCAACGAACAGGATATGGTGTTTATTATCTGTGCGGATAATATCAATCGACTCATTGGAAGGAGGAATAACCTTGTAGTCGATATGCAGTGAAGCCAGGTTTTTTATTAAGACATGCACCTGCAGCGGTTCATCGGAGATGATAAATGCGCGCACTTTTTTTAAGGAGGTAATGTGGCTGTAGTTATACCGTTTTTGGTGCGTTTTAGACTTAAGGGGAATGGTAAAAGCAAATTCGGCGCCCGGATTAGTCGGATCGGTAGAGATGCCTGAAGGGCTGTTGACCCATATTTCTCCTCCCATCATGTTAACGAGTTGCTTAGAGATAGTAATGCCCAACCCGCTGCCACCGTATTTGCGCGTTGTGCTTTCGTCCTCTTGTGCAAACGACTTAAATATAGACTCCAGTTTAGAAGCTTTTATGCCAATGCCGGTGTCTTTTAAGGAGAATAGGATGGCTGGTGAGCCGTTTATGTTTTGTGTTTCTTTTATCGACAGGTGGATGCGCCCTTTGTTGGTAAATTTAATCGCATTGCTCAGGAGGTTGTTTAATATTTGCCTGATTCTTATCTGATCGCCGAGGTAATTTGTGGGTAAATTGAGACTTGCCGACCAGGTGAGTGAAAGTGATTTTTCCTGGGCTTTTGGTACAAATGATTCGATGGTGTTTTCTACTTCTTCGTGCAGATTAAAGGGGATAGACTCAATTTCGAATCTGCCGGCTTCCATTTTTGAAAAGTCAAGGATGTCGTTGATTAAAACCAATAAGGTATCAGCAGAGCGCTTAACCACCCCTAGTAAATTCTTATCCTGTTCGTCTTTTTCAGAGGATATCAATATATCTGTCATGCCGATAATTCCATTTAAGGGTGTGCGCAATTCATGACTGATATTGGCAATAAACGTTGATTTGGCTTTGTTAGCCATCTCTTCACTTTTTCTTTCATTTTCAAGCAGCGAAACTTCAACAAACACCTGCAGCGAATATTTTTCTCGGAGCAGGTAGAATGGGATCTGTTCATTAAGGATGACCGACTCTTCATTTGTTTTGCTCTTAAGGATGTACTTGTTGGATTGTGCAGAATAAGTTGTTTTGTCGAGTCTGGTTTTGTTTTCAAACAGAACTTCATCGCTGGCAATGCGCCCTATTAGCTGGTCTTCATCATCAAAGGCAAAAAGTTTCAGTGCCGCCCGGTTAACTTGCCTGATTCTGTTGCGGCTGTCAATGAGTACAACGCCAACTGGCATGTAATAGACCATTTTTTGCAGTGCCTCCTCCGACTTTTTCAGGCTCTGCTGATCTTCTATATGTCTTTTCTGGTAGATGCTAAATGTGAGAATGATGAGGCAAATAATGAATAGGGAAATGCCGCCAACCAGGAATGAATAACGTGCAATGGAAGCCGTAATTATTTTTTGTGGCATGGAAAAAGCCAGGTAATACCCGATGCCATCAAAATACAACTTGCTAAACACGGTCAGCACCTTTGTTTTTTCGTGGGCAAGGGTAATGTGGTGGACCTTGGAAAACCAATCGTGCTTTGTAATCTGGCTATCAATGTTGTCCAGGATAGGGGTGAACTTATCCTGATGCAAGGTATTATAAACAACTTCACCATTAGGTTTCATCACCCATTGAAAATTAACATTTTCAACGTTAAAGCTCTGAAATACCGATGAAAAAAACTGGTTTAAATCCATGTTAAACTTAACGTAGCCGATGATTTCATCCATGCTCATTAAGGGTTGGTGATAGATGATGCGGGTGCCTTGCGGATTAATTAATATTTTGGGGGTGTTGATGCCGATGTCTTCGACATGGCTATAGGCCGATATGAAGGATCCGTTTTTGTTGCGGCGCAGTTCAAAGGCATCGCCTTTGGTGTTGTATACAGTTAGCTCATTAAGGTGCTCACTAAAGCCATTGTATAGCAACTCAAGGCGTTTTTGTATTTCAAAAGAATGCTGTCTGGCAAGAAATAAACTATCGAGTTCATTCTGGGAGATGAAGATGGAAAGGCCAGTTTTGGTTTTATGAGCAAACTGGCTCAGTTTATCGCGCACCATCAACGATTGTTTATGCAGAATGTCTTTTTGGGTGTTGATTTGCCACTGATAGGTGTCGAGGTAGTAGTAGATGTTTGAGACAATTAAAAATACAATACTTACAAATGCTATAGTAAAGGCTCTTCTCATGGTTTTTGCTGTTACATCAGCCTTTTATCTGTATTTATCATTCTTGTCGAGAAGTATACTTAAATAGCTTTCATAACGTGAATAGGCAATTAAACCATCTTCAACAGCTTTTTTGACAGTACAACCGGGTTCACTGTAATGGGAGCAGTTGTTAAAGCGGCAATTCTTGGCATGTTCAAATATTTCTTTGAAGTAATGATACAGCTCCTCCTTTTCAATATCGATTAGGCCAAAGCCTCTGATTCCCGGCGTATCAATAATGAAGCCACCAAAGCTCAGAGCATGCATCTCCGCAAAAGTGGTGGTGTGTTTTCCTGATTGGTGAATGGCTGATATTTCAGCTGTTTTCAGATTTAGCGTTGGCTCAACCCGGTTAATCAGAGTCGATTTGCCTACGCCCGAATGACCACTTAAAACCGTAATCTTATCTTTAAGCAGTGTTTCAATTTCACTTAAATCCTCTTGCTTTTTGGCTGATACAGCCAGAGTTTGGTAGCCGATGCTTTCATACAGGTTGCGCCACTCTTCAAGAATTTGCTGATGTTGATGATCGTAGCGGTCAGTTTTGTTAAACACCAGCGTAACCGGAATTCCATAGGCTTCGGAGGCAGCGATGAACCGGTCAACAAATACCTTAGAGGTCATCGGGTAATTGATGGTGACAATCAGTACTGCCTGGTCAACGTTAGCAGCAATAATATGCGACTCTTTGGATAGGTTGGTGGCTTTTCGGATAATGTAATTTTTACGCTCCTTAATTTCGGAGATGACCCCTTCGCCACTTCCATCGTCGTCATATACAATGCGGTCGCCAACAGAAACCGGATTAGTGCTTTTAATGCCCTTTAATCTTATTTTGCCTCTTATTCGGCAAATAATCATAGTTCCATCATCTGACAGTACGGTGTATCTGCTGCCTGTAGACTTAATTACTAATCCATTCTTTTGCTCCATCCAAGTTTCATTTTCTTCAAAAATAGTCGATTGGTTTTAAAAATACTCACTCTTGGGCTATTCTTTTTTAATCGGACAAGGATGAAGTGCCTAAGTATTCAAATAATTACGCGGCTATCAAGTGCCATGGTATTAAATGTTTAATATTTTACACGAAACGCATGAATTCGTTTAGGAACAGATATGTTTATGGCATTGAATTCTCTATTTTTGTATAGTAAGATTAGAGTAATAATTTATTGATTCATATTAACTTTGGTGAGTGGATAGGATAGATACAAACGTGTTATTGGCCGAGAATGCTAAGCTCCGGCGAATGATGGAAAGAGTGTATACCGGTGCCTGGGGCGTGCCTCACTTTCCGGACGACGCTGATGAGGCTGTGCCTTCGGGGTATTTGCCATTGTACCTGTCCACCATATTGTCTTCTGAAGAGAGTTTAGAGCAGCGCATTTCAAAGTCTCTAAGCGTCATAGGTCAGTTTTCTGATGTCAGCCGCATCTATATTTTCGAGAATCATATCGATGGGGAGTTGTTTTCTAACACCTACGAATGGTGCAATGAAGGGGTGCGCTCAGTGATAGGCAAGTTAAAAAATTTATCGTACCGCGACTTTAGTCAGTGGCGCCAAATGCTGCTTGACGATGGAGGCATTAAAGCGTCTAATGTTAATAGTTTGCCCGATAAAGTAAGGGATGTGCTCTGTGAGCAGGATGTGATGTCAGTTTTAGTTTATCCCATATGGGTAAAAGGGAGTTATTATGGGTTCATAGGGTTTGATGAGTGTAGTTTTTATCGTGAATGGTTGCCGCACGAAACGGTTCTCTTGCAAATGTCCGCCAGGCTTATTGCCAATACGCTTGAGCGTGAGTTGGTGGCTGAGGAGATTCGTAAAAGCCACGCCGAAATTCTGAAAGTTAACCGGGAGCTGTACAATAAAGAACGGTTTTTGCAGAATATTTTAAGCTCTGCTCCTGTGGGAATTATGCTCGTACGCAACCGCCGGATCGAGTTCATTAACGAGGCAACTCTGGTTCACTCCGGTTATACCAAAGAGGAGCTAATTGGAAAATCACTGGCTGATTTGTATTACCAGGGAAAATACGATCCTGAGCAGATAGAGGTGTTTTATGAATCGATAAAAATGCATGGTTGTGGCACCATGGAAGCGCACATGTTAGGCAAGCATGGCAACGAGGTTATTATGAAGGTGATGGGTACGCTGGCTAATCAGGAAATAGGAGAGGCGTCGTACTTGCTTATTGGTGAAGATATTACTCATGTAAAGAATACGGAAAATCATTTGCGGGAAAGTGAAGAGCGGAACCGTAAATTAATTGAAGCAACCATTGATGGCATCTTTATTATCGATGAAAAGATGCAGTTTGTTTATGCCAACGCCTCGGCTTGCGATATGCTGATGTACTCACAAGAGGAAATTTTTGCACTTGCGATCGATGAAATGTTCGCCTCTGAAGAATTCCTCAAAGGCTTTCTGAAGGCCATCAATAGTGTAAAACATGGTCAGGATTATAAGGGCGATACTCAACTGCTTGGAAAAAACCATCAACTGGTGCATGCCGAGATATACGTAACTTCCATTCATTTGAATGGAGAGGTTCGTTATTATGTATCTATCCATAATATCTCGAAGCGAAAGGAGAATGAAGCTTCCTTAAAAAAGAGTGAAGAAAAATTCAGGGCGCTGACAGAAAATTCGCGCGATCATATTTTGCGAATTGATAGTGAAGGTGAGTTGTCGTATTGTAATTCCGCCTTTTTATCTGATTTTAATCTAGACAGAAGTGCATGCGTTGGGCAAAAGCTGAACCAGATTACAGAATTGCCGAAAGAACTGGTTAGCGGACTTATGAATTGTATCACCGAAGTGCTTGGTGCAGCTTCCTCAAAGAATGTTGAAATAGAGTATCGTTTTTTAGATGCTATCAGGTCGTTTGACTGGACGATTACTCCTGAAACCAATAATGCACATATTTCTTCAGTACTCATTGTAGGAAGGGATTATACACAGAAAAAGAAAGCCGAACAAGAACTGGTTGTTGCAAAAGAAAAAGCTATTGGGGCGGATAAGCTAAAGTCCGCGTTTTTGGCTAATATGAGTCATGAAATCAGAACACCTCTAAATGCGATTGTAGGGTTCACTAATTTGCTGAAGGAAGAAAATATCTCAGAAAGTGAAAAGGTTGAATACATAGATATTGTTAATAAAAGTTCCGAAAATTTAATGGATCTGATTAATGATATTGTCGATCTGGCTAAGATTGAGAGTGGCGAACTGGACCTCAGTATGGAGCGATGCCAGGTGAGCAAAATTCTCCGGGACGTTTATCAGCTGTTTGAAAAACGCATGGGCATTGATCAAAAGTCCCATTTAAAATTCTATTTGAATCTGCCTGATAATTTATCGTCCCTTGAAATACTTTGCGATCCGCGGCGTCTGAAGCAAATTTTTATTAACCTACTTGGTAATGCCTTTAAGTTTACCCAAAAAGGCTTTATTGAATTTGGGTTCTCCCAAGAGGAGGCATGTTTACGCTTTTATGTGCGCGACACCGGAATTGGCATAGCTGCTGATAAGCAATTGTTTATTTTCGAACCCTTCCGTCAGGCCGATGAGAGCACCTCAAAAAATTACGGAGGTACAGGCTTGGGTTTGTCAATTTGTAAGCGCTTGGTGGCAGCCCATGGTGGCAGTATCGGTCTTATATCTGAGCCTTCAACCGGCTCCGAATTTTATTTTACCATGCCTTTCGAGCAAGATCAGGAAAAGCCGAAGGGCAATGGAACTCAAAATTATAATGGCGAAAGGGCTAATGTAAAGGTTTCAGCAAACTACTCGTGGCCCAATAAAATAATGCTATTGATTGATGCCACCAGTGCGGCGCAGTTGCAAATGCGCAAAGTACTTGAGCGAACAAAAATAACGCTAATTTCTGCCCGAACACAAAAATCAGCAAGAGAGCTGCTTCTAAAACGAAACGATATCCATGTTGTTCTGATGGATATTGATGCGCAAGGGCTCAATCTCGAGGGGTTTATTTCTGAGATCAGACAGATGGGAATCTACGTGCCTTTTATCGGGCAAACATCCAGGCGTTTAACCGAAGCAGAAAAAAGAGATTACATGGTGCTTGGGTTTAGTCATGTGCTCGAAAAACCTCTTGATAATGATGAATTACTGCGGGCTTTTAATCACTCTCTTATGGGAAGTGAAGTTCTCTAAAAACAATTCACCTGTTATACATCAATTCCTTTTGTGGTGTTTTCAAACTGCTCCCTGACTTCGTTAAATTGCAGGTAAGGGAAAATAGATGGGGCTATGGAACGCAGCGGCTCATACAAGTGGGAAGTGCTTTTTTGCTTTTCGGGAATGATGCTGTAGCTTTTTTCAAAACTTCCTAATATGGCAATGATCACACTAATGATAAACGCATATTTAAGCAGGCTGAAGATAGCTCCCAGCACGCGGTTAACCATGCCTAAGGCGATGGCTGAAACAAGGGTGTCAACCACCTTGGCCACTAAATGAACCCCAATTACAATCGCTATAAAGGTGGCGATAAAGGCAATGATACCAATGTATGATGAACTGATGTGATTGATTAAGAACTGCTCTGTGATGTTACTAAACTTAATGGCTCCAAAAAGTCCCAGGACGAGAGCGGCCAATGACGCTAATTCAATCACTAACCCGTTTTTAAAGCCTTTAACTATGGCTAAGATTAATAGTATTCCTGCTACAATATCAAAATAGTTCATGACAAAATGGTTACAGCCGCAACGCTGATTGGTTTTGTATAATTGGTCCTAAAATAGGAAAAGAATTGGGATTATTAAGGGTGAATGAATACAACTGTTGAATTGTTGGTTTAGGGATATGGCACTAAAATGATAAAAGTCTGCAAGCTAGTGCCAGCAGACTTTTGTAGCCCCAACAGGACTCGAACCTGTATCTAGAGTTTAGGAAACTCTTGTTCTATCCCTTGAACTATGGGGCCAAATGCGGTGCAAATGTAATAGTTTCGTTCAAAAGAAAAAAATCAGAAATTCTTTAGTCTTAATGCTGCTTCTTCAAGCAACTCATCGGGCTTAGCGAAATTAATACGGATATGTGGTCGGTGTTGCCGCTCTTTCATAAAGGCACTGATGGGCATGGCAGCCACTCCGACTTCTTTGATTAAACGCATAACAAACTCACGATCTTTATCTTCCGACAGCTGGCTGTAGTCGAATAGCTGAAAATAGGTGCCCGAACAGGGCAGGGGCTTAAAACCTGACCCGGTCATCATCTTCAAGAAAGTGTCGCGTTTAGCCTGATAAAAAGGGCCAAGCTTTTTATACTCTTCTTTGTTTCCAATAAAGTCTGCCATCGCCATTTGCAGTGGGGAGTTGACGCTGTGAATCATGGTTTCTTGTACCCGTCTGAATTCCTTCATAATTTCGGATGGGGCGGCGCAGTAGCCTATCTGCCAGCCTGTAACATGAAATGTTTCGCCCAACGAATTAATGATTATGCTGCGTTCAGCCAGTTTGGGAAAACAAGCCACGCTTTGGTGATGATGGCCGTCAAAAATGATGTGTTCAAATGTTTCTTCGCTAAGAATTAAAATATTAGAACCGTTAATGATTTTTTGGAGCCGTATTAAATCAATTTCATCCATCACCCAGCCTGTTGGCGCATGCGGTGAGTTAATAATAATCATCCGGGTTTTGTTGGATATCATTTGATGAACCATCTCCCATTCAATATGGTATTGTTCGCCACTCATGGGAATGGTGCGTACCAATCCGCCATTCATTTCTATGGCAGCCGCATAATACTCATTAGCTGGCTCAAAAATTATGACTTCGTCGCCTTCTTTAATAAATGCGGCAATAGCGGTATAAACGCCTTGTGATGCTCCAGCTGTAATGGTTATTTCTGTTTCGGGATGGTATTGTCTGTCGCAAAGGTTGGCTATTTTGGTGGCCACTTTTTCCCTCAGTCTTATTTCTCCAGCTGTTTCGGCGTACCTGTTCAGGCCTTCACGTAAATGCTTTTCGGCTAGCTCAATCAGTTTTGGGGAGCAGTGAAAGTCAGTATAGCCCGAAGCCATGTCGATGGCGTTGTGTTCTTTTATCAGCGAGTTGACTTTAGTAAGGAAGCTGGAATCCAGATTGTGAAATTTTGAGTCTATTTTCATGATTTAGCAATAGGTTATCGGCGAATACGGATAGCCTACTCAATTTAATGATTAAGTTTTTTAAAAAGTAATTTGTTTTGTGGAATGGTATGTTTTGGTAAGCTAATGTGTTTAAATATTTGACAAAAGGGCTTAAGGCCTTAAGTGTGAGTGCTGTTTTTGGATGTTAGGCCTCGTGGAAAAGCTGATGAACAATGCTGAGAGATTTGATTTCGCCTAAGGTATCGATATGAAGCCTGAAGTAGTCCAGTATGGCCTCAAGCAGGGCGTAGCGCTCTTCGCCTTTTAGCTGAAGTTGATGCAGTTGATCGGCCTCGAGGCTGAATAGCCTTTTCCAGTTGTTATTAACCTGTTCGGTTAGAAAAAAGCCGTGTGATGGTTCAGTGTTGGTAAAATGGCCGTTGAGTAAATCAAAGTAGGATTGGTTACTCGTATCTCCTTCAGGGCCAAACCCCAAAAATCGACTTAGCTGGAAGAGAAAAAACAGGTGGAAATTTGCCGTTCCTCTTGTTCCGGTGTCAAAAACTTCTATCCCATGAAAAATAAAGTTGAACAAATCGGTGTTTCGCTCTTCTTCGCGCAGTACTTTCGACATTAGTTCGGTTAAGAAAAAGGCCATGGCACGCTTCTCCTGTTTAAAAGGGATGCTTTCCAGCGGATGGGCTACTTTAAAGTCTTTTATCCTTTGAATGTCTGCTTTTGGACGGTGATAAACTTGTAAGTCAAGTAAGGTCATGGGTTGTAAAAAAACGCTATAGCCTTTATTACGCTTTGATCGCACGTTGTTTATCAGGTAGTTTTGCCTACCAAATGCTTCGGTGTAAACAGTTACAATAATACTGGTCTCCTTGTATTTAATATGATTAAGTACGATGCCTTTTGTGGTATGTATCATTGTAGTTGTTTTTTGCAAAGGTAATACCAGTTATTATAAGATGGATGCAGGTGAGGGACCAAAAATATCTGCTTCAAGAGGGTTAGTTTTTCTTATAAATGTTCAGAGTATGATAAAAGTATAATAAATGTGAGATAAAAGTAACTATTTTTGAGCCTTGTAGTAATACTATTATTTTGAGATAGCAGATATATTATTGGGAATAAACTTTAAATGAATCATTTATGACAGGGATGGTCAATTTTTTTAAGCAGTTCAGCCGGGGATTCTGGGTGGCTAACTTTGCAGAGTTGCTGGAGCGCGCTGCATACTATGGTGTTTTCATTGTGATAACGCTTTATTTATCACGTATTTTGGCTTTTACAGATGTTGAGGCCGCTCTTATTTCGGGTACATTTAGTGCTTTGCTTTATTTCTTGCCAACTTTTACTGGCGCTTATGCTGATAAGATTGGGTTTAAGAAGTCGTTAGTTGTGGCTTTTGGTTTTCTAACGCTTGGTTATGCCGGATTAGGTGTGTTTCCTGCATTTCTGGAAGCAGCAGGTTTGGCTGAATATGGTTTTACAACCGAATTTACCGGACTGAAAGAATCCAGTGAAAAGTATATTATTATCCCCATAATGGCACTGATTATTATTGGAGGTAGTTTTATAAAATCGGTTATTACGGGTACAGTTGCCAAGGAAACTTCTACCGATAATCGTGCAACGGGATTTTCAATCTTCTACACAATTGTAAACATTGGGGCATTTTCGGGGAAAACGATTGTAAAGCCCTTGCGTGAAGCGATGGGGAACGTTGGGTTAATAAATATTAGCTATTTCTCAGCTGGTATGACCTTGCTGGCTTTAGTTGCTATCATCTTCTTTTTCCGTCCGAGTGTAACGCATGGTGAAGGTAAATCAATTAAAGAAATATGGCGTGCATTAGTCAGAGTTGTGTTAAACTTCCGTCTGCTTATTCTTATTATCATCATCACCGGTTTCTGGATGGTTCAGCATCAGTTGTATGCAACCATGCCAAAGTATGTGTTGCGGATGGCTGGAGAAGGCGCCTCGCCATCGTGGTATGCCAACGTTAACCCATTGGTCGTTTTCACTACGGTAGGTCTGATAACTTCGTTCCTTAAAAAGAAGAGTGCCCTTTTTTCCATGACAATTGGTATGTTCATCATGCCGATTTCTGCATTTGCCATGGCTGCAGGAAATATGATAGGAGGGGATACAATGGGATTTATTGATATGCATCCGGTAGCATTTATGATGATTGTGGGAATTGGTTTCCAGGGGCTTGCCGAGTCCTTTATCTCGCCCCGCTTCCTCGAATACTTCTCTCTGCAGGCGCCGAAAGGAGAAGAAGGGCTCTATTTAGGTTTCAGTCATTTGCATTCCTTTTTGTCTTCTTTGCTCGGGTTTGGTTTATCGGGTGTGCTGCTGGAGAAATACTGTCCGGATCCTCTATTATTAACGGAAGCTGAAAAACTGACGGCTTATGATCATGCACACTATATCTGGTTTGTATTTGTTGGGATAGCGTCTGTTTCGGCTATTTCACTGATAGTTTATGGATATGTGACGAAATATATTGATGCTAGAAAACAAGAACTTAGCATTAATGGCTAAATTAATTTAAAACATTTTATTGATTTTTCTTGCAGAACAAAGGATTTGACTTATCTTTGCAACCGCAAAAAAGCTCAATAGAGTGTTTGCCCAGATGGCGGAATTGGTAGACGCGCTGGTCTCAAACACCAGTGATAGCAATATCGTGCCGGTTCGATCCCGGCTCTGGGTACCAAAAAAAACCTGATACGTTATGTGTCAGGTTTTTTTTTGTTTCACACAACAGCAGATTAACCCGAAAGATTCGGAACCGGAGACGGACAGTTCTAATTTCTGGGTTTACGTATGAATTTTGCATTACCTGGTTAGGAACATTTCATATTTTTTTCATCTCTAAAACGGCCTTCTGAATACTTTCATCTTGGCATCAAAGGGCTTTTTCGCTGCATTAGTAGTTCTGCCGGTAAAGTAATTAATAATTGGTTTGTGATGCGTTTTAAAAGCATGGCGTACTGAAGAAAATGCCCTCAAAGCCGGGCTGTACAAATTCGTTAATCTGATTTATGAATCTGGTAGTGCTTCGTTTATTGTAATTAAGCGCATGTGAATTCCGGAATGTGTATTGGTAAGATTGAAGGTCTTTTTAGACTGAAATGTAAATGGCGAATGTTAAAAAATCTTAAACGCCAAAAAGAGGCCGCAAGCTATTTATTATTAACTAGTTGGGGTTTTAACTTTTTGATGTGTAATTGATTCTTTATCAGCTATTTTAAAAAGTTTAACTGATATTTTTTGTAAAAGCATGAATGTATTTTGTTATTTCGCACCCTTAAAATTTTTAAGCTATCGGTTTTTACAAAAGATTTACGAATCAAATTGCTGCATGGGCCTGTCTTCAGCCCAGCATTGTAAATGATATTACCTCAAACAGGGCAGAAAGCAGTGAGTTGGAGGTCCCGCCCTAGGGAAGAACACACCAATGCAATTAATTCTTATTCCAAATTCTTAGTGCCAATTGAGGATAAAGTCAATCTGGCACCTGCTACCATTTTGAAGCATTTCATCTGAGAAACTTTTAGATGAAGACAATCAAAAAATACTCGTGGTGGCTCTAAATCTATTAAATAGTCGTAATGAAGAATTTCAAAAACAAGTATTTTGATATCTCAAAACCGGTTTTCATACCGGCAGCAATAATTACTTTTTTATTTGTAAGTTTTACCATCATTTTTAGTAATAAAGCCGAGGCTGGATTTTCCAGCTTTCAGAACTATATGTCTGAGAATTATGGATGGTTTATTTCACTATGTATTAATTACTTTTTAATATTTGTACTCTACCTGGCATTTAGCAAATATGGCAATATTAAAATAGGGGGAAAAGATGCCAAGCCCAGCTTTAACAAGTTTACCTGGGTGGCGATGTTGTTTTCGGCCGGAATGGGAATAGGTTTGGTTTATTTTAGTGTAGCGGAGCCTATGCTGCATTTTAACCATCCCGTTATTGATGGTGCCTCAGATGTCGAAAAAGCACGTTTGGCCATCCGCAACACCTATTTTCATTATGGCTTCCATGTTTGGGGTATTTACATGTTACTCGGTATTGCACTAGCCTATTTTACTTTTAATAAAAAAGCACCATTATCATTAAAATCGACACTGATTCCGCTATTTGGCAATCGGATGAATGGATGGGCCGGTTATGTAATCGATGTGATTGCAGTTTTGGCAACACTATTTGGACTTGCCACTTCATTAGGTTTTGGAGCACTGCAGTTCAGTACCGGCTTGTCTGAATATTTTGGCTTTGAAAACTCCACCAGTCTACAGGTATGCTCCATCATCGGAATAACTCTAATTGCTACGGTTTCTGTTGTAACAGGTTTAAATAAAGGACTGAAATATTTAAGTAATGCCAATATTATCATCGCACTCATTGTTTTCGTATTTGTGCTTATCTTGGGCAGTACGCTTCGCCTAATTGATGGTTTTGTGGAAAGCTTAGGAAATTACCTTTCGAGCTTTGTTGAGTTAAGCTTGTTTCGAAATCAATATGGTACTCCGGGAGACTGGTTTAAAGGCTGGTCCATGTTCTATTGGGTATGGTGGATTTCCTGGTCGCCCTTTGTTGGGACTTTTGTTGCCAGAATTTCAAACGGAAGAACGATTAGAGAGATTGGGATTTTTGGGCTGGTAATACCGTCTGTTTTTTCCTTTTTGTGGATGTCTGTTCTTGGAGGAACTGCTATTAATCTGCAATTAGATGGCAGCTTGGATATTGCATCCATTGTAGCAGAAAACAGCTCCATTGGGCTCTTTAAAATGTTGGAAACCCTTCCATTTTATGAGATTACCGCATTTATCTGTATTGTTTTGGTTGGTACATTTTTCATTACTTCATCAGACAGTGGGTCTTTGGTTGTAGATATGATGACGGCAGGCGGAAAATTGAATGCGCCAAGCGGACAAAAGGTTTTTTGGGCTTTTATGGAAGGCGCCATTGCTATTGCGTTATTAGTAGGAGGTGGTTTAACTGCCCTTCAATCTGCTTCTATTTCAACAGGCTTTCCCTTTGCAATTATTTTAGTGCTGGTAAGTTTTTCTTTAGTCAAAAGTTTAAAGAATGATGAGCAGATGAAGCACTAATCATTAAAAAAAAATAACGGTTACTGATAGATATTAGAGGGTGCCCAAAACTGGGTTCCCTCTTTTTTTTATGCATCATCAAAGTATCATTTTTCCAGATGTTTGAGTAGATGAACTTGATGTAGCGAAAGCAGTAAGAGTTATAAGACCCTAGGGATGTAACGGGGGAAGCATTTTTAAATATAAATCCGTCTTCTATTGACAAATACGGGTTGTTGTTATTTCTTACAATGGCTATTGATTCTGTTTTTGAGTCAACACCAAATAACTGTTTTTGAATTTTTTATCTTTAAGAGTTTAATGATGAGTGAATTATCAAATTTGAAATGTGAAGCCTGTAGTGTAGGTGCTAAAAGAGTTACCACCGAGGAAATTAAATCCCTGATGGAGGAACTGAAGGGGTGGGAATTAATTGTTGAAGGGGATGTTCAGAAGTTGAAACGAGTGTTTCATACGGATGACTTTATTCAATCTGTTTCTTTGACAAATGCCATTGCTCAACTGGCGGAAGCCGAAGATCATCATCCTAAAATCATCCTTGAATATTCATCTGTAACAGTTTTGTGGTGGACGCACAAAATTAATGGTCTTCATAAAAATGACTTCATTATGGCCTATAATACTTCCTTGGCCTATCAAAACGTACTGAAGAAGTAAAGTTAACTGGATACTTACTTGTTGTGTAGTTTGCCTCTACTCATTGAAAAATAAACTCCCAGGGCGCAGATGATTGCGAATGTGAGAAATGCATAGTATAATCCGTTGATGAATTGCGCATCAGAAACAGTTGCAATGGATTCGTTTTTAAAGAATATTGCAAAGAATGCGCTCGCTATGGTCATGCTCGCCATTTGTCCTAAAACTCTCATGGTTGCCGCCATGCCACTGGCTAATCCAGCCTGCTTTTGATTGACTGAGCTCATAATCGTGTTCATATTAGGAGACGAGAAAAGAGCAAAGCCCAACCCAATAAATACCAGGATGCCAATAATCGTTAGTGTTGGGGTATCAGCTGTTAAAAAAGCCAGGCGCGCCAGGCCCAGTGAACAGATGGCCATGCCTGCCGATGTTAAGATGCGTGGTTCAAACCTGTCAGAAAGGTAGCCTGCCAAAGGAGAAAGCAGGGCCATAACAGCTGGTTGAGCTATTAGTATGCTTCCGGCTTGGCTTGGGCTGTAAAGTTGTATTTTTTGCAAGTATAAGCTTAAGAGAAACACGATGGCAAAAGTTGCGCTGTAATTGATTAGAGCGGCAATGTTTGAGTAGGCAAAAAGCCTGTTTGTTTTGAATAAATTTGTTGGAAATATGGGGTAGGGTACCTTTTGTTGGTAAATCAGAAAGCCAATGATTGTGATAAGGCCGGCAATTATTAGGATTTGTCCATAGGGGACTGTAATTCTGGATGACCCATATACCAGACAAGACAAAGCAAGCATGTAAACAAGAGCTCCCCAATGATCGATCTTGGTTTGTGGAGACAGGTATTTGTCCTCTCCCAAAAACAGAAAAGCAACTAACATCACTGATAGTCCAAGTATTCCTGAAATCCAGAAGATACCTTGCCATCCCAGGTAAAAAGTAATAAAACCACCCGTAACAGGGCCAGCAGAAAGACCGATATATACTGCTGCAACATTTATCCCTAATACTCTTCCGCGCTGGTTAGCAGGAAATTCTGAAATAAGAATGGCCGGACCCGTGGTCATTAGCATGGCTGCCCCTATGCCCTGCAGGAATCTTGCAATGATTAGTATGGTTGAGCTGTTTGTGATGGCGCATAAAAACGTGAATACTACAAATACGATGGTGCCTTGCCTGAAAATACTTTTGGAACCCTTTATGTCGGCCCATTTCCCCATTGGCAAAAGAAATACAGCTGATGATAACAGGAAAGAGGTAATGATCCAGCTAAGGGTAATGGCATCAATCATGAAATGTTGTTCAATATATGGCAGGGCGATGTTTACCGATGAGATAATGAATGGTCCGAGAAAGGATGTAAGTGTTGCAACAAGCAAAACAGATTTTTGAGTTTTGGTTATTTTTTCCATCGTCCTTCAAATACCTTTTATTGTACCAATAAAATTAAATGTATCAATAAAATATAATCATTGCCAGAATATTAGTGGAGCTTGTTGTTCTGACGGATGCATGAATATGAGCGGCTAATTCCCCGGAATCTGCTATTTTAAAGGGTTTGGAATTGCCAATCCGTGCGAATTGTACAGAAATTTTTATAGTTTAGTCATCATTAAATTTAACTGATATATGAATAAACAAGATCTAATTTCTGCAATTGCTGAAACAGCAGGTATTAGCAAAGCAGACGCTGAAAAGGCTATCAACGCATTTGTTGAAACAACTAAACAAACTCTGGCTAAAAAAGAAAGTATCCAATTGATTGGCTTTGGTACATTTTCAGTTTCAGAGCGTGCGGCCAGAACGGGTCGAAATCCACAAACTGGTAAAGAAATACAGATTGCGGCAAAGAACGTAGTTAAATTCAAAGCAGGAAAGGCTTTAGAGGAAAGTGTTAGCTAAGAATTCTTATTTGAATTAAATATTAGGAGGTTACCGATTTTGGGGCCTCCTTTTTTTTGCTGCAAAGCTGGCATGTTGGCGAATATTATTGGATGCGAATGCGTAGCCTATTATTGTGTTATTTGGGGAGTACGTCAGACATTAGGGTAACGTTTTTGTGTTAATTACATCGCTCATAAACATTAGGGCGATGGTAAAAAAAAAGAGGCAACCCAAGGCGCCTCTTTTATCATTTCTTATTAAATAGCCAGCTTATAGGGTTAAGATATCTTTTTCTTTAATTTCGAACATTGCATCTACCTTTTTGCTGTATTCATCGGTAATTTTTTGCACCTCTGCTTCCGCATCTTTTTCAAGATCTTCAGAGAGTCCGTTTTTCTTCATTTTTTTCAACTCTTCGTTGCAGTCACGACGGGTGTTGCGGAAGCTTACTTTCGCATCTTCGCATTCTGCTTTGGCTTGCTTAACCAAGTCTTTCCGTCGCTCTTCTGTCAGAGGTGGAATATTGATACGGATCAAGTCCCCATTGTTGTCAGGATTTAATCCCAGATTGGCGGCCATAATTGCCTTTTCAATCTCACCTATCAGTTGCTTCTCCCACGGTTGAATGGCGATTGTTCGCGGATCGGGTGTGCTTAGGTTAGCCACCTGTGATATCGGTGTCATGCTGCCATAATAATTGACTAGTACACCTTCGAGCATTTTAGGATTGGCTTTTCCTGCTCTAATTTTACCTAGTTCGTTATCAAGGTGTTCAATTGCTTTGGCCATCCTGTCTTTGGCATCGTCCAATATTAAATCTATTTCTTCTTGCATGGTCAGATTGTATGATTGCGTTTAACCTGTTGTAGTACAAAAATAAAAAACTTTGAATGAAAACAAAAAGCCTCTGGTCCACAGTGCTTATCAGAGGTTGTTAAGGAGCTTTTTGTCAATAGATATTGAAGCCGTTCAAAAAATAAGGTAACTTGGTGCACTTGATAAAAACAAAACAGTCTGAGGGGGCTTTTTTTAAAAAAGGATAGTGGCCCTGCAGTGGCCATTTTTAATTAAATTAAAACAACAAATGTTAAAAATATTATAAAATAAAACGTTTAAATGTATGGTTAATTAGAATTGATATAAATATAGAATTAATTCTTTAATATTATTTGTCCAGAGGGCGTTTCAGCCATACATTTGCAGCTTTATTAACACAAATTAGTTCTAACAATTAATAAATTAAAAAGGGATTCCTATGAGTACTATTTTTGGTTCCTCAATTGGAAGAAAGTTACTGATGAGCTTGTCAGGGCTTTTTTTGGTGGTGTTCTTAATCATTCACCTTTCCATTAACTTATTGCTGCTTGTGCCCGATGGTGGTGAGGCATTTAATATTGCGGCTAACTTTATGGCAATGCCATTAATTAAGTACGGTTTGCAGCCCGTGTTATTTGCCGGTTTTATTGTGCATATTATTTATGCGGCAATTCTTACGGCACAAAACAACAAAGCGCGTGGTTCTGCCAAGTATGCGTCAGGTAATAATACCAAAGACGTGATGTGGGCATCTAAAAACATGTTCATTCTAGGGCTGACTGTGTTAGCATTTTTAGTAGTGCATTTAATCGACTATTGGGTGCCATTACAAATTACTCATGGAGCCGAGTCAATTACCATTGATGGTGTGGTAATGCACAATACCTATGCTTTAGTTAATGCAGCTTTTGCCGATTCATGGCGTGTTGTATTGTATGTAGTTGGTGCATTAGGATTGACTATTCACCTGACTCACGGATTTTGGTCTGCGTTTCAGACACTTGGTTTGAGCAATAGCATCTGGCGCAAGCGTTGGACAGTTATTGGCATCGCATTCTCTTGGATTGTAGGGCTTGGTTTTTCGTTAATTGCGATTCTACAATTTGCTTTTTATCAGTAGTAAAGTCTAAAAACATCACGATATGAAGTTAGATTCAAAAATACCACAAGGGCCTGTGGCCGAAAAGTGGTCTAATTATAAAGCTAACCAGAAGTTGGTTAACCCCGCTAATAAGCGAAAATTAGATATTATTGTTGTTGGAACCGGATTAGCAGGTGCTTCGGCTGCTGCTTCATTTGGTGAAATGGGTTTCAATGTTAAGAACTTCACCATTCAGGATTCACCACGTCGTGCGCACTCTATCGCTGCACAGGGTGGTATCAATGCTGCAAAAAACTATCCAAACGATGGTGACTCAATTCACCGTTTGTTTTACGATACAGTTAAAGGTGGTGACTACCGCGCTCGTGAGGCTAACGTACACCGTTTGGCTGAGGTGAGTAACGATATCATCGACCAGTGTGTGGCACAAGGTGTACCTTTTGCACGTGAGTATGGTGGTTTGCTTGATAACCGCTCATTTGGTGGTGCTCAGGTTAGCCGTACATTCTATGCCAAAGGTCAGACTGGTCAGCAGCTGTTGATTGGTGCTTACCAGGCGCTGATGCGTCAGGTAAATGCTGGTACTGTTGATTTATATACCCGCACTGAGATTGTTGATATTGTAATGGTAGACGGTAAAGCTCGCGGTGTGATTGCACGTGACTTGGTAACCGGCGAATTCCAGCGTCATTTTGGTCACGCGGTTGTTTTGGCAACAGGTGGTTACGGTAACGCATTCTTCCTGTCAACAAACGCTATGGGCTCAAACGGTTCGGCCGCTATCAAAGCGTACCAAAAGGGTGCTGCTTTTGCTAACCCATGTTTCGCTCAGATTCACCCAACTTGTATTCCTGTTCACGGTGAGTTCCAGTCGAAATTAACTTTGATGTCGGAGTCGTTACGTAACGATGGTCGTATCTGGGTGCCTAAAAAGAAAGAAGATGCGGAAGCGATTCGTGCCGGTAAATTAAAACCAACACAGATTGCTGAAGAAGATCGTGATTACTACTTGGAGCGTCGTTACCCTGCGTTTGGTAACCTGGTGCCTCGCGACGTAGCTTCACGTGCTGCTAAGGAGCGTTGTGATGCTGGCTTTGGTGTTGGTAATACTGGTTTGGCAGTTTACCTGGACTTTAAATCGGCTATTGAGCGTTTAGGCGAAGATGCTATCCGTGCGCGTTATGGCAACCTTTTCCAGATGTACGAAAAGATTGTTGACGATAATCCATACGAAACTCCAATGATGATTTACCCGGCTATTCACTACACAATGGGTGGTATTTGGGTAGATTACGAATTGCAAACAACCGTTCCTGGTTTATTTGCAGCCGGTGAGGCTAACTTCTCTGATCACGGTGCTAACCGTTTAGGTGCATCAGCACTGATGCAGGGATTAGCAGATGGATACTTCGTATTACCATATACCATTCAGAATTACCTGGCTGATGATATTTCTACACCACGCATGACTGGCGAGGAAAAAGAATTTATCGAGGCTGAAAAAGAAGCCAAAGCGAAGTTTGAGAAATTATTAGCTATTAAAGGAGAGCGTTCTGTAGATAGCATCCACAAAGAGCTTGGTTTAGTGATGTGGGACTTCGTAGGTATGGCTCGTAACAAAGCTGGCTTAGAAAAGGCCATCGAGCGTATTGCAGAAATTAAGAAGGAATTTTGGAGTAACCTGCGCATTCCTGGTTCAGGCGAAGGCATGAATGTGGAGCTGGAAAAAGCTTCGCGTCTGGCCGATTTTATTCAAGTAGGAGAGCTGATGGCCCGCGATGCACTGCACCGTGAAGAATCATGTGGTGGTCACTTCCGCGAAGAGTACCAAACTGAAGAGGGTGAAGCATTGCGTCAGGATGACAAATTTGCTTACGCTGCTTGTTGGGAATATCAGGGCGAAGATAAAGCGCCGGTAATGCATAAAGAAGACTTGACTTTTGAAGTTGTTAAGGTTGCTCAACGTAACTACAAATAATTAGGTCATTAATGTTCATAAGTTAAACAGAGAAAAATGGAAAAAAACATAAGTTTGACTCTTAAGGTTTGGCGTCAGAACGGACCTAAGGAAAAGGGTCGTTTCGAAACATATAAATTAGATAAAGTATCTACCGACAGTTCGTTCCTTGAAATGATGGACGTACTGAACGAGCAGTTAATTAACGAAGGTAATGAGCCTGTCGCTTTCGATCACGATTGTCGTGAAGGTATTTGCGGTATGTGTTCGTTGTACATCAATGGCCGTCCACACGGACCAGATGATGATGTAACAACTTGTCAGTTACACATGCGTAAGTTCAAAGATGGCGAAACCATCACCATCGAGCCTTGGCGTTCAGCAGGATTTCCTGTTATCAAGGATTTAATTGTGAACCGCAATGCATTTGATACTATTATTGCAGCTGGTGGTTATACTTCGGTAAGCACTGGCGGTGTACCCGATGCCAATGCGATTCCAATTCCTAAAGTGGATGCTGATGAGGCCATGGATGCCGCTTCTTGTATTGGTTGTGGTGCTTGTGTAGCCACTTGTAAAAATGGTTCAGCCATGCTGTTTGTTTCAGCTAAAGTGAGCCATTTAGCCTTGTTACCTCAAGGAAGAGTAGAGGCAGCCCGCCGCGCTAAAAACATGGTAGCTAAGATGGATGAGTTAGGTTTTGGTAACTGTACCAATACAGGTGCTTGTGAGGTAGAATGTCCAAAAGGTGTTTCTATCTCTAACATTGCTCGTTTGAACCGCGAGTTCTTAAAAGCAAAATTGCAGGACTAATACTGTATCATAGCAAATATTGTGAGGGCCATCCGGATTCGGGTGGCCTTTTTTAATGAATTAATCAGATTGTTATTTTTACTAACGCGACGTGTGTAATGACCAATGGCTCTGTTTTGGAGACGAGTGATAGCATGTTAAAAATAAGAATTATGAAAGCCGGCAGCTGATTGATGTTTGTTAATAGAAGTTATTTTTTCTACTTTTAGATGCGCACAGATTCTCTTTAACAAAAAAACAACATGCCATATCGTCGTCTCCCCAATACTGATCAGGCTCGTTTGAGGGCGCTCAAAGCTGCTCTAAAAAAGGGCAGCCAATTAAACCCGTTTGATTTGGCCTTTAGTCAAAAGACATTGCTTGAGCTTCAGGCTTTTTTGCCTCAGTTTGAACAAGCTATCACTCAATATAATTTCAGTAAAGATCGACAGGCCAAGTATGGTAAGTTGTTGGGTGACCAGTTTAAAGTAACGCGATTATACCTTTCTCATTTTATTCAGGTGCTTAACTTTTGTATTATTCGTGGGGAAATAAAGCCTGATGTTCGAAAGCTTTATGGGTTTGATATTGATGATAAGTCCGTGCCTGAATTGGGGACTGAGCAGCAGCTAATGCAAGTTGGCAAAAAAGTGATTGAAGGGGAGCAGAAGCGAGCAATGACCGGCGGAACAAGGATTTATAATCCCTCCATTGCTTTGGTGAAAATTAAATATGAGAAGTTTGTAGAATATTACAATAATCATAAAAACCTGTTGATTACGACGCAAAAAATGCATGAGAAAGTAACTGAGCTGCGCACGGCGGCCGATCGCATTGTATTAACGCTTTGGAACGAAATTGAGGCTTATTTCGAGGGGTTTGAAGGAGAAGACAAACGAATAAAATGTGCCAACTACGGAATTGTTTATCTGCTGCGCAAGCATGAAAAGGAATTTCAGGATTAAGGCTTGGCCGGTTTGGAACTCCTATCGCATATTTTCTTTATTAAGTACAAAATAAGAACAATGGCCAGGGCACTCGAAATAATTGCTATAGCCGACTGACTTCCCTCAAAGTCGGTAAGTGGCGCTTCGGAGGTTTTGTCCAGAGGGACCTGAAAAGCCATAATTGCCATCAGGTTATTTGTAAAATGAGCGATGACTGCCAGCCATAAGTTGCCCGAAAGAACAAATAAGTAGCCCAATACTATCCCTAAGAAAAAACGCGGCAGAAAGGTTAAAAACTGCATGTGGATGGCACTGAACAGAATGGCCGTTAAGACAATGGCAATGTGCTTATTTTTGGTTAATAACGCTAATTGGCGCTGAAGAATTCCTCTGAATAGCCATTCTTCTCCCATAGCGGGTAAAACGCTCATCATCAGTACTGTAAAAAATAGCTGCTCCCAATTATCTTTTTGAATCATAAGTTGGGTGAGTTCAACAGCCTCCTGTTCTTTTTCAGCCATCCAGTTGAAAACATGACTTAAACTTTCGGGTAGCTCTAGCTGGTGATTAAACCAGGCACTGTAAGCGATAAAGGCTTGTGCAACCACTATTAGAACTATGGTGAGTGCAACGGCCTTAATGTTTAGCTGTTTCTCGCCGTTAATGCCTTGGCTAAAGCTTTTAAAACACGCAAAAAAACACAACAACGAAGGAATTATAAACAGACTGATGCTTTGTATTGTTTGGTAGGCCTGAAGAAAGCCTACGTTCGCCAGTATCGAATCTTTTGAGGACATGTCGACCCCAAACACTGGGGCTGCCATCAGCCCCATTAGCAAGGTGCTCAGCGAACCAAAAAACAGTACAACTGTAAAAAGCATTATAAGCTTAACCAAGGGAGGGAGTTGAGCTAAGTATCCTTGCATGTGTTTTCGTTTTTATTGGCTTTGTATTTTAAGGTTTACTAAAGACGGGTTAAAATTAGATAAAGTTCTTTAGACTCATTTTCCCAGTTAACGTGTTTTTTAGTTACACGCGCATTGTGCCGCCATTTCATAAGCTGTTGTGGGTTTGCTTTAAGTTTATTTATTGTGCGTGCAATTACCTCTGGTTCGATGCTATCAATGGTCATACCATAATCATGCGATTCGATAAAGGTTTTAATCTCAGGAAAATTAATTCCCAGCATGGGAAGTTCTGCATGTAACGCATCAAATAACCGGTTGGGTAGAGCATAGTAATTATTCAGACCGGCGTTTTCCAGCAGTGCAATTCCCAAGTCGGCTTGTAGGGTATATTTTCTAAGTTCTGTGAAGGGGACTTTGCCAATTAGCTCTATTTTGCTTCTCATTGGTTTCGCTAGTGCATTTATTTCATCAAAAATATCCCCATCTCCAACAATGAGTAGTTGTGCTTCTTCGATGAGTGACATGGCTTTAACTAACTCTTTTAAAGCCCTTCCGTTGTTAACAGCTCCCTGGTAGAGAATTTTGAAGGGGTGTTGCTCTTTTGGGACTTTCTTAATATTCTGGATTTCACTTGCAATAGGAGCATTTCTAATAACCAGGAAATCTTTATTGTACTTTTTAAGGTATATGTCGGCGATGGATTGACAAACGGTAACACCAATGTCAATTATGGGGATAAATAGTTTTTCAGCCAAAAACCAGATGTTTTTGATCCAAGGTTTCTGGCTTATCTCCGGTGACTCAGGAAAGTACTCGTGGCTGTCAAATAAGAGTTGGGTCTTCTTGCATAGTTTTGCCAGGCTACAGCCAGTGAGTGTATCTAAATCAACCGAAACAATTAGGTTGGTTTTGTGAAACAGGAGAAAGAAAAATATCCGCAGATTATAAATGAGGTAGAAGAGGGGACTGTTCTGCCAGATCGTATTAAGGTAATAAACATGATGTTTACCGGTATATGGCAGGTGGTTGTCCTTAATCCGGCAAATGAAGTCGCAGGAGTACCCCGCCTCTTCGAGAGTGAAGGATAGTTTATGTAGACGATAGTCAGTGGCCAGCTCACTCACTGTTACTATTGTGCATTTTTTTTTGTGGCTTTGTCTGCTCAAACCAGGTACTTTTTTAAGCAAACGGGATATTTGCGACATTATTTTAAGGGGTAGCTTATTTGCACAGGCAATATTGCTATAGAATGTGCGTTGGATGTTATGATGGAAATACAATTACACAATAGGGGAGAGGTACATGAAACGAGATGGAATTTTTGTGTGGAGAATGCATTTAATAGTTCACCCTTTGGTTATTGTGAAAGTCTTGACCTGTTATGCGATGACTGGATAGGACTTGTAGTTGGTAATTATGAGGTTGTAATGCCCATACCGCTTAATAAAAGATTGGGCTACAGTTTGATTCAAATGCCAATAGATGTGCAACAACTTGGCATATACGGTTCCCCGGCCAAAATAGCGCTTGTTACATCTGCTATTTTTCGCCTTCTGAAAATATTCAAATTCATTTCTTTTAACTCCAGTTTGGAGCCAATTATACAGTTGGAAGGAGTGAAGGTTGAGCAACGAACTACCTATCAGTTGTCTCTTAACCAAGACTATAATTCGATTTATGCCGCCTATTCGAGGCGCGTAAAAAGGAACCTGAAATTCTTCAGTTCAAAAAACCTTCAGGTTGGTTTTGATTCTAATGTTGGCAACTTATTAGATTTACGCGTTAAAATGGCTGCTGATGTTGCGGAGCTAAAACTCTCCCAGGAGCGGCTAATTAATTACCAGCAATTAATTAGCCATTGGCTCTCAAAAGGATTGGCTCAATTAGTAACGGCCTTCGGTTCTAATCATGAACCAATGTCGAGTGGGTTGTTTATAAAAACACAACAAGGCTATATCTTTTTCCTGTTGGCGTCTTCAGCTGAGGGGAGATCGCATCGTGCGGCTTTTGCCGTGGTTGATTACTTTATTAAAAATAACTGTTACCAAAAGCGTGTTTTCGACTTCTGGGGATCAGATATCTCTTCTATTGCCCAATTTAACAGTGGTTTTGGAGCACGGCCACTTAGCTATCACCATTATCAGAAGAATGATCTGCCTTGGGTTATTAGCTTTATGAAGCGGAACAACCTGTACAAAAAAATGAAAGACATTTTGGGGTGAGGCATATAAGATCTATAAAAGAATTCATCTCTCTTTATTATGGTTCTCTTGTTGCACAAGGGTTTAATCTGATAATTTTCTTTTTTGCGGCCCGCTATGTTTCGCTGGAGGAAATCGCCGACTTCTTTATTCTTATCGCGTTAACAGAAACCGGGGCATCAGTCGCATCAATGCAATCCCATCTGACAATAATGTTGGTTTCCGATCGCAGGTTGCAATTGCGAAACTTTGTCATCAGTGTCTGTATAATTCTTGCATGGAGTGTTGTTGGAACCTTGCTTTTGAGTGTATTAATGAGTGGCATAAATCCTGATATTCCGTATCGGTATTTGTTCTGGTTTTTGCCGGTTACTGTTGTTCTGCATAGTATCATTATTTCGGCAGAGCAACTAAATATAGCTACAGGGAAATATGGCTTAATTTCTCTCGCAAAAACTATCAAAATAAGCGTATTTAGCTTGGTTATAGTGTCAATGTTCATCTTTAAGGCTAAAACCAATAGCCTGATAAACGCCTATATATATAGCCAGGCAGTATTACTGATTGCGCTTTTATGGAGGCATTTACCTGCCGTTTGGAATGTGGTCAAAGGCATCTCAATCAACATTATCGTCTCTTTTTACACGAAATATGCAGATGTTTTAGTTTATAATACTTTAATTGCCCCAATCAATATATTGTCAAATCAACTGCCTTTTTTAATTATTCCAATACTATTTGGGAAAGAATACGTTGCTAACTATGGCATCTTATTTAAGACCATATTGTTTCCGGTTCTTCTAATCTCACAGGTAAATACCCAATTCCTTTTTAAGCGGATGTCGGAATTGTATCAGAAAAAGGCAAGCATTATGGATTCTTTAAAACAATTTATTAAGAAAATGTTGGTTCTTGGCGTTGGATTATATCTAACTGTTTTTTTAATAGCAATTGTATCAAAGGGCTTCATACCTGAAAAATGGGAGCTGTCAATAGATCTGCTTAACGTCTTATTGGTTTGGCTGATCGTCAATTTTGTAAAGACACCGATTTCATCGCTTATTACCATCCTTTCTATTCAGAAGCGTTGGGTGGTTTTTGAAATTCTTCAACTAATCTTAAGGTGTCTATTGTTTTTGGCATGCTATTTTTTGAAAATACAGTTTATTGGTACAATAGGTGCATTTTCTTTACTTAGCACGATAATGGGGCTGATATTAGTATCAGTTATATATAAGGAGACAGATAAATATGAAAAAAGCACTAACTTATCTAGTTAACAATTTGCTAAAAGATCCGATTAGTGGTTCAGCTTTAAAGGTTAAAGATGCGCATACGCTTGTTGGATTAGAGAGTGAGGAATGCGTTTATGAAATAAAAGAGGGGATTCCAATAGTTTTAAAAAGCGATAAATCTTATGTAGAACACTATCAGTTAGATGCTCAATATTTTGATTATTTTTCGGAAGTGCCTGAAGCCTGGAAGATTGAAAATAAGCGGTTACATCAGAATATTATCAGCCTTGGCCAGATAAAGGAGGCTAAAACACTTGTTGATATTGGAAGTGGAGGTGGTTGGCTTGTAAAGCATGTGCTAAAAAAAACCAAGGCAACAATAATACCGTTCGATATTTCTTATGACAATATAAGAAAGCTGCAAATGTTATATCCTTCGGACCGGCATGTTGGTGTAGTAGGGGATGCCTTATGTCTGCCATTTAAAGATGAAAGTCTGGAAAGGGTTTTTGCTGTTGAAGTTATGGAGCATGTAGTGGAACCCAGGCTTTTTATAAAAAAGTTGCTCGGTGCGGTTACAAAGGATGGTCATGTTATTATATCTACTCCCTATAAAGAGAAAATTGCACAGTCATTATGTATACATTGTAATAAACCAACTCCTCATAATGCCCATCTGCATTCTTTCGATGAGAATAATCTAAAAAGTATGGTGCCACCCAAGGGCTTTAAAGTTCAGTTTAGAAAGTGCAATAGTTCATATTTAATGAAACTACAGATTCACCGCTTGTTGTGGTTTTTGCCATTTCGTTTTTGGAAGGTTCTCGATCAAATTTTTATTGCTTTAACAGGTAGGGCTGAACGGATTATTATGAAGATTACCAGAGAGTAGTGTATTTACTCTCTTTTATTTTTCTTTTCTTTGCAAATAAATTCCAAATGCAAACAATAATATTCAATCAACAACAAAGCATTTTTAATCGCTTTATTGCGGAGGTTCGTGACACTTCTATTCAAAACGATCCGATGCGTTTTCGTCGAAACATCGAGCGCATGGGTGAGATTCTGGCCTACGAAATTAGTAAGGTATTGCCACATGCCGATAAGGATGTCAATACACCTTTAGGCATTGCCACAGAAAATGTTATGACAGAAGAGCCGGTTATTGCTTCTATTCTCAGGGCGGGATTGCCGCTGCATCAGGGCTTATTAAACTATTTTGATCGTGCCGAAAACGCATTCGTATCAGCCTACCGCAAATACAATGAAAAGGGGGATTTTGATATTCATATTGAGTACATTTCTTCGCCATCATTGGATAATAAGATAGTGTTATTAAGTGACCCGATGTTGGCAACGGGCACCTCTATTGAGCTTGCATACAAAGCTCTATTAGTTAAAGGCAAGCCACGGCACATTCATATCGTATCGCTTATCGCAAGTGAAGTTGGGGTTCAGTATGTTCAAAATATCTTTAAAGATGAGCCGGTTACTTTATGGTTAGGGGCTGTAGATGCCGAACTTAATTCCAAATCCTACATTGTTCCAGGTATTGGCGATGCCGGTGATTTAGCTTATGGTAGCAAAATCTAATTAATAAGGCTTAACAATCCCTTTGTCTGGACAAATAAGTGCTAATTGTTTGATTGTTTTTTTTAGCAAGGGGTGCTCTAAATCGCCCCAATGATCCAATAAGGGGAGTAGGGTAAACAGGCGCTCGTGCAATTTTGGATGTGGAACAGTAAGCCTTGGGAGATCTATAATTTGATCGTTAATAAACAAGATATCAATATCAATTGGCCGGGATTCGTAGTGAGTTCCGGTTTTTGTTTGTCGTCCCAGTTCTTTTTCAATGGCCTGAGTAATGTTTAGCAGTTCAAGCGGTTTGCAGGAGGATGTGAATTCAACTACCTGATTAATAAAGTTCTGGCTGGCCTCAAATCCCCAGGGTTCACTTTCGTAGTAGGCCGAGCTGCGAACAGGTTGGCCCAGACGATGGCTGAGTAGTTTGATGGCTTCCTTACAGGTCGCTATCACGTCGTTTTGGTTTCCACCTAACAATAAAATAAAATTATTCATCCTAAAATTTAACTATTTAGATGCAAAAACCGACCAATTGGTTTAGTATATTTGCAGCTGTATTATGTAAGTTTATTTGTAAGTATTTTTTAATACTTTTGTTTGAATAGTGTTGAACTAATCAAAAACAACTAAACTCAATTCTATCATTATGGTAAAATTTTTCAAATACATGTTTGCTACCTTCGCAGGTGGCATAGTGGCAGCTTTTACGCTCCTGATTATTCTTTTTGCAATGCTTTCGGCTATAGCCGCCTTTGGCGAAAAAGATACAAAGATAAATGAAAAAACGGTTCTGTTGCTGAAGCTTAACGGACCCATTCTTGACCGAATTACAGAAGACCCATTCGCTGACGCATTGGCATCCTTAACCGGGGAGCCTATTCCCGATGGCTTAAACCGCCTGCTTAAGAATATTGAAAAGGCTCAACGCGATGAAAATATTTCGGGTATTGTATTGGAATCTGGAAGGCTTACAGCAGGACATGCCACCATTGAAGAAATACGCAATGCGCTGATTGATTTTAAAACGTCAGGGAAGTTCATTTATAGTTTTGCACCTGCCTATACCCAGAAGGCCTACTATTTGGCTTCGGTGGCTGATAAAGTATACCTTAATCCATCGGGCGTGCTCGAATTGAAAGGGATGTACTCTGAGCGCACTTTTTTTAAAAAGGCCCTTGAGAAAGTTGGGGTGGAGATGCAGGTTTTTAAGCATGGAAAATTTAAGTCGGCTGTTGAACCCTTTTTGTTAGACGAAATGAGTGAATCGGCTCGTTTGCAAACCGAGGTTTACATTAATTCGATGTGGGATCATGTGAAAGCTGGTATTGCTGAAGCGCGCGGACTAAGTCCGGAGCAAATATCCGATTTTGCTGATCAGATGCTGGCATTCCAATCGGATGAGGTCGTATTGGCGTCCGGATTAATTGATGGCTTCAAGTATAAAGATGAAGTGATTGAAGAACTGAAAGAAGTGGTGGGGATTGATGAAGACGAAGACCTTGATGCCGTAACAAACAGTCGCTATGCCAAAGTGGTTGTGCCAGATGGTAAGGGCTTTATCAGGCAGAAAATAGCCGTTATTTATGCTGAAGGTGATATTGACATGTCAGCAACAGAAGGAATTGTTTCTGAGAAGTTGTCGAGAACTATCTGCAAAGCTCGCCGCGATAGCTCCATTAAAGCAATTGTGTTGAGAGTAAACTCGCCGGGCGGTTCGGCACTTGGTTCAGAAATTATTTGGCGAGAAGTGAAGTTGGCGCAGGAAACAAAGCCGGTAATTGTATCGATGGGTAATTTTGCGGCGTCGGGGGGCTATTACATTTCGTGTGCGGCAGAGAAGATTGTGGCTAATCCAACTACCCTCACAGGGTCCATTGGCATTTTTGGCATGATTCCAAATGTTGAGGAGCTGACCAATAAACTGGGAGTGAGTTTTGACGTGGTAAAAACCAACAAGTTTGCCGATATGCCGTCCTTTACACGTCCTTTCCGCAAAGAAGAGAAGGAACTGCTGCAAGCCTATATTGTTAAAGGTTACGACACCTTTATCGGACGTTGTGCTGAGGGACGTGAAACCACTAAGGAGGATATTGATGAAATTGGTCAAGGTCGTGTATGGAGCGGAATTAATGCCGTAGATATTGATTTGGTGGATGAGCTAGGGGGACTTAACCGGGCGATTGAATTGGCCAAAGAGGCTGCCGAACTAGAAGAGTTCAGACTGGTTGAATTACCCGAAGTGGAAGATCCTGTTCAGCAGTTTATGAAAGAGCTTACAGGAGAGGCACGTATGTTTGTGGGCAAGTCATTGCTGGGGAGTGAATATAAGTATTTCCAGACCCTCGAAAACCTGAAGAATGGTCCCCAAATTCAAGCACGCATTCCTTATAATTTAGAGATTAGATAATATTAGATACGGCAGAACAGGTGGCCCGTTGGGTGACCTGTTTTTTTGTCGGGCTGAAAGCAAATAATTATTAATGAAGCTTCGCAAACTCCTTTATCCTTTTAGCATTGTTTACGGTGGAATTACCACTCTTCGGAATCAACTGTTTGATGCAGGTATTTTAAGGGCCAAAAGTTACAACATACCTCTTATCTCGGTAGGTAATATCACCGTTGGTGGCACGGGAAAAACGCCGCTTACCGAATACCTCATTCGTCTGCTGAAGTACGATTACAAAATGTGTTTGCTCAGCCGTGGCTATAAACGCCAAACCAAAGGGGCTTTGCTCGCCGATTCTGCGTCCACAGCAGAAACAATAGGAGATGAGCCATTCCAGGTGTTGAGCAAGTTTCCCGATATCAATGTGGTAGTGGCCGAAAAGCGGGTGGAAGGCATGGAGCTCATTCTTCATCAAACCAACACGGAGCTGGTGTTGATGGATGATGCCTATCAGCATCGCTACGTTAAGCCCGGCTTATCCATTTTGGTGATTGATTATAACCGGCCATTGTGGAAAGACTGCCCATTTCCTGCAGGTAATTTAAGAGAAACCCGAAAAGGGCAGGTGCGAGCCGATGTGATTGTTGTTAACAAGTGTCCGCTCAATTTTTCAGATGATGAAAGAGCCTTCTGGCTAAGAAATTTAAAGATAACAAGTGCGCAGGAGGTATATTTTACCAGCATAAGGTATGGTAAAGAGCAAGCTCTGTTAAATAAGCCAGTCAGCGACCCTTTTGCAGCTGATGAGGTGGTTGCACTGGCTGGAATCGCCCAGCCATCAGGTTTCCTCCATCATCTTAGTAAACGTTTTCAGGTGGTCGAACAGTTGATATACCCCGATCATCACCACTTCACAAGTAGTGATATTACTCAAATAGCAGCCACACTCAACAAACCAGGCAGAGTGCTGCTAACCACCGAAAAGGACGCAGTGCGTTTGAATGCATTTCCTGATGGTATTAAGAAGAAATGCTGGTTTGTGCCGATTGAGCTGAAGGTACTTTTTAATGAAGAAAAACAATTTGAAAATAGAATTCGAAACTATGTTAGAAACCATTCAAATAACGGCTGATTATCTGTCTCAGCAGAGTCATCTGAAACCTCAGATAGGCATCATTCTTGGAACGGGCTTAGGCGGTTTGGTTCAGGAAATTGAAATAGAAAAATCGATTCCTTACGAAGAGATTCCCAATTTTCCGGTATCAACCGTTGAGGGGCACAGTGGTCGATTAATTTTCGGGTCGATTAATAATGTGCCTATTTTGGCCATGCAGGGCCGCTTTCATTACTATGAAGGGTATGATATGAAGCAGGTGACGTTTCCTGTACGTGTCATGAAGCAGTTGGGCATTAATACATTATTTGTATCTAACGCCAGTGGCGGCTTAAATCCGGATTATGTGGTTGGCGACATCATGGTGATTAACGACCATATTAATATGTTTGGGGATAATCCGCTTATTGGCAAGAATAATAATAAGCTGGGACCGCGCTTTCCGGATATGAGTGAACCATACTGTAAGCAATTCATAGCTGAGGCATTAACTATTGGTAAAGAAAATGGCATTGAGTTAAAGCAAGGTGTGTATGTAGGAACCACAGGGCCGACCTTTGAAACGCCGGCTGAATACAAGATGTTTAGGGTTTTAGGTGCTGATGCGGTGGGTATGTCAACTGTTCCGGAAGTGATTGTTGCCCGCCATATGGATATGAAATGCTTTGGTATTTCCATCATTACCGATTCAGGCGTGCCCGGACAAATTGTTGAGGTGTCGCATGAAGAAGTACAAGAAGTGGCTGCTGCTGCCGAACCTAAAATGACTAAGGTAATTAAGGAGCTGGTAAGCCGTATTTAAAAATACAGAATTCGACTGCGCCCAAATGTATTTAATCATTCTGGCGCGGTCGAATAATTTTAACTGTGATAGGCTTTTATGTTTTCCAGGGCTTCTTCTATCGAGATAAATGCCATGGGGTGAGTTTGTTGGAGTTTATCGCTAGAAAATTTTGATTGGTTCTGAGAACTGCGGGCTGTCTCCTTTGTCATTTTTGGGGCCCTTCGCGATAGCATGTATTGCAGGCGTTCCCATCGCCAGGCCAGACCGGTTAATATGCGATTGGCTCTTAGGCGCGGAGCTTTCACGTTAAACACCCCCGCAGCGGTATTCATCAGTTCTAAATAAGTCAGGTTTTCGCTGTTGATAATAAAGCGCTCGTTAATTGCTTCGGACTCACAAAGCCCAATCATGGCTTTAACCACATCACGTACATCCACAAATCCACTTCCGCCACCCGTATAAAACAACATGTTTTTACGTAAGGCATGTATCAGTTGCCCTGAGCTTTTATCGTTAGCACAAGGGCCTAATATAATCGATGGGTTGACGACAATTGCTTTCAAACCTTCTTTGGTGCCGCGCCATACTTCCATTTCTGCCCTGAACTTACTTTGGGAGTACACCGAATGGTTATCATCGTTCTGCCAGTAGGTAGTTTCATCAATGGCTTGGCCATTTTGTGTTTTGCCAAGGGTAGAAATTGAGCTTACATGGCAAAACCGGTCAACCTTCGATTCAATGGCTGCATTAACCAGGTTAGCCGTACCATCTACATTAGCTGTGAACATGGTCATTCGATCACTGGGCTTAAACGACACCATGGCGGCACAGTGATAAACGGTGGTAACCCCTCTCAAAGCATCTGTTAACGAGAAATAATCGAGCAGATCGGCTTTTACCCAATGAATAGAGTCAAAATTTGTATTGTTATAAAAGTGAAATAAACCTTTTACATAGTTTTGAGATTGTTTGGAGCGGTAGATGGCTCGTATTTGTTTTCCTTCCTTTGTAAGAGCATGCAGTAAATGGGCGCCAACAAGGCCTGTTCCTCCGGTAACAAGTATCATAGTGTCTGTTTACCAAATAAATTTAATGGTTTGTTTGAGTTCGGGATGCACACTCAGGGGTACAGGACTGGTTCCCGCCACGCTTTCTATCATGGTTTTTTGTTCTTGAGTGTATCCTTTTTGAGGAAATTTGAATTCCATGACCACTTCTGCCACACGACGCGGATTTTCAGCCATAATTTTTGTGATATCTAACTCGGTCCCTTCAATGTCAATATTGTTATCCATAGCTTTAATGCCCATAATGGTTAAAATACAATTTCCCAGAGCTGTTGAAAGCAGGTCGGTAGGCGAGAAAGATTGGCCTTTGCCGCGGTTGTCGCAGGGAGCATCGGTAATAATTTTAGCTCCCGACTGTAGATGGATGTTTTCGGTACGTAAACCGCCCAGGTATTTTGTTTTGATAGTGGTCATACTGATACGCGTATTTTTTGGTTAACGATAGTCTTTACTGATTTAGTTATCATGTCCCGAAAAATACGAATAATATCTGTATTTTAGCAGTTCAGATAATCAGATAGTTTCTAACATAAAGAGCTTTAAAATGTTTTCAGGTATTGTTGAAGAAGCCGCAGTAGTAGTGGGCTTAGAGCATGATAAAGGAAATCTTCATTTAACGTTGGAGTGCTCATTTACCGATGAGCTTAAAATTGATCAGAGCATTGCTCACAATGGGGTATGCCTAACAGTGGTCAAAAAAGAAGGTAAAACATACACGGTAACGGCTATTAAGGAGACATTGGAAAAGTCGAACCTTGGGTTACTAAAAATAGGTGATAAGGTAAACCTGGAGCGCAGCATGATCATGAATGGTCGTTTAGACGGGCATATTGTGCAGGGGCACGTTGATCAAACAGCTAAGTGTATTGATGTGAAAGAGGCAGATGGAAGCTGGTATTATACATTTCAGTATGTTATCGATAAGGATAAAGCAGCACAGGGCTATATGACGGTTGAGAAAGGTTCGGTAACTGTAAATGGTGTGAGCTTAACCGTAGTCAACAGCAAGGACGATCAGTTCTCGGTAGCTATCATCCCTTACACCCATGAGTTTACTAACTTTCACCAGATTGAAGTGGGCTCAACCATTAACATTGAATTTGATATCCTGGGTAAATACATTAGCCGTATTATGGCTATTCAGAATAAATAGTCAGTGTAGGCAAACGAATTTAAAGGTCGCATCATCAGCAGTAAGCTGGATGCGACCTTTTAGTTTTATGTGCTGTACGGTAGAGAAGATGTTTGATTCATGGTAGACCTACTCCTCTAAAGCTGTTTAATAACCGAACGGAACAGCTTAATCAATCCTTTTTCGGCTTTGGCAGCCACATCTAATATTTCCTGCAAGCTCACCGGATGCAGGTTATCAGGGTTGCATTCATCGGTTAGTACCGAAACTGCTGCGCAAGGCAATTGCATGTGGTTAGCAACAATCACTTCTGGAACGGTTGACATGCCCACGGCATCGCCGCCAATATGACTAATAAATCGATATTCGGCACGGGTTTCGAGGTTGGGGCCCGGCACAGCTGTGTACACTCCTTTGTGAAGCACCACACCTTCTTCTTTAGCCGCTGCCAGCATCAGGTCATTCATCCGTTTGCTATAAGGCTGGCTCATGTCGGGAAAGCGGGGACCGAATTCTGTCAGGTTTTTCCCGGTCAATGGGTTTTCTGGTAGCAGGTTAATGTGGTCATCTAACAACATTAATGTGCCCTTTTTATAGTTGAGGTTAACCGCCCCAGCGGCATTGGATATCAGCAGGTACTTAATGCCTAATAGTTTCATTACTCTAACGGGCAGAGTTATTTGCTGCATGTTATAGCCTTCGTAATAGTGGAAGCGTCCTTGCATGGCCAGTACTTTTTTCCCTTCCAGCTGGGCGTAGATAAGTTTGCCTTGGTGCGACTCTACTGTTGAAACCGGGAAATTGGGGATGCCTGCATAGTCCATTTCTTTAATAATACTTAGCTCATTAACTAATCCACCCAGGCCGGTGCCCAATATGATTCCTACTTCTGCCTGATCGATGCCATTGGCTTTAATAAAGTTGGCCGTTTCCTCTATGTGTTGATAACTTATTTCCATGTTTGATGTGTTTTTGTTCAAAGGTAAAGTTGCCATGGTTAATGTTCAAACGAAATACAAGAAGAATAGTCAAACGATCAAAAGTAAAGGTTTCAGGTACTTTTCGAAAAGCGTTTGTGCTTGTACGCCGGGGAGGTTATCGATTTCATTCAGGTGCTGCATAATTGCTTGGTGCCAGGCCTTGCTGCCCTCTCTGTGTGTCATGAAAAAGTCGAATGAGAGGTAACCTATTTCTCTAAGTTCTGTACCAAACCATTTATAAAGTTCATGATAGCTTTGAGGTGCAATGTGGGTCAAACTTATCTCATCGTACCAACTGTCTAACTCATCTAAATCAACAGCAAGTGTGTCTGTGCCTTTTGTTTGTGCGAGTTGAGCAATGCTTTCCCATTTTGGGTGGCACCCCTGATTAATGTCAAAATATTTTAGCAAGATATCTTCGTAAGTCTCATCTGGGTTGTTTCTTAATAGGTAGAGGAGAAGTGGCCATGTGCTTACTACATAATCTGTCCATACCACACTGTTTTTGGTAGGTTTTTGTTGCCCTTTTTTGAATGGATAATGTTTGCCGCTGAAAAGTTTAGCTTTAATTGGCAAACTTATATTGGGTTTAGAGTGTTTTTCTGGTGTAAGTAAGTGTGGCGCCTTTTTCAGCAGCACATTGGCAATGTGAACTTGCTTTATAGCGATATCCGTTGGCGGTAGCGTCTGGTATTCAGCTGGCCATATAAGGTGGTATGTGTTATTTTGTTCCAATGAATTGACAATTATTAGTCTGATTTTGAATTATATTTTTTAGTATTAATCTATTCTTATTTGAATCAATGAAGTGTAAAATTAGCCATTATTTGCATGTATTTTTACAAATAAGCTTTTTCTTGTGTCATTCAAATATTTAAAACCTATGAAGAACCTAAAGTTTATTACTGCGGCATTATTTATAACTTGTATTATTATATTGCCTGCATGTCGAGATGATGACCCAAAGGTTAATACGGTGCCACTTGAGGTGCAAGAGATTAATGGCTTTATTTATGAAAACATGAAGGCCTACTACTTTTGGGAGAGTAAAATACCGGAACTTGATTATAAGAAGGAAGAGGATAGTAAGGCCTTGTTTGATAAATGTGTTTATGAGGATGTTGACAGGTGGTCATTTATAACCGATGATTACCAAGGACTATTGGATATGTTGTCAGGGGTTAGCCTGTCAAACGGCTATGAATTTCGTTTGTATTACAGAGATGAAAATACATCTAACGAAGTGGTTGGGTTTATCGAGTACGTGGAACCAAACTCCCCTGCCGATGTTGCGGGGTTGACAAGAGGTGATATGTTTTATAAGGTTGATGATGTAATTATTACTGACCAAAACTATGGGCAGTTGGTGTTTAATGATAATTTAAAACTGACGTTGGGGACTTTAAATGCTGACCGATCAGTTACCGAGCGTACCCCATCGCTGACTATGCAAGCTGCCGTCTTACAGAGTAATCCAATCCTTCACGCTGAAGTTATTGCTTATGAAGGACATAAAATAGGTTACTTGGTTTATACATCTTTTCTTGATGAGTACAATGATCAACTGGAGGCTGTATTTGCTGATTTTAAAGCTCAGGGAATTGATAACCTGGTTATCGACTTAAGGTATAACAGTGGAGGTGCTGTGTCGTCTGCTATTTTAATGAGCAGTATGATTGCTCCCGCTGCATCGGTTGGAGACATTCTGCTAAGAACAGCTTATAATCCGGCATTGACGAACTATTTGAATGGCGAGTTTGGCGAAGGCTTTAATATTGATCGGATAGTATCTAATGACAATAACCTTGATTTGTCCAAAGTGTATGTGCTCACCACCTACAAATCGGCTTCGGCCAGTGAGATGGTGATTTATGGTTTAGAGCCGCATATGGAGGTTGTGCAAATCGGAGAAAAAACGCATGGAAAGTACTATGGTTCAATAACAATTGATGACCAAGATAATCATAATTGGGCGATGCAACCCATTGTGATGCGTGCCGAAAATGCCAATAACTCTATTGATTACACCGATGGCTTATTGCCCGATATTGTTAAGAAGGATTTTGTAGTGGCATTTCAGGGGCAGGAAATATACCCCTTTGGTGATGTGAGAGAGGATTTTCTCGCTGAAGCTTTGACACAGATAACAGGCGTGTCGCCCCTGGAGGCTGCCTTAAAATCGGGTGTTGAGATCGATGGAAAGCCGCTTAATGTAGAGGCGAACTTTGTGAGTCCGCTAAAATATGACATGCAGTACGACTTTAGTAAAAAATAGCACCAACCGGTAGCTATATATTATTATCCCTAATTTTTTTAAAGAGCTTGGAAGCAAAAATAAAATCTTCCAGCTCTTTATTTTGTACATGAAAAATGTCGTCTTTGGTGCCTTCCCACAGTTTTTTACCTTGGTAAATAAAGATGATATTCTCGCCAATGCCCATCACCGAATTCATGTCGTGAGTATTGACAATGGTAGTCATGTCATACTCCTTGGTAATTTCATGTATCAGCTCGTCAATCACAATAGAGGTTCTGGGATCGAGGCCCGAGTTAGGCTCATCGCAAAACAGGTACTTGGGATTCAGAGAGATGGCGCGGGCAATGGCTACGCGTTTTTGCATGCCCCCACTTATTTCAGATGGAAATTTATTATTTGCGTTTTCCAGTTTAACGCGGTTGATACAAAAGTTAGCCCTTTCGCGCTTTTCTTCTAAGCTCCAGTTGGTAAACATATCCAGCGGGAAGCGCACATTTTCTTCTACGGTGAGCGAGTCAAATAAGGCCGACCCCTGAAACAGCATGCCTATGTCCTGCCGAAGATGCTTCTTGTCCAGTCCATCCAGCTTCAAAAAACTCTTCCCATCGTAGCGGATATCACCCGATGAAATATCGTGCAGCCCCACTAGTGATTTCAGTAAAACCGTTTTCCCCGAGCCACTTTGTCCAATGATCAGGTTGGTTTTGCCTTTTTCAAAAACAGTAGAAATACCTTTTAGTATTTCTTTATCGTCAAAAGATTTATGGATATCAATCGCTTCTATCATGCTAATAAAAGTTGTGTTAGGATAAGGTTAAACAACAGAATCTGAACACTACTTGCCACCACTGCTTTTGTACTGGCTTTTCCTACCTCCAGCGCACCACCATTTACATGATAGCCCCAATAGGCTGATATTGTGGCGATGATAAATGCAAAAACAACTGATTTAATAAGTGCATACGCAATATAAAAAGGAATAAATGCAAATTGTATCCCGTAAATAAATTCGGGTCCTGGTACCTCGCCTGTTAATGAGCCAGCCAGGTAGCCGCCAAATATGCCAACGCCCATACTAATAATCGTTAGTGCAGGGATGATGAATACAAAGGCAATTACTTTAGGCAGTACAAGATAACTGGCCGAGTTGATGCCCATTATTTCCAGCGCATCAATTTGTTCGGTCACCCGCATGGTTCCAATTTCAGAAGCAATGTTCGACCCCACTTTGCCTGCCAGAATCAAGCCCACAATGGTTGAAGAAAACTCCAACAGGATTGAGTCGCGGGCCGCTAAGCCAACAGTGTATTTAGGGATAATGGGTAAATCAATATTATAAGCTGTTTGCAAGGTGATAACGGCTCCCATAAATACCGAGATGATTATCACGATGCCCAGTGAATCGATTCCAAGCTTATCAATCTCTTTAATAATTTGTTTGAAGAAAATGGAGTGCTTTTCCGGTTTCCCAAATACTTTTTTTAAAAAGATAGCGTAACGTCCGAGGTGATAAAATATTCTCATTGCGATGTGGAAAATAGTCCGTAATTTAGAGAGATAAAAGTAATAATATTCCATCAACTCAAGAAAGATACGATAATAGTATTTGTAAATTAACGAATTCATGGACAATAATACATACTGCGTGATCATGGCAGGTGGAGTGGGCAGACGATTCTGGCCATTAAGTACTACACAAACACCCAAACAATTTCTGGATATTCTTGGCACTGGCAAATCTATGCTCAGACAAACCTTTGAGCGCTTTAGTCCTATCTGTCCCATCGAAAATATTTTTGTGGTTACCAGCCAGAATTACAAACAATTGGTACTGGATCAGCTTCCTGAACTGAATGCAAAACAGGTTCTTGCAGAGCCCATGAAGCGGAATACAGCGCCTTGTGTGGCCTTTGCCAATACGGTTATAAAAAAGCGAAACCCCAAGGCGAACATTGTGGTCACACCATCGGATCACTTGATTACTAACGAAGAGCGGTTTCGAACCAACATTGTAAACGGGTTGAGGTTTGTGGAGGGGAAAGATGTACTGCTAACGCTTGGTTTAAAGCCAACGCGCCCGGAAACTGCCTATGGGTATGTGCAGGTTGAAAAAGAGGACAATTTACCAGAAGGGTTTAACCGGGTGAAAACGTTTACGGAAAAGCCTAATCTGGAAATGGCTAAAATTTTGGTTGAAAGTGGTGAATTCTTTTGGAATTCGGGTATTTTCATCTGGTCGCTTTCGAGCATAGAGCGGGCGTTTAAAAAGCATTTGCGCGAAGTGTCGGTACTGTTTGATACATTTTATCCGGCTTTAGGTACGGAAAAGGAAGGGAATAGCTTGTTCGATGCCTACGTCGACTGCAGGAATATATCCATTGACTATGGTGTAATGGAGAAAGCAAAAAATGTGTATGTTCAGATTGTTGATTTTGGATGGTCCGATTTGGGTACCTGGACGTCGTTGCACGATAACTCGGCTGAAGGAGAAGATAACAATGCCGTATTAAGCGGCAAGGTGTTGCTTTATGATACCAAAGACAGCATTGTGCACCTGCCTAAAGATAAGGTGGCGGTAGTACAGGGGCTTCATGGGTACATTGTGGTGCAATCGAAGAATGCACTATTAATCTGTCCAAAAGAAAATGAGAAGCAAATTAGGCAATTTACCACCGATCTTAGAACGGAGATTGGCGTGGATGATTAAGTGTATTATTGACGAAAGGATATAGCTCCGGGCCAGTTACTGACCCGGAGTTTTTTTTATTTTTTCTTAAACAGGTCTTTCATGCGTTGTAGTAGATTCTTATGGTCGCTTTTCTTTTTGTCTTCACGTTGGGCTTTTCGTTCTTCCTGACGTTTAAGTTTTACAGAGTCGGGGCGGCTAAAACTGTCGAAAAGATTGTCGAAGAAATTCTTATCCGGATCATCTTCTGAATAGTCGTCGCACATCAGTTGTTTTTGTAGGCGGGGAGGGACCACATAAAATGAACCTTTATGATACTGGTAGCGACTTCTGTCCTTTTCCAATCGTTGCATGAAGCGTGCAAAAATGGGTAAAGCCATGTGGGATCCACTTCCTAAAGCTGTAGAACGGAAACGGATAGCAGGTTGGTCGTTACCAACCCAGGCACCGGCTACAATATTTGGTGTATAGCCAATGAACCAACCGTCAGCGTTGTCCTGGGTCGTTCCTGTTTTACCAGCCAATTCACTTTTTAAGTTGAAAACGTTCCGTAATGAGGCCCCGGTTCCTCTTTCAACCACGCCTCGCATCATTTCAACCATGTAGTAGGCTACATCATCATCATAGACTTCGTCTTTTGGAACATTTCCGTCTGCCTCATAGAGAACTTGTCCGTCTTTATCTTCTATTCGTAAGAGTGTAAGCGGTACCACGGGGCGGCCGTAGTTAGGAAAAGTAGAGTAGGCTGCTACCATGTCGAGTAATGACAGTTCTGCCGTTCCTAAAGCGATTGACGGGTAGTTGGGAATGTCCTCATCAATGCCCATTGCCTCTGCCAGATCAATGACGTTACCCACGCCTATTTGAGTAATTAGTTTGGCACTGATGGTGTTCACTGATTTAACCAGTCCTCCTTTAACCGAATAGTAGCCCTCATGCTGACCGTTGCTGTTGGCAGGCGACCAGTCGTCATAATCCTCATAAACGACCTGTTCGTTAGAGATAAACTCGCAAGGTTTAACGCCATCCTGAAGAGCCGCTGCATACACAAAGGGCTTGAAGGTTGAACCTACAGGCCGTCTGGATGTAACATGGTCAAACTGAAAAGTTTTGTGGTCGATGCCTCCGACCCAAGCCAGAACATGTCCGTTACGTGGATTTAAGGCTACAAAACCAGTGTTTAAAAGCATCAGGTAGTGTTTCACCGAGTCAACCGGGCTCATTTGCACCTTTTTTTCGCCCGCATGAGTAAAGATGGTCATTGGAATTTTTTGTTCCATGGCCTTGAAAATCTCTTCATCGCTGTGGCCGGCTTCCTTCATTTTTTGATAGCGACGCGATTGGCGCAGGGCATTGGTGTACACTTGCGGGTGTCTCGACCACGGAGATTGTCCCTTCCAATGGCGGTCAAACTCTTCCTGCAGTCTTTTCATTTGCTGGGCTACGGCCAACTCTGCATATTCCTGAAGTTGAGCATCAATAGTGGTGAATATCTTAAGCCCATCAGAGTAAATGTCGTACTCAACACCATATTTCTTTTCAAGTATTTCCTGCGCTTGAATCCTTATTTTCTCCCTAAAATAAGGGGCAATACCAGTATTGTGATCTATCCGCCGGTAGTTGAGTTCAATCTTACTCTGGCTCCATTTCAGGTATTCGTTGCCCGAGATCGAGCCGTGCTCTTGCATGCGTTTCAGTACAACATTGCGTCGTTGAAGGCTGCGTTCGGGATTTAAGCGAGGATTATAGGCGGTGTTGGCTGCCAGCATACCTACTAAAGTGGCAGCTTCGGCAGGGTTGAGCTCGCGCGATTTTTTCCCGAAAAAGCGCTGAGATGCCATTTCAATTCCATAGATATCCTCACCAAAAGGAACGGTATTGAGGTAAAGTGTTAGAATTTCTTCCTTGGTGTAGACCTGCTCCAAGCGTGCTGCCGTATAAATCTCTTTGGTTTTCCCCACGGGAAGTGTTAAGAAGCCCAAATTGATTCTCGGGTACAGGTTTTTTGCCAATTGCTGGCTGATGGTACTGCCTCCCCCTTGTGCACGATCACCAAAAATGATGGTGCGCACAATAACTCGTCCTAAGCTGATTAGATCCAGGCCATTGTGTTCAAAGAATCGGCTGTCTTCGGTTGCGACCAAGGCTTCTTGTACATACGGAGATATGTCTTCGTTATCAATGGTTAAGCGCTGTTCAACAAAGAAGCGCCCCATCAGTTGTTCGTCAATTGAGTACACTTCAGAGGCCGAATGGTTCTGAATTTTTAACAGTTCATTTTCTGAAGGCAGACTTCCGAATAAGCCTAAATACACAAACAAACAAAAAATAGCCAAAGCTGTTAGGCCTAGCGAGGCAGCCTTAAGTCCAAGGATGAACAGGCGTTTTTTAAAGCTCTTCTTCTTTGGGGCGTTTTTGCCATTTCTTGTTGCTTGCCTTTTGGACGTCTGCTTTTTTGTCGGATATTTTTTTTTAGCTACCATGTATTAATCAGGTTTATCACAGAGAAGGCAAAATTAGTTATTATTGATGAGTGATTTTAAAATATCAAGAAATAGTGAACTGTCCTGCATTTAGAGTTCGTTGCCCCATTCTTTAAAAAACTGTTGCAGATAGGTCTCCATAAACTGATGCCTTTCACTGGCCATTGTTTTGCCCGTTTCTGTGTTCATTTTATCTTTTAGTAGGAGCAGTTTTTCATAAAAATGGTTGATGGTTGGACTGCTGCTACTGCGGTATGATGTTTTGTTTGTATGTTTTACCGGGGAGATGGAGGGGTCGTAAAAATCACGTCCCTTAAAGCCGCCATAGCTAAATGCACGAGCAATTCCTATGGCACCCAGGGCATCCAGCTGATCGGCATCCTGAACCACCTTAAACTCCACTGAACGCTTCTGGCAGGCATCCCATTGGTTTGAAAAGGACATGTTTTGGATAATGTAAAGTACATGATCTATTATTTCCTGCTCAATATGCTGCTCAAGCAGTTTTTTCTCTATTAGCATTAATGCTTCAACTTCATCAAAAAACTTACCATCCGCCAAATCGTGCAATAATACGGCCAGTAGAATAACCGTCCAGTCACCACCTTCCTCTGCATGGATATTGCGTGCGTTGTTGAGAACTCGCTTTATATGCCACCAGTCGTGTCCTGCATCGCATTCATTTAATTGGTGCTGGGTCCATTCTTCAATCTCGGCTATTTGTTTGTTTTTTAGCATCGGCTTTTGGTTGATTTACTATCAAAAATAAAAAAAAAGGAGCATATAATCATCCTATATTCCAGATTCAGCAGAATAACAGGACTGAATATTATTGTGTTGTGGAGAGTGTATTGAAGAGGTTGAATAAAAATGTTGACCATTATACCTTGGGGGAGTGGTCAGGGAGAATCAATAGCAGTAATTTCTATCCCCAATACGTCTGCACAAATCATTAGCCGTGTCTTTTAGTGTTTTATTAACTCGGACAACTGCTTTTTGTGATGATTATAGAAATATTGTCGAATTGCAAATGAAAATGTTACACAAGGACCTGTTTGAGCTAATAAATGTAATTGTGAGGTCTCTAAAAAATCACAGATTGTAATATTGTTAGGGTTAAAATTATGTGTTTTTAACATTTTGTTAATGAACAAAAGGCTTTTTGATGGTTTTTGGGTTCTTTTTTGAAATAAATTGTGACTGAGAATCTATTTTTCCGTTGTCTTTTGTCTTTATTGGTACGGTAGAGTGCCGTGTATAATTGGTTTTTTTTGGTGCGTACCCTATTTAAATAGGGGTTGAGTTGTGTTTTTCCATAAAATATTACTGATGACCTCTTTTTGAGGGGGTCTTATTTGCGCTTTATTGTTTTTTAACACAAACACCCTTTAGTTTTTACATATAAACTTAAAAAAATGAATTAATTTTGCATCGTACCCCAATAAGAGATGGGGTGGAGTTAAAATAGTAATTAAATAAATGGTTTTACTATGAAAAAAGTAAATGTAATTAAACAAATTTTGCCAATTGCTGTATTGGTGTTAATGTCAACCGGAGCTTTCGCAAAAGGAAAAATTTTTGTGAGCTCTTACTTAAAAACTGATTTTGCGGTTATCACAGCGCGTATTGATGCGGAAGATAACTACAGGGTGAAACTCTTCAATGCTCAAGGGGATGAGCTATATGCAAGCTCAAGAATCAAAGGAGCAGAATCGTTCCAAAAACTTTTTGATCTGACATCGTTGGAAGATGGCGAGTACACGATTGAGCTAATTAGCAAGGATAACAGGGCTGTGGAAACGTTTACTGTGGAAAACAATGCGTTGGTAAAAGTAAATGGTGTGAATGACGATGTTGAAGGTCTGAATGCGTTTTTCAGGGTAGCAAACGATCGCTTGTACGTTAGCCATATGAATTTTGAGCAGGCGGCCTTGCACATTAGTATTGATGATAAGTTCGGAACGGAAATTTACAATTCCAGTCTGCCATCAGAAAGTACATACTCGGGCATGTTTGATTTAAAAAATTTGCCATCGGGAGAATATCAGGTGTTATTAACTTCAGGGGGTAAAGAATATAGCTATGTGTTTAATAGGTAATTATGGGGAGAGCCCCTTGGGCTGGAGCTGGTTGATAAAACGAAAAAGCGGTGTATCTACAAATTGTTGATACACCGTTTTTTTATGCTATAAGTATTTTGAGTGTTATAAACTCCAGTATGTAAGGTCTTTAATTTTACCTCTGTAAATACCTTTCACGTCTACAAATACACCTTCTTTAGTCATGATAGACTTAAAGTAGTCCTCATTCAGTGACACATATTCCTGATGGTTAACGGCCACAATAACGGCATTGTATTTATCGCTTACTACATCAATCAGGCCATAGCCATACTCGTGAAGTAACTCTTCAGAAGATGCATGTGGGTCAATTACATCCACATCAATGCTAAAGGACTTTAATTCGTTTACCACATCGGCTACCTTCGAATTACGGATATCACTAACATTTTCCTTGAAAGTAGCACCCATTATCAAAACTTTGGCACCATTAATTTTGTTGCCGTTGGAGATGAGTTTCTTAACAACCGTTTTGGCCACGTAACCACCCATCGAATCGTTAATAAAGCGTCCGCCAGTAATAATTTTGGAATGGTAGCCTAGCTCACTGGCCTTGTAGGTGAGGTAATAAGGATCAACGCCAATGCAGTGGCCACCAACCAAGCCCGGGAAAAAGCGTAAAAAGTTCCACTTCGTTCCTGCTGCCTCCAATACTTCAAAAGTATTGATGTTCATTCGGTTGAAGATGATAGAGAGCTCATTCATCAAGGCGATGTTGACATCCCGTTGGGTATTCTCAATTATTTTAGCGGCTTCGGCCACCTTAATGGAGCTGGCTTTGAAGATTCCTGCTTTGATAATTGATGCATAAACATCTTCGATGACCTGGCCCGACTCTTCATCGCTGCCCGAAACAATCTTTAATATTTTTGTTAAGGTATGCTCTTTGTCGCCCGGGTTGATGCGTTCCGGACTAAAGCCCACTTTGAAATCTGTATTCAGTTTCAAGCCTGATTCTTCCTCAAGTATAGGCACGCAGTCATCCTCCGTACATCCTGGATACACCGTTGATTCGAATACCACATAATCCCCTTTTTTTAGGGCTTTGCCCACCGTGCGTGTAGCGCTTAATAGCGGCTTTAAGTCGGGCAGGTTGTGGCTATTGATAGGTGTTGGCACCGCTACCACATGGAAGTTGGCCTCTTTCAGGTCGGCCGCATTGCTGGTGAATGTAATATCGCAGCCCTCAAAAGCATCGGCTTCCAGTTCCTTGCTTGGGTCAATGTTTTTACGCATCAGCTCAACGCGGTCTTCTTTAATGTCGAAGCCAATGACCGACATTTTACGTGCAAATTCCAAGGCAATGGGAAGGCCCACATAGCCCAGTCCGATAACAGAAAGCTTCTTTTCTTTAGCTATTAATTCTTTTAACATAGTTCGAGTGTTTATAATCCGGAGGGTTTTTGTTTGTAAATGCGTTCAATCATTTCTACAACCTTAAGGCCTTCGAGGGCGTTGGTGGTAATACTGCCATCGCCTTTTAGCACCTTCACCACATTATCGATTACATAGTGGTGGTTAGCGGCCGAACCTTTATAGGGGCCATAATCATTGGGAGGATTGGACGCTGCCAGTTGTGGCATTTCGTAATTGTCGATATGGCATTCCACCACTTCATTCATGTATTGTCCTGAAACCTTAACAGTTCCTTTACTGCCAATAATTGTGATGCTGCTTTCCAGGTTTTTGTTCCAAACAGAAGTGCTGTAGTTGAGGCTGCCCATACCTCCATTGACAAAGTCGAATGACACAAAGCCACTATCTTCAAAGTCGGTTGAATGCTGGTGACTGAAATCCTTAAAATTGCCTTTAATGTTGGTGATATCGCCAAACAACCAGTACATGATATCGATAAAATGCGAAAACTGTGTGAACAGTGTTCCTCCATCTAACTCTTTATTGCCATGCCAGCCACCTTTTTTGTAGTAGCGGTCATCTCTGTTCCAATAGCAATTAAGCTGCACCATAAACACGTCGCCCAAATGCTTCTGTTCGATGACTTCCTTCAGCCATACGCTAGGCGGGGAGTAGCGGTTTTGCATAACCGCGAAAACCTGACGCGACATTTGTAATGCTTTGAAAATGATTTTCTCTGCATCCGATTTATTGAGTGCAATGGGTTTTTCAACCACCACGTGTTTGCGCGCTTCTAAGGCTTTAATGGCCTGGTTGGCATGCAGCCCGTTGGGCGTACAAATATTCACCACATCCACTTCCGGGTGCTTGTCCAGCATCTCTTCAAAGTTGCTGTAAAAAGGCAGTTCACTGTCCCAACCCAGCTCCTGCGCCGGTTTGATGTCACAAACAGCCACGAGCTCTGCATCGGCATTTTGCCGAATCATTTCAGCATGGCGCTTGCCAATGTGTCCCAGTCCAATAATGGCAAATTGTATTTTAGATTTCGATACCATTTACTTATTTATCTTCTCAACTCGGTTATTATCTAATCTGTATGTTTCGTTACTTTCGGGGCAGGTAGCTATGCCGTCGCTATTAAACTCCAGCTGATGGCCATACTCGCTCATCCACCCAATTTGTCTGGAGGGATTCCCAACAACCAGTGCATAGGCAGGAATGTGTTTGGTTACCACAGTGCCGGCCCCAATAAAGGCGTACTCACCAATGTCGTGTCCGCATACAATGGTGGCGTTGGCGCCTATCGTTGCTCCTTTTTTTACCACGGTTTTCAGGTATTGACCACGCCGGTTAACAGCACTGCGCGGATTGACCACATTGGTAAAGACCATCGAAGGACCTAAAAACACATCGTCTTCACAGGTGACACCTGTATAGATGGAAACGTTATTCTGTACTTTTACGTTCTTCCCAAGTCTGACATCTGGCGATACGACAACATTTTGCCCCAGGTTACAATTTTCTCCTATTTCGCATCCCGTCATCAGGTGCGAAAAGTGCCATATTTTAACACCTTTATGGATGATACAGCCCTCGTCAATAACAGCTGTTTCGTGTGCAAAGTACTCCTGCTTTGTCATAGTTTTATTCAAAAAAGGCCAGAATGGCATCGGTAATGCATGTTAGCTGGGTATTGCTCAGTTCGGTATGCATGGGCAAAGATAACACCTCTTTGCTTAATAATTCAGCATTGGGCAAAATAGGAGCTTCCTCCATAAAGGGCTCAAAAGCTTCCTGCTGATGCAGAGGCACCGGATAGTAGACCATTGAGGGGATGCCTTTTTCTTTTAAATAGTTTTGTAAGTCATCGCGTTTACCATCTTTTACCCTTAATGTGTATTGATGAAAGGTGTGGTCGCTGTCGGGCATACGCACAGGTATCTGTATGCTGCGATGTCCTCTAAAGGCGCCATCGTAATAATCGGCTGCTTTTTGGCGGCGACTGTTGAAGTCATCGAGGTGTTGAAGTTTAACGTTCAGTATGGCAGCCTGCAGTGTGTCAAGACGGGAGTTGACTCCAATTATTTTGTGGAAATATTTTTTACGGGAGCCATGGTTCACAATCATGCGCATCTGGGCGGCCAGTTCATCGTTGTTGGTAAAGCAGGCACCACCATCGCCAAAGCACCCCAGGTTTTTTGAGGGGAAGAAGGAAGTGCTGCCAATGTCACCGATGGTTCCGAGTTTTTGAGTCGTGTTGTTATAGTGATAGTTACTGCCAATGGCCTGTGCTGTATCTTCCACCACTTTAAGCTCGTACTTTTGGGCAATCGCCATCAGTTGGTTCATGTTGGCTCCCTGCCCAAACAGGTGCACCGGTATGATGGCCTTTGTTTGGCTTGTAATGGCTTGCTCAACTGCTTCCGGAATCAATGTAAAGGTATCCGGGTCCACATCTACCAATACGGGTTTGAGCCCAAGCAAGGCAATGACCTCTACTGTGGCAATAAATGTAAAGGTGGATGTAATCACCTCATCACCTTCCTTCAATCCCAGTGCCATTAGCGCTACTTGCAGGGCATCAGTGCCATTGGCACAAGGGATAACGTGTTTTACATTGAGGTATGTTTCCAGGTGGGCCTGAAAGGTTTTGACAGCGGGGCCATTAATAAATGCTGTTTGGGCAACCACCTCACTCATCGCCTCATCAATTTCGGGTCGCAGACGCTGGTATTGCGTCTGAAGATCTACCATTTTTATTTGTTCCATATTGCCACTTTCAAGTCCGAAAATTAGGAAAAATATCAGAATCCGAAGTTCATACCGAAGGATAAGATTTGATCGCCGTCTAAATAATAGGGATTTGTGTAGAGTTCCTTATCCGGCCCTGCAAAGCTATTTTTGGTGGCTTCAACAAAAATATACCCATCGTTCACAATTTGGTAGGAGGCTTTAAATGAAATGCTTTGGTTTTTGTACCTCTCCTCATTTAAGAAAGGTAAGCCCAGTCGTATCTCTTCGCTATCCAGGTTAATTTCGGGATGGTTTTCAGCTGTGCCGCTATCAAATATCTTCTGGTAATCTTTACCTTTTCTGAACCAGGTGTAGCTGGCTTTAAGGTCAAGACCTCTTAGGGGCTTGAAGCCCAATGACAGGTAGAGCTCCTCAGCATTGTCGCGCAGGTAATGGCCCATTACATATTGGTTGCTTTTGTAGGTAATGGTGGGGATAAAGTGCTCATACACCAACGGTCGTATCCTGGTGTATTCGGCTGTCAGGCTCGTATTGGGCAGTAAATCGGTGGCTCTGAAGCCTACCTTAATGGCAACGTCATTGGATTTCTGCTCCTCATCAAACATTTTTGTCAATGCAATTTCATCAATAAACAGGGACGTGTACAGGTGCAGGTTTTTAATTTGCCGGCTGCTGATGTCGATAAACATCTGCGCATTGTGACCCACCCAATTGTCCCAGGAGTTATAGGTATGATCGGCCGATTTGAAGAACAGGAAGGGCACCAGAAAGGTTGGGTTAAAGTCGGTATCGCCATAAATAATGGAGTTACCAAACGAGATGTTCAGCTTCGACCATGGGCGTAGTGTAAACATATTGGAGGCAATGAATTTGTTGGCATACACCTCGCGATCGCCATTGTATACCTGGTAAGTGCGCGACGAGTCCACCACTTCGCTCACCAGCCACCCGTGGTAGTAATGGAAATCCAACCATTTAACCGGCTTAAGGCTGAACGAGATGAAGCCAAAGGAGGGTGCTTGGGCCGAATTAATGAGTTGCGAATGTGCGTTATAACCGCTTCCCCATTGGAGGTGATCCTTATGCAGACCGACGCTTCCCCATTTCCAGCTATACACAATGCCGCCTCGTGTTTCAGAATAGTCTTTATCCAGATTATCACCTTTGTAAACAGCTCCGTCGCGCTGGGATATGTATTCAGGACCTCCCAGGAAGCGCGACTCGTGATTATCGCGCAAACTGCCGTAAATGGCCAGGTTCTTCCCAATGGTGCCATAAAATTCAGCGCCTCCCCATCGGTGATAAACAGTTTTGTCTCCGTTGTTAAAAAATTGTCCGCCAAGTATAGGGTTAACCGTCACTTTAAGCAGGGAATCGCTGTGGTAAAACACGTCGAACCGTTTGTCGAAGTCCTTACCAATCTTTAATTCCTTATTAAAATCTTTGAGGTAGAAGGCTAGTTCCTCTCGTTGCCTGTTGCTGAGTGAAGGATGGCCGCTGGCTTGCTCCAGCGCCTGGGCAATGGTTAGGCGCGAATATGGTTTAATAGTTGTGTTTAGCTCTATAATGCCTTTATTGGCCAGCTCATCAATAAAGTCGTAAACCGCCTTGTTGCTGATGTGGTAGGGGAGCTCCTGACCTTTTATTCCGGCTGTTATGGTTAGCAGCAGAACAACAATTGAAAGTACTCGAAACATAGTGTGTAAGGTTTGAATGTGACCGAAAATAGATAAAACCCTCAATCAAATCAAATGCAAACGTGCACCTTAGTCACTGAAAAGCATGAAATTATCAGGCGATTAGATAACTTTGTCAGAGGTAGTTGGACATTACTCAAAAAATGCCGCTCCTAATTGGGGAGGCGTCCAAACACCTTTAGAATCGAATGATGAAACTTATGAAGACCTTTTACCGGTTCGGCAAACATAAATATACATTTCGAATGAATGATTGCTTGCTCATATTGCTGTGCAATGGCAAGCGTATGTTCCGTGTTGGAGAACTGCTGCACCCAAATATTTTTAATGCCTCTTTTAAGCGCTTCTTCCAGAACCTGATCGGTTTGGTGTTTAGGAGTAATGATAAGCAGGCTGTCAACCCCATCCGGTAAATCGCTGACCGTGGGATAGCACTCACAGTCATTGATGGTTGCAGTGTTGGGATTGATGGGAAGAACATTGAAGTTCTTCTTGCGAAGTTCATCGAAAACCTGGCGGCTAAATTTATCCTTTTGTCTGCTCACTCCTGCAATGGCAATGCTTTGTGAGTTGAAGAAATTTTCAATTTGTTGTTTACTCACTTTCATGGTAGATGGTTTGTTAGAATTTATACGTTACAGCTGTGTGTTCAAAGAGGGAACCAATGATGTTTTTCTACCTGAGGATTTACTTAAGTTAATTGCCTGATGTATTGATAGGCGGTAATTAACCAGTTTTCCTGCTGAATAGCTTCGAGCTCTCCCTTATCCAACCAGATGCCTTTGCAATAGGGGCAGTAATCGAAAATGACTTTGCTATCTCGGGGATGCACACGTTTTTCCAGACGGGGTGAATTATTGCAGCAGGGGCAATGCAGGCGCTTGTGTTGCTCCGCTTCACTGGGCAGGTGTCTGATTTCAATCAGTTTGGGTGCAATAACGGAATCCACCTGGGTCAGTTCATCTTTCCCCATCCATAGGCCACCACAATTGAGGCAGCTATCAACCTTGATGGCAGTTTTAACTTCATTAATTGTTTTAGCCGTAAGTGTTTGCTGGCAGCGTGGGCAGTTCATACCAATGGGTTTTGGGGTAAAGTGTAAAAGTAATAAACATGTCTAAAACCTGAAATGGGGAGGGAGAAGGTTTTTTGCGTATTGTGAGTCAAAACACATTATTAAACACAATCCACCAATGGATGAGGGTTTCCACTGCATTATTAATGATTTCCCGTTAAAAAATGACGATTTCCAGCGCATTATTAACCATTTCTCACCAAAGGATGGGTCTTTCCAAGGCATTATTGACGATTTCCCATCAATGGATGAGGGTTTCCATTACATTATTAACGATTTCCCATTAAAGGATGACGATTTCCAGCTCATTATTAACTATTTCCCACCAAAGGATGTGTCTTTCCAAGGCATTATTGACAATTTCCCATCAATGGATGAGGGTTTCCACTACATTATTGACGATTTCCCATTAAAGGATAACCATTTCCAGCGCATTATTAACCATTTTCCACCAAAGGATGGGTCTTTACATTACATTATTAATCATTTCCCACTGAAGGTTGAGACTAAACGGATGTTGATGATTTTGGAATTGTCCAAGATGCTTTTGTCTGTTGCAAGCAGGTGCTGGGGATGAGTGAATCGGTAAAAGGACTTGATACGAGCCTGCTGTAACGAAAAAATGCTTTACCAGTAGTAAAGCATCATTTATGCGGAGAGAGGGGGATTCGAACCCCCGGTACCCTTGCGGGTACACATGCTTTCCAGGCATGCACAATCGGCCACTCTGTCACCTCTCCAAATTGTGCACCAAATATAGGAACTTATTTTTATTCTCAAAGTTCACTTGGTGATATAAAAAATCCCGACCGAGGTCAGGATTATGCACGGGAGGAGCGACTCGAACGCCCGACACCTGGTTTTGGAGACCAGTGCTCTACCAACTGAGCTACACCCGTATTTTTAAGTAGCATTGCCTTTGCTAATGCGGATGCAAAAATAGAAGAATAATCATTAAATCAAATGTAAATTCAAAGAAAAATATTTGCCTATGCCTGTTGTGTCTGGCTTATAGGGTGTTCAGTTTCTAAAAAAAATGTGATATAATTAATTGCATTTCCAGTAAGTGCCCCGCTCTTTCAATTATCCGGCATCGGCCCCGTTGTGGAAGGGACCTGGGCAAAAGTGGGAATGTTCTAAAATATTAGTTCAACCCTTGTGCCTTCGCCTTCAACAGAATTCAGTTTTAACTGTCCGCCATGCAGTCGCATCACCTGGCGTGATAGGGCCAGCCCAATACCATTTCCTCCCTGGCGGGTGGTGTAAAATGGGACGCAGACTTTATTTAGCTCATCGGCCGGAATACCTTTGCCATTGTCGGCAATGCTGAGGTGAAGGTGTTGCTCCTTTTTGCCCGCTTCAATGGTGATGGCTGATTCTGCTTTATCAAGTGCTTCCATGCTGTTCTTTACCAGGTTAATAAGCACCTGTTCAATCAGCTTTTCATCAATATTGTGGGCTATGGCCGGCGAGCAATTGATGTTGACCTGGCAGTTGGCTTTACTGGCAGGTGTTGCAAACAGTGTTTGGATACGTGTTAGTAGCTGGTGGATATTGCAATGGTTCGTCTGGGCACTTTTCAGGCCGGTCATGCTCCGGTAGCTTTCCACAAATTGGGTCAGTCCCTTACTGCGGTTGTGCATAGCGTCCAGGGCTTCAATGATTTCCTGCTGCTCATCGGCGGCTACAATCAGCGGCTGCTCATCGGTTTGAAATCGCTGCTTCAGGCCGGCCGAGATGAGGTTCACCGGGCTGAGAGAGTTGATAACTTCATGGGTTAGAACGCGTATCAGCTTTTGCCACGACTCCAGTTCTTTTTGTTCTATCTCGCTGCGGATGTCCTGGAATGCAATGAGGCGCAATACCTTCTTTTCCTGTTTCATCAATACCGATGTTAGCGCCACCTGCAGCAGGCGGTTATTCACCATCAGCTCCACCAAATGTTGCTGGTGAGGTTGTAGCTGCATCAGTTCATGTGCCAGGCCCGGCTTTAAGGTGTTGAGCTTATCAATGCGGTGGAGGTATTTATAATCGAGTAATTGCAGCAGCGCATCGTTGGTCATTACCACGTTTCCATGTTCATTCACAACAATAATGGCCACCCCCAGCTTCTTCAGGGCATTTTCAAAAAACAGGTATTCTTTTTCTTTATCGATCTTGAGTTGTCTGAAAGCTTTAACGACCTTGTTAAAAGCCTTAAACAGATCCTGGAATGAGGCATCTCTGTCGCGTGTGCTAAAGTGAATGGTGGTATCGCCAAAACCAAAGGACTCAATAAATTTAGCCAGCTCACGATTGGTTTTTCGTACGGAAAAAATTAAGTGAACCACCTGCACCAGGTAAACGCAGACCAGGAGGTATAGAAGCATATGGGGCTGCTCGGTTACCCAAAGCAAACAGGCGATGAGCGGGGTAGTAGCCAGTAATACTGCCTGAACAACAAGGCTGAGGGTATGGTGCTTAAAGGTCATACTTTTTTATTTTGTCGTATAAAGTAGAGCGGTTAATACCGAGTTTAACTGCGGCCTTGCTCATATTTCCTTTACAGTTGGCAATGGCTTTCTCAATCAGCAGGCGCTCATGCTCAATCAGGTTAAAGCACCCTTCGTCTAACACCTTTTTTTGATGAGGTTTCAGAAACAGGTTATCGCTGCAGATGGTGGTTGAATCGCAGAGAATAACTGCCTTTTCAATGGTGTGCTGTAGCTCACGGATGTTGCCCGGCCACGATTGCTCCTGTAAGGTCTGGATGGCCTGCCGGGTCAGACTTAAGGACCCTTTATTGTATTTATCGGCTTGTTTTTGGATGAAGTAGCTGGCTAATCCGCCAATGTCTTCCCTGCGATTGCGAAGCGCCGGCAGCTCCATGGTGATGGTGTTGATACGGTAAAGCAGGTCTTCGCGAAACGTTCCCTCAGCTACCATTTGCTGCAGCGGCATGTTGGTGGCACATATCAGCCGGATGTCTACCTTAATGGGGCGGGTGCCCCCCACAGGTGTGATTTCCCTGTTTTGCAGTGCTGCCAGAAGCTTTGCCTGAGCAGCCAACGACAGGTTGCCTATCTCATCCAGAAACAGGGTGCCTCCTGAGGCCACTTCAAAGCGGCCGGTCCGGTCTGTTTTCGCATCGGTAAAAGCTCCCTTCTTATGGCCAAACAATTCGCTTTCAAACAGGTTTTCATGAATAGCGCCTAAATCAACGGCTACAAACATCTCTTCTTTCCGGGCTGAAAGATGGTGGATGGTGCGGGCCATCACTTCCTTGCCGGTGCCGTTCTCACCTAGAATAAGCACATTAACATCGGTTGGAGCCACCTTATTCACCATGTTCATTATTTGTTGCATGGCTTCGGAGCGGCCAATAAACAAGTCCGTTTGATTGGCAATGGCTTCTTTGAGGTGCTTATGTTTTTTCTTCAAGCGGTTGATGTCTCGCTTCGATTTCTGGAGTTTATACACAGCCCTAAGGGTTGAAAGGATTTTCTGTTCGTCCCACGATTTCTCAATAAAATCGGCGGCCCCATTTTTAATGGCCTTAACAGCCAGGGCCACATCGCTGTAGGCGGTAATGAGTACCACGGCCAGTTCAGGGTCGTACTTGTGAACCTCCTGCATCCAAAACAGCCCCTCGTTGCCCGTGTTGATGCCTGCTTTGAAATTCATATCGAGCATCACAATATCAAAAGCGTTTTTGTTAAGGTGCTCAATAATTCGGTTTGGGTTATGCTCCGTAACTACCGTTTTAAAATGTGGGTTGAGGTAGAGCTTGAGTGCGACCAGCAGCTCTTTATTGTCATCAACTATAAGTATTTGTCCTTCTTTGGGCATTGTTGTTATGGTTTATTGAGGTTTAGGTTGGTGGATTGTCAGATATTCAATCCCCCTGATATGTTTACATTTAAAATCTCCTTTCATATTGCTCCCCCTTCTCCAAGGGGGAAATTGTTTTGTTTATTATTTGCTATGTTTTCCGCTTTTTTCAAGGGGAGATTTCTATTGTTATTGTTTTTCTTCGATTGTAGATTAGTCGGTTTTGGTGTTTATTCTGTTAGTTTTTCCCCCTTGGCGAAGGGGGCGGTATTTCTATGTTTTATCCGTTTTGTTAGTTCCGGGGGATTGGCGTATAATCAATTCTTTTCTGTTTATAATGTCCAGTACATCACTCCTTCTGCAAGAGGGGAAGTCTTAATTTATTGTTCCTTATTTTTTTCTTCTAGTTCTTCGATTGTTGTGGCAATCACACGAATAACATTGTTGAGGTTCTTTTTAACTTCATACTCATCAATTCTTAAAACATGATACCCCAGTGTATTTAATGTTCTATCTCTTAACTTATCTTTTTCAGTTTTGAATTGATGCGAATAGCCATCTACTTCAATAATAAGTCTTAGTTTACGACAAATAAAGTCAACAATGTAATTATCAATAGCAAATTGTCTGTTGAATTGATAACCATATATCTGCCGTGCCCTTAACACCTCTTTCCAAAGAATGATTTCACCATCAGTAGAGTTATTTCTTAGCTTTCTGGCAAAATGTTTAAACTTCTTATTGTAATGTGCTTCCGACATTTTATGGTTTAATAATATGTTATGCTTCAGGTCAATCCCCCTAATAAATTTGTATTATTAATCTTCTTTATGTTGCTCCCCCTTCTCCAAGGGGGAAACTTTGTGTAACTAACAATCTGTTTGGTATTGCTTCAGATATTTCCCCCTTTAAAAAGGGGGCTGGGTTACCAGATTGGTTAGTTTTATACACTTTGGGGATTGAAAAAACATCCAATTCCATCTACAAAATACTTCTTTATTGTTGGAAATCCATACAGAGGTGTTGGAAAATCCAACACTGTTATAATGGGTAAAAATATTAAAACGCTGTAATTCAATATTTAGTAGCTGAGGCACGACTTTGGCATAAGCCCTAACCGAAGTCAAAGCATACATTATGGATAAGCAACTACAAAAGAAACCCTGGTGGAAGAAGCATTTGAAATGGCTCATTGGAGGCGGCGTGTTCCTTTGCTGGAGTATTTATTTTATAGCCTTTGCGGATCACCGGAGCCAGGTCAGGATAGATGCAAGCCGGGTGACTATCTCAAAGGTTGAACTCGATAATTTTCAGGATTACATTAGTGTAACAGCTACGGTTGAGCCCATCAAAACCATTTTCCTCGATGCCATTGAAGGTGGACGGGTGGAAGGCATCTTGCTGGAGGAAGGTAGCCTGGTGAACGAGGGCGATGCCATTGCCCAGCTAAGCAACACCAACCTGATTTTAGAGATTTCGAATAACGAGGCCAATGTGGCCCGCGCCATTAATGAACTGCGCACGGCTCGTTTGCAAATGGAAATGAATGCCATGTCTATACAGAATCAGATTGTTCAACTGGAGGGCGATTTGTTTATCCAGAAGCGGAAATACGATAATTCAACCACTTTTTTTAAGGAAGGTTTAATAGCCGAAGAAGAGTATTTGCGTGATAAAACCAGCTACGAAGCATCGCAACGACAAATGAATCTGTTGAGGGAGAGTTTTAAGCGTGACTCCGTTTATCGTGGCATCCAGATTCAGACGCTGGAGAATTCGGCACAGCGCATGGAACAGAACCAAGGCATCATTCGCCAGCGTCTGGATAACCTCACGATCAAAGCGCCGGTAACCGGACAGCTGGCTGCCCTGAATTTGGAAGAAGGACAGGTCATTTCATATGGGACACGCATTGGAAAAGTGAATATACTCGATGAGTTTAAGCTCAAAGCAGAGGTGGATGAACATTATATTTCGCGCACCCGGAAAGGTTTGAAGGCAAGGTGCCAGTTCCCCAACAGAACGATTGATGCGGAGGTGAGTAAGATCTATGCGGAAGTTAAAGATGGAAAATTTACGGTGGACCTGGAGTTTGATAACAGCAACCGTCAGAATCTGCGTATTGGACAAACCAGCCATGTGAAACTGGAGTTGGGCAACTCTTCTAAAGCGCTCTTATTACCGCGTGGCAGTTTCTTTCAAAGCACAGGCGGACAATGGGTGTTTGTGCTGAATAAGGATCGCTCGGCCGCCTATAAACGGCAGGTAAGCATTGGTCGCCAAAACCCGCGCTATTTTGAAGTGCTGGAGGGCCTGGAGGCTGGGGAGGAAGTGATTACCTCGGGCTATGAAATTTTTGGAGATAACGAAGTGGTGGTTTTAAATTAAGACACAATGATAAAGTACCTTATAAAAACAGCTTTCCGGCATATTATTCATCGTAAGTATTTTAGCTTGCTTAATGTGCTTGGGTTTGCAATGGCCTTTGCCACCTCATTAATCATCTTCTTTTATGTCATTTACGAACACAGTTTTGACAATCATCACGAAAAGGCCGCAAGGGTCTATCGAGTTGAGGTGGGCGACCAGGTGATATACAAGGGGACAACCGCACAACTATTAAAGGACAAGGTTCCTGAGGTTAAAAATGCCAGTATATTATCGCCATATGCTGGTCGGGTGCTTGTGCACCCCACACAGCCGGACAATATTTATGCTGGTTCAGTCTTTCAGGCTGATTCTGCTATTACCGAGTTACTTACGTTTGATGTGCTGATTGGGGATTTGAATGCGGCATTTCTTGACAAAAGTAAAATAGCCATTGCTTCGGAAGCAGCCGTGCAACTCTTTGGCAGTACAAATGTGATCGGCGAAAGGATACTGGTTAACTATGGCAGGGAGCTGGAGGTATGTGCTGTTTACAAGTCGTTTCCTTCAAGCAGCACGTTTAGTCCGGTTGGGTTCATGAGTATCAAGCAAAACCCCACACGCTTAGACAGATCGGAGAGTAGTTTCCTGACCTTTTTAGAGATTGAGCCACAATTGGTGACCGATGAGCTAAACCAGCGGATTGCCGACATTCTCAATGAAGAATTTGATGATGAAGTAAGTGTTTATTTGCGCGCGCTCAAGGACGTACATTTCGCCGAACAGGTAAATTATGAATATGCTGAAGTAACCAAACGCTCCACGGTTGACTTATTTTTATCGGTGGCTTTTCTAATTCTAATTATTAGTGTTATCAATTACTATAATTTTAAGTGTGGCATTATGCCTACCCGTGAAAAGAGCTTCTTTGTGCAGGAGGTGAATGGGGCGCAACTAAAGCACATCAGGTTAACATTACTAATTGAAGGACTTATTATTTGTACAGTGGCCGCGGCTTTAGCCTATTTATTAATTGAGTTATTCGATAGCTCAAGGCTATCAGAATTGGTGCCTTTCAACTTAAAGGATTTCTCGTTAAGCATGCGGCTGCTGATGTTAGGCTGTATTGGAGTAGGAGCCGCAATTGTATCGGTTTTATTACCAACAGGGTTCCGATTTGCCGACACCCTGATTGATAAATATAGCCGCTCATCTACTAAGCCGTTTATGAGCATGCGCGCTGTGCTGATGACCTTTCAGTTTGTGGCTTCACTGGTTTTAATTATTAGTTCGATAGTTATTTATCAGCAAAAGCAGTTCTTAATTAATTACGATACCGGCATTGTGAGTAATAATATCCTCACATTTCCACTGAGCGGAAAAATTAAGAATAATCTGGATGGATTTACTTCAGCATTGATGAGCTCGGCTCATATTACTGATGTGACGTATGCCGCTCATGGTCCTGCCAACGACATGATGGGTTGGGGAAGAACCATTGACGGTGTGCAGGCCTCGTTTTTTGTGTGGCCGGTAGCTGAGAATTTTCTGAGTTTTTTCGAAGTAGACATTCTCAAAGGACGCGATTACTCCACCAACCTGATGGATAACAGTAAGTTCATCTTTAATCAGGCGGCAATGAACAAATATAACTGGGAACATAAGCTTAATAAGCCTTTCCCAACATTTGACGGAGAAGCTGATTTGATTGGCTTTTGCGAAAATTTTCATTACGCCTCCTTGCACCATTCGGTTGATCCCATGGGTTTCTGGCTCAATCGGAAAAGATGTAATATGGCATTTGTAAAGTACTCCGGAAGTCTGCCGCTTGTTTTAGAGCATATCGAGAGAAGTTTCAAAGCTATTTCGCCCAATCACAGGTTTGATTACGGGTTTGTAGATGATACTTACCAGGCGTATTATAAGAGCGAGATGCGGCTGTTTAAATTAATTAGTTTCTTTAGTTTTATTGCACTGCTAATTACGGCAATTGGCATTACTGGCTTGGTAACAATTATTACTCAACGGCATGTGAAGGAGATTGGAATTCGTAAAGTTAACGGGGCCCGTATTTATGATATTATACGGTTACTCAATCGGAAAATCACCTATACCATTGTCATTGCCTTTCTGCTTTCAGCTCCCTTGGTTTGGTACCTGATGGAGCTATGGATGAGTAACTTTATTGTACATGCCGCCATTCATTGGTATTACTTTTTGTTGGGAGGATTGGGTGTTTGGTTATTGGCAACCCTTATTACCCTGCGTCAAACCTGGAAGGCGGCCAGTCAAAACCCCATAAAAGCACTGAGATATGAATAAAGCTGGCTGATAGCCCTCAGTCAATGACTATTTAAATGACTAATAATTTAACTAATCATATAAGCACTCAATATTATGCTAAGAACAAATAACCTACAAAATATTGCCAGAACCACATTAATTGAACTCAAGTAATGAAGTGTTTGAAATTTAAGTGGTTATTCTAAACTAGAATACGATGATACGGTACAGTATAAAAATTGCATTACGACAGCTTTGGTTCAACCGAGCCTCCACTTATCTAAGTATATTCGGCTTTACGGTTGCCGTGGCTGCATCGCTGGTAATATTTAAATATGTAAGCAACGAGTTCAGCTTTGATAAGCACATGCCAGATCATCAGCGTATTTATAGGTTGACAAGTGATAGTCAGGTATTGTTTCCGGGCCTTGTACACCAATTGATTAAAGAGGAAATTGCCGATGTACAGGAGGCATGCCTGTTTCATCCACGCACTTTTATGGCTGTCAGCACCAGCGATGGAAAAAACAAAGTAAGTGGTCCTGTCTATTCAACTACAACGCATTGGATGCCAATTTTTCAGACAATTGTTGTGAGTGGTAATTTAAGCGAAGCCCTGGAGAGCGATGATAAAGTAGCTATCTCGCAGTCGACAGCGAGCAAACTATTTGGCACGGCTGATGCCTTGGGTCAAACCGTAGTGGTTAACCAGGTTTTTGGGCCAGGATTGGAGAAAAAAGTGGTAGCTGTTTATAAGGATGAACCAAGCACCAGTAGCATCGCACCAATTGGCTTATTTAAGATGTCGGCCGATAGTTACCAGGAACGTGGCGCAGCGGTTTTCTCTGTATTTGTGAAGTTGCATAACACTAAGAATGTAAATCAGGTAGAAAAGCAGATTGCGACTTTGTTGCAACGCGAAAAGGTGGCAGAGGGTGAAGGCATGACGCTTCAGCCATTAGCTTCGCTCCACCTGTCACCACCAATGGAATACGATTACATCAACAAGGCCAACAAAAATTATCTCTATATTTTTCTGTTGATTGGCTGCATCATCATTTTGGTGAGTGTAATTAACTACTACCTGGTGAAGATTGGGAATGTTAATTCGGCCAGTAAAGGGATATTCATCCACAAATGCAATGGAGCATCAGCAACCAACTTGCGATATAACCTGATTGTTGAAGCCGTTATTCTGCTCCTTATTTCAGCCATAGTGGGTCTTGCTTTGTATTCAATAGTTTTGCCAGGCCTCATCAACAAGTATTTCACTTCGGTGGAGTGGTCGCTGCACGACGGTGTTTTCTTCATAGGTATCATCCTGCTGATGTTGCTCGTTATTATTGCCTTACCCAAATACTCCATTTTTGCGGGCAAAAGGGTGAAGGCCGCCAAATCGCAGGGCATCCTCCAAAATGGCTTGATTACGATTCAGTTCATTATCACCATGGTCTTAATCATTTCTAGTATTATCATTTATCAGCAAAAAAAGTTTTTGCAGCATTTTAAAACGGGAATGGATACCGAAAATGTAATTAGCTTAAAACTTAGTTCATCCATCATGCAAAATGATGAAGCGTTGAGAGATAAGTTATTAAGTCACTCACAAATTGTTGATGTTACATTTGCGTCCAATGGTCCCGAAAATGTGGAGTTGGTTAATACCCAATCAGAAGGGAAGCCAATTAGATATGGACTTTGGGCCGTTGATAGCAACTTCCTCAATTTCTTTGGCATCAACATCAGTAAAGGGCGCAACTTTACCGAAGGCAGAAATGATGCGTATGCTTTTATCGTCAATGAGACGGCGGCTTCAAACTATAACTGGTCCGACCGATTTAACGAACGCATCGAAGGTGTATTTGGCAAGAGGATGGTTGGCATCTGTAGCGATTTTCATTTTGCATCGCTGCATCAGGGAATAGAGCCATTGTGTATCGTTTGCAATTACACTATTCTCAATCGTGTGTTTGTAAAATACACAGGCGATGCCGAAGCGGTAGTGTCCTATTTGGATGTGTCCGTTGGTGAACTCTTCCCCAACCTGGCGTTTAATTACGAGTTTCTGGATGATGTATTTAAGGCCTATTATTCGGATGAAAAGACCATGTTTGAGCTAATCTTCGCATTCAGCCTGCTGGCCTTGCTGATAACCCTTATAGGTATGATTGGCTTAGCAACAGTTGTTACACAAAAGCGCACCAAGGAGATAGGTATAAGACGTGTAAACGGCGCCCGTGTGCCTGAACTTATAGGGCTCATTAATTCTAAGCTCACGCGACCTGTATTTATTGCTTTTGTTATCTCAATCCCTCTGGTGTGGTATATAATGGAGCTGTACCTGCAGAATTTCGTACAGCACGTTCCGATTCATTGGGCTTATTTTATAGCAGGAGGTGTTAGCATTTGGCTGCTCACTACACTTATTACCCTGCGCCAAACCTGGAGAGCAGCATCTCAAAACCCCATAAAAGCACTGAGATATGAATAAAGCTGGCTGATAGCCCTCAGTCAATGACCATTTAAATGACTAATAATTTAACTAATCATATAAGCACTCAATATTATGCTAAGAACAAATAACCTACAAAAAATCTTCCGAACCGAGGAAGTAGAAACGACGGCTCTGAATAATGTGAACATCCACGTGCAAAAGGGTGAGTTCGTGGCCATCATGGGCCCTTCGGGCTGTGGTAAATCAACGCTGTTAAATATTATTGGGCTGCTGGATAACCCGACCGATGGCGAACTGTATTTCGACGGGCTGGAAATTGCCGCTTATAAAGAGCGTCAGCGCACCAACCTCCGAAAGGGGAATATTGGCTTTGTATTTCAGAGTTTTAACCTGATTGATGAGCTCAATGTATTTGAGAACATTGAGATGCCATTGGTGTACCTGAAGCTATCGGCCAAAGAACGACGCGAGCGGGTACAAAAGGTCATGGAACGCATGCAGATTGCCCATCGGGCCAAGCACTTTCCGCAGCAACTATCAGGCGGGCAGCAGCAACGTGTAGCCATCGCTCGTGCGGTGGTCGCCAATCCCAAGTTGATATTGGCTGATGAGCCTACCGGTAACCTCGACTCGCGCAATGGGGCCGAAGTGATGAACTTGCTTCGCCAGCTTAACGAAGAAGGAACCACCATTGTGATGGTGACCCACTCGGCCGAACATGCTGAGTACGCGCATCGCACCATCAACCTGTTCGATGGGCATGTGGTGACGGAGAAAATACATCAAAACAAGAATTTTGAAGCTGTAGAATCATAAGCTGGTCCAAATATTAGCCGTTAAAACCTGCCTAATTATGTTTTATCATTATTTTCTAATCGCCTGGCGAAACCTGAAAAGAAAAAAGACCTTGTCCTTTATCCAGGTTTTATGTTTATCTGTTGGCTTGGCTGGCTTTTTATTAGTGGCCAAATATGTGCAATACGAGAAGGATTTCGATAAGTTTAATGTTAATTACAAAAGTATCTATCGGGCGCAGACTTATGGAGAAGCCGATCGTTCGGATGATTGGAATCAGCTACCGGTGCCTGTAGCAGGGTATCTTAAAGAGAATATTCCGGAGGTTAAGGATGCGTTTGTCTTGAGTCCGATTTGGTCTGAGTTTCTGTCGCCAGATAAGCAAACGGTGTATAAAGAGCTTGATGGTTGCTGGGCACCCTCCGCTATATTCGACATGTTTTCGTTTGAGCTATTGCAGGGAGAGCCAAGCAAGGTCTTGGAGGCTCCCAATGCCATCGTGTTAAGCGAGTCCATGGCTGAAAAGTATTTTCCTGGTGAAAATGCGTTGGGAAAAATAATTTATGATGGACAACAGAAAGAACTGATTGTTACCGGCATTATGAGGGATTTGCCTGAGCAGTCGCATTTTAAAGCCGATTATTTTCGTTCTAATGTGTCAATAATTAGGGATTATGGCGAAAACTGGAACAATATCTCCTTTACTATTTATGTGCTGCTAAAACCTAAAGCCTCAGTCAGTAAATTAAACCAGAAGATTGCTGATGTAATAATTCAGCATAACCCCAATTCGAAACGTGTTTTATACCTCAACCCACTAAGCACCTTGCACCTGAAGGAGAATCCTCGCGATGATCGGGGAGCAGTGGTCTACATGTTTTCTGGCATGGGATTGATGATTCTGCTGCTGGCATGTGTTAGTTTTATGAACCTGACAACCGCTTTTTCGTCTTTGCGACGGGTAGAAATAGGCTTACGAAAAAGCATTGGCAGTAGTCGCAAGAGCATAGCCATTCAGTTTTTAAGTGAAACCATGTTTATCGCGTTGGTTTCATTTGTTTTAGCTGTGTTTATTGCCCATTTGGTTTTGCCGGTTTTTAACACAGTTGTGGATCGTCACATCAAACTTGAGTTGTTTGGCGACTACGGGTTTACGTTATTTCTGTTTGGTGTGGTGATAATTACCGGGTTGTTGGCAGGCGCCTATCCGGCTTTTGTGGTATCTAACTATAAGCCGGTACTTGTTCTGAAACGCGGTAATTGGGTTAAAAAGAATCGCTTCAGTGCTTTGCAAGGCCTGGTTTATTTTCAGTTCGTTTTGTCAGTTATGTTAATTACCATCAGCCTCTGGATTTACCGACAGGTGAACTATCTGACCAGTAAAGATTTAGGATTTAATCAAACGGAGCTTCTGCATTGTTCAGTGCCGGCACAGAAGAGTACTGTTTCGTATGCTGCCCTGCGCGATGAATTACTGGCGCACCCCGGTATCGACAATATGACCATGTCTATCAATTCGCCACTGCATTCCAACCGGGGTTCTCAAGTCATACCCGAAGGATGGTCAAAGGAAAACTCTGTTTTTACGCGGTGGAATGCGGCTTGCTCTAATTACATCAACACCATGAGCATGCAACTAATTGATGGGCGCAACCTTTCGGATAAACTGGCTAACGACCAGCAAGCCTGTCTGATAAATGAAACCGCCGCTCGTGCTTTTGGCTGGAAGCAGCCTATTGGTAAAAAGCTTGAAAAGGAAGGCATCTATACCGTTGTTGGTGTTATTAAAGACTTTCATATTGATGATGTACATAATCCTATTAAGCCTTATATGCTATTGTTGATTGAACAGGATCTTTCTCAAGCCGTGGATTTAATATTTAATATTCATCCACAAACAACACAAAGCAGCCTTAATCACATTAACCAAGTATTGAAAAGGCACTTTACAAATAGGTTGTTCGCAGTTAACCACTACGGGGCCAACTTAAAACGTGTGGAATTACAAATATGGAGCAGTGCTAAAAATACGATCCTGTTTTTTACAGTCATGGCCGTTATTATTGCTGCAATGGGGCTGTTTGGCCTCATCTACTATGCTGCACAAAGGCGGGTAAAAGAGATTGGCGTTCGAAAAGTGCAAGGGGCAAAAGGCTATCAGATATTCCCGCTGATTACCAAAAAGTATATGTTAATGGCATTGTCGGCAAATATCATTGTTTATCCTTTAGCAGTGCTTCTTAAAAATGCTATGCCTGGCCAATTCAAGTATCAGTTTTCATTGCTTGATGTATGCGTTGTTCTATTTATATCTATTCTGATCACCTTAATATCCAGTGGTTACCAGGTACTAAAGGCAAGCCGACTTAACCCCGTGGAGGCGTTGAGGTATGAGTAAACAAATTATATGACATTTTGAAAACCCAATAACTATGCTACATGCAATTAAACTGGCTTTACGTAAACTATTTGTAAAAGGGCAATATACATTAACCCGCACCATTTCACTGGCTGTCGGATTGGCTTTTGGGATGCTCATCTTATCCGAAGTTTTTTATTATTACAGTTACGATGGGTTTTACCCCGATGCGGACCGGATTTACACTGTTCAAACTAGCTTTAAACGCGATAAGCAAAAAGGTGAGTTTGAGAATTATCCTAGGGTAAGTGGCGGTGTAGCTCCCGGAATAAAAGCAGAAGTGCCTGGTGTAGAGTTGGCTACTCGACTTAATTCGATTGGTTCTCATGTGGTTTATGATGGTGAAAAAAAAGGGTACAAGGCTAAAGTGGTTTTGGCCGATGAGCATTGGGTTGACGTTGTGCCGCGTCCAATGATAAGTGGTAATCCGGTAGAGATTTTAGCACGTCCGATGGCCTGTATGGTATCCAGTGAGCTGGCGGAGTCTATGGGGGGTAATGTGATTGGCAATCAGATAGAGTTAAAACGTTATCCGGGTAAAAAGATGACCATTCAGGGAGTTTTTAAAGCGCTGCCCGAAAATACGAATTACCCCTATGATATATTAGTTTCCATGGTTTCAATTACTGAGTTTTTCGCGTGGGACGGTTCAAATAACTGGATTGGAAATGATCGTTACATGGCGTATGTGAAGTTGCAACCAGGTATCAATCCGGAAGATTTGGCGCCGGCTTTGCGACAAATGCAGGAAAAGTATCAGGATATTAAACGCCTCGAGGAGGAGCAGGGAGGTATGGTGTTAAAGTATGTCTTAAAGCCAATTAAGGCTATCTATAAAAATAACCACAAAGACATGCTGGTGATACTAAGTACTATTGCTTTGGCAGTATTGTTTGTGTCGCTGATGAATTATTTCCTGCTGACATTAAGTATATTGGTTAATCGGGCTAAAACGTCGGCTATTTATAAAACATGTGGGGCACAGGCTAATAACATCCGTCAGTTGATTTTTGTAGAATCGCTTACCTTGTTTGTCTTGGCCTTGGCTTTAGCATCACTATTACTATGGGTGTTTAAACCCTTTGCCGAGGCACAGCTCGGGCATAGTTTGACCTCAGCAGTCAATCCGGGTGTATTATGGCCACTGCTGGGCGTTCTTGTTACCTGGTTGGTATTGATGAGTTATCTGCCGGCGCGTTATTTTTCGCGCATCCCCGTTTCAACAGCTTTTCGTAGTTACCGCCAAAAGAAAAACAGCTGGAAGTTAGGACTGCTGGCGCTTCAGTTTGCTGGCGCTTCCTTTATTTTAACCCTGATGGTGATTGTAACCCTGCAATACGACCAAATGCGTCATGCTGATCACGGCTATCGAACCGAAGGTATTTATTATGGTTCAACCGCAAGTATGAATGGGAGTCAGGTGCAGATGGTTGTTAATGAGCTGAATGCCTTGGCTGATGTTGAACAGGTATCTTTGGGTTATTCAGTACCGATTGAGTATGCTTCGGGTAACAATGTGTTATCTCCAGATGGGAATAGAGAGCTGTTTAACGTGGCCGATTTTTATGAGGTGGATGAGCACTATTTTTCAATGTTGGAAATTCCCATTATACAAGGTCATCCATTCTCAAGCGAAGCAACATCGATAAACAATGTGATGGTCAGTCAGAAAGCAGCCGATTTATTAACAGTCTATAACAAGTGGACGGATGGGATTGTAGGTAAGCCTTTAATAATAACAGAGCATGAACCAACTACTATTCAAGGCTCTTTTTCTGATTTTATAATCGGACCGCTTTCAAAGCCTGATGATCGACCTTCAGTTTTCTTCTTCAAACCGCAGCATGTATTTATTCAGGAGAAGAATGAACTTCCGTCTATGTCACTCACGGTTCTTATTAAAGTGCAAGGCAACGGGCAACATGGTGTCAGGGATAAGATTGCTGCTGTATTTAATAAAGTACTGCCAAAAAAAGATGCGCAAATCAGGAGCCTTGCCGATGAGCAGCTGTTAAGCTATGCGGACGAAAAAGGCTTTAGAAATGCCATGCTGGCCGGCAACTTCGTGATTCTGCTGATAACAATCATCGGGTTACTCGGATACACCACCAATGAGGCTACCCGCCGTCAGAAAGAGCTGGCTATAAGACGTATTAATGGCGCCAGGCTATCTGATTTGGTACAGTTTTTTGTTGTGGAACTGCAGTACATGGCTATTCCAGCGGTGTTGCTGGGTTTAGTTGGTGCCTGGTATACAGCTAGCAAATGGATGCAAAATTTTGCCTATAAGATTCCATTACATTGGAGCCTTTTTGTGTTGTGTAGTTTTGTTATTCTCATGACCGTTGCAGTTGTTGCAATAGTAAATTATGTGCGCATTGGTAACCGCAATCCGGTCGAAGCGTTGCGCTACGAGTAAGGATGTAATAGATGACCACAATATGCTTCAGTGATACAAGTTTAATGCTATGAGTTTGAAGAATAATCTTTTATTAAGTTACAGGCATCTTAAAGCAGATAAGACAAATACCATCGTTAGTTTGGTTGGATTGAGTATAGGTTTAGGAGTAGCTGCTGTTATCATTATTTTCATTCGTAACGAAATAGGTTATAATCGTTCCTTTGCGCAAAGTGAGAGGATTGTTAGAATATTAAATTATAACGAAGACGATAACCATACCTGGGCCAGCACGCCTTTTGTTTTAGGGGAAGCCGTTAAAGAACAGTTTGCCGAGGTAGAAGAGTATATTCATCAGTACTCCATCAGAAATGCCGAGGTCAAATATAATAATACGTTTATTGAAGAACCTGATATGATGTGTACTGAAAGCTCTTTTTTTAGGGCATTCAACGTAGAGCTAGCAGTTGGCAGTTTGGCAGGCTTTGATGAAACCGATAATCAAATTCTATTAAGTGAACACCTCTCAGAAAAGTATTTTGGTTCAGATAATCCGATTGGTCAGCAGCTGCCGTTAAAATTTGGTGGTAATGAAGTAGTAATGGTGGTGGCTGCAGTGTATAAAGATTTACCTAATAACTCAAACTTCAGGGCATCACTTATTGCAAGCAGTAACTTTGCTTTAAAGCATTTGGGCGATAATATTATTTCGACAGGGAGTATTCCTGACGAAGAAAATTTGCGCCGGACTTGGGAAGGTGTATTCTTCACCAATTATTTTTTGTTAAAAGAGGAGGTTGAACCTCACCTTTTGGAAATGAAAATAAAAGAGTGGGGCATAGAAAATTCAACTGAAGATAATCGCTTTTTATTGTCGCTTCAGCCTTTGAAGCGTATGTATTTTCATTCAAGGGATATAGTGGATAACAACAGCAATGAGCAAGGTAATCTAGCAATGTTATATGTACTGGTGCTTATTGGTATTTTGATCCTTCTTACCGCTTTAATTAACTATTTGAACCTAACATCGGCACAAGCGCTGTTGCGAGTAAAAAGCTCGGCTATTCACAAAATATGTGGTGCATCGCGGCTTAATATTATTTCCCAATTAGTTATAGAATCAGTGCTTGTAGCACTTTTAGCTTTGCCATTTGCCTTGCTTATTGCGCGTTTATCATTGCCATACCTTTCGTCTGTATTTGGTAAAACCTATAGTATTGAAATAACTGCTCAACTTGGCTATAGTATTTTCATTTTGGTAATTATTACATTGCTGATGGGGGCAGTATCAGGCCTAATCGTATCCATTGGAGCATTTCGGTTTGGACTTATCAATGCTTTAAAGGGCGGTAATCGGGTAAATGGTAAATATAACTATTCACGAATTTTAATGGTTGTTTTTCAGCTGGTAGTATTTATTTCGTTGCTATCAACCATGTTTTTGGTGCAGAAGCAAGTAAGGTATGCTTTTCATAAGCATTTAGGCTTTGATAAAGAAGGGCTTATCTGTGTTTCATTAGGTGGTGTTAATGCTAAAGTTTTTAAGCAGGAGATTCTAAAAAATCCGAATGTGTTAAGTGCCAGTGGAACTTTATGGATGCCGCCCAGCAATAACAAAATGCATGTGACTATTCCTAAGGTGAGTGATCCAGCTGAAAAGGTAACTGTGAACGGCTTATTGGTTGATTATGGTTTTGCGGAAACCATGGGGATGGAAATCCTTATGGGAACAGGTTTTGATAAAGAGAAAGTTACGAGTGGCGTACTGGTTAATGAATCTGCTATTAGCGCTTTAGGATTGAGTGAAGTAATTGGAGAAGAAACAGCGTTTGGAACAGTGGTAGGAGTAGTGAATGATTTTAATATGTCTTCTCTTCACGAACAGATTACTCCAATGGTCATCAGCCTGAATCCGGCAATGAGCAAACGTTTAGCTATACGAATAAGTATGGCCGATGTGGATCAAACAATAGATTACATAGAATCAGTTTGGCAGCAATTAGGAGGAAGAGCAAGTTTCTCGTTTAAGTTTACGGATGATTTATTGGATAAAATGTATGAACAGGAAGTTCTGTTCTCTAGGATTATTGGCATTTTGGCAATAGTAGCCATTATTATTGCCAGCCTTGGGCTGTTGGGTTTGTCATTACTGATGGCTAATCAGCGCACCAAAGAAATCGGTATCCGAAAAGTCAATGGTGCTAAAACTTCTGAAATTCTCCTGATACTCAATAAAGATTTTATAAAATGGGTAGCCATTGCTTTTGTCATCGCGTGCCCCATTGCATATTACGCCATGAGCAAGTGGCTCAATAACTTCGCTTATAAAACAGAACTCAGCTGGTGGATTTTTGCTTTGGCGGGTTTGCTGGCTTTGTTTATTGCACTGCTAACCGTTTCGGTTCAATCGTGGAAAGCTGCCAGTCGCAATCCGATTGAAAGTTTGAGGTATGAGTAATTAAAACCAATAGTTATGAGCAGACTTTATTTCAAAAAAGCACTTAATAATTTGTTTAGCAAGAGGAATAATTCATTCATTAGCGTGATTGGTTTAGTCATTGCTTTCACGTCTGTTTTTTACATTTACTCAATCGTCAGCTTCGAATCTGGCTATGACTCGCATCATAAACAGAGGGAGCGCATTTATCGGATAAGTGGAGATATTATTGCCTCGGAAAATACCATGACGCACGCAGTGTTAGGTCCATTAATGGGCCCGACTTTGCAGGAAGAATTTCCGGCTATTGATTCTTTTGTTCGTTTAATTCCGGTTCGTCATACCGTGAATTTGGAGGCTGACCGTAAAATTTTTCATGTGGAGGAAGCTTATACAGCTGATGCGTCGGTCTTCAGTATCTTCACATTTGAGTTTGTTTATGGGAGTCCCGAAAAGGCACTTCAGCGTCCTAATGAAATAGTAATTAACGAGAGTCTGAGTCAAAAAATGTATGGCGAGGCCAATCCCATTGGTAAAATCATTATTCGGGATGGCACGCCGTTAACTGTTGCCGGTGTAATTAAGGATTGTCCTGGCAATGCGCATCATCATTTGGATGTGTTATTTTCCATGGGTGATTGGTGGAATAACCAAGAAGGGATTAACGATGTGCGTATGTCTGAAGCGTATTGGATGCCTTCGTGTTATACCTTTATCCTGTTACAAAATGATGCACGGATTGAGGATGTAATTAATAATTTCAAGCCATTTTACGACAAATACATGGCAACTTTTGGAACGCATTTAAATGCCCAATTTGCGCCAGTGGCAGTCCCTTTGGAAGATTTGCATTTTTCGCAGTACATGAGTTATGACTATCCTAAAGGCAGCCGGACATATACTTACCTGTTTATAGCTATTGGGTTATTTATCATCCTAATAGCATTATTAAACTACTCCAATTTGCTGGTGGTTCAAAATGTTATTCAGTCAAAAAGTATTGGTATCAGAAAAATCAATGGAGCAAGTCAGTTACGAATATATCTGTTGTTTCTCTTTAACTCATTGGTTGTCATCACTTTGTCGTTGATTGTGGCCGCCTTTTTATATCGATTGACAATTCCGGGATTAATCGGTAGGCTTCAATTGTCAATGGATCCGATACCTAATGCGCTTATGTTTTTATTTGTGGTTGGTTTGAGTTTTGTACTCTCTTCACTCATTGCTTTGATACCCTTTTTGAATCAGTTTAAGCAGAATGGGCTGCAATTAATCCAGCCAAAGAGTGCAGCTAATATGAGTAAGGTACAACTTAGTTTTGGGAAGCTATCCACCATTGCGCAACTTTCGTTGTCTATTGTTTTGCTTATTTCGGTGATGCTTATAGGTAGGCAACTGGCTTACATGGTGGAAAGTGACATGGGATTTGATAAAGAAAATGTGGTATTGCTAAAACTTAATAAGACCATATGTCAGCCAGAAACTGTTAAATCTTTCAAAGAAGAGTTGTTGAGAGATTCAAATATAGAATCGGTGGCTTTTTCACGTTATGCTCCCGGTGAGGTGTTAAGCAGTTTCCATTTTCAGATGGACCGCGATGGTAAAACAGTCACAAAAATTATCAACGGGATGGCGATTGACTATGATTATATCCCACTTATGAAGATGGAATTAGCCAATGGCAGAAACTTTAGTCCGATACACAATGATAGGATGCAGTCAGCTATTGTCAATGAGGCGACTATCAGCTTTTGTGGATTGATCCCACCGGTCGTTGGGCAAACAATTGCGGATGTTAAAATCATAGGCATTTTAAAAGATGTGAGTCTTAATTCGTTTCATAACCAGGCTGAACCGTTAATCCTCTATCTGGATGAACAAAAAGACGGCTATTTAAATATTCGCATGAAAGCCGAAGCGGACATGCCAGCATCGCTTAGCAACATCGAAAAAAACTGGAAGAGGTTCTTTGCTGATGAACCTGTTGAGATGCAGTTTCTCGATAAGCGTATAGAATGGTTGTATAATGACGATTTTGTCAAGGGGCAATTAATCAATCTACTTACACTCATTTCGGTGGGGCTTTCTTTAATGGGGCTTTTTAATATTTCGGTATTGAAAAGCAATCAGCGCACCAAAGAAATCGGTATCCGCAAAGTCAATGGCGCCAAAACTTCTGAAATTCTACTGATGCTCAATAAAGATTTTATAAAGTGGGTAGCCATTGCTTTTGTCATCGCGTGCCCCATTGCATATTACGCCATGAGCAAGTGGCTCAATAACTTCGCCTATAAAACAGAACTCAGCTGGTGGATTTTTGCCTTGGCGGGTTTGCTGGCTTTGTTTATTGCGCTGCTAACCATTACCTGGCAGAGTTTAAAAACAGCGAGACGAAACCCTATCGAATCCTTAAGATATGAGTAAATCATATAAAGTTAAGAGTTTAGAAAATAACCCTCACAATAACCATTATCTATGATTAATACTAAAGAAGTGTTTTTGAGGCTTCGGAAAAAGCCACTGATTTTTGTTGTTAATGCAATTGGTATGAGCCTGTCAGCTACTATTCTGATACTTATAGGGCTTCATATTACCAGTGAATTAAGTTTCGATTCGTTTCAACAGAATCGGGATCGTATAGTGCGAGTTCAACACGCTTTTGGAGCTATTACACCTCCTGCCTATGGGCCTTATTTGGCAGAGCAGAGTGCCGCGGTGGAGTCGTTTTTAAGAACTAACAGGTTCCATGCTCAATATCAATTAACCAACAAGGATGGAGAGTTTCAGGTTTATAAAATCAATACCCTGTTTGCCGATTCAACGTGGTACCGTTTCTTTCAGCTAAACGCCGTTTATGGGGATGCAGCTACCTGTTTGAGCCGGCCTGAGAGCATCGTTCTCACACAAACGACTGCCCGAAAGTTGTTTGGGGATCAGAATCCGGTAGGGCAAAAAGTGAGCAATGAAGGGATCATCCTGGAGGTGACTGCGGTGGTTGAGGATTATCCTTATGAGTCGGTATTTGCTTTTGAGGCTCTGGCTAACGTCACTATTCTAGAACAAATGTGGGGATGGAACAACATGTTTGAGTCATTTGGCAGCAATAATTTCCAAACCTTCCTGTTACTTAAGCCGCAAGCCGATGTACAACAACTGGAGAATCTTCTTGGACAACAGATTGACGAGCGGCTGGCTATCAAATATCCCAACAGTGATTTCAGCAGCTATCCTGCCTTAAAGTTGGTTCCTTTTAAAGAATTGCATTTCAACACCCCAGGATATGATTTTTTGAAAACAGCCAGTAAACGCAAAATAACAGTATATACCCTCATTGCACTTTTCATTCTTCTGGTGTCTGTTATCAATTATGTGAATATTGCCACTGTTCGTTCATTTGAATTTGCGAAATCCATGGCCTTAAAAAAATCATTTGGTGCCAGCCGTTTGTCCCTAAGTTTGGAGATAATACTCGAAGCGGTCGTTATCATCTTCATTTCTCTGGTTGTTGGTTTGATAGGTGCTAAGGCTCTGTTACCATATGTGTCATCTATTATTGGCAAACCCTTGCTCTTTAACTTTTCGGTGGGACAATACATACTGTTGCTAACAGTTATGCCTTTATTGATTGGTGGATTAAGTGGCTTATACCCGGCCCTAATGTTGTCACGTATTGATGCCCTTCCTCAAAAACATAAAAGTTCTGTTAGTGCTTTGCGCATCAGGCAGTCGCTGTCTTTGCTCCAGTTTACAGGAACACTCGTTATTATTGTTGCTATTGCAGTTATTTACTTGCAAAATAGCTACATGCTCCATTACGATACAGGTTTGCAAAAAGAAAACGTATTGGAAATAGGAGGAAACCGGCAGGCCTATAATAAACTGGACCTTTTCAAAAACAAATTAGAAGAAATTAAGGGTGTTGACAAGGTGAGCTATGCCAAAAATAACCCTGTAAATATTGGAGAGTTTAGTACTATTCGTTTCCGGGGAGAGGATGAAAAAATCTACTGCAAAGCACTTTATTGTTCGCCTGAGGTGCTTCAAACCTTTGGAATGGAACTGGTTGAAGGCCGTTGTTTTACAAAGGAAGAAGCCAGCGGTGTGTGCCTTATAAATGAAACCGCGGCTCGCAAAATATCTAAAGGGCAAGCTCTGGAAAGTTTTATTGATACAGGCGAAGGGATAAGGGTACTTGGTGTTGTTAAAGATTTTAATATTACCTCATTGCACGAAGAAATATTGCCGCTGGTTCTATATCCACAGGAGTCAAACAGTGGGAACTACTATGTAAAAATCAGCGGAGCGGAAAAACAGACTACCATTGAGCAAATCCGATTAGTATATAAAGAGCTGTTTCCCAATAAAATGTTTGATTACTCCTTTGTTGATGAAACCTACCAGAATATGTACAGGCAAGAGATTGAATTTCAAAGATTAATGCCTGTTCTTGGCTTATTTGCAATTATTATCTCATGTTTGGGCTTGTTTATGCTAACACTTTACGTCGTGCAGAAACGCTCTAAGGAGATAGCTATTCGACGAGTGAATGGTGCCAAACTGAGTAGGTTGATGGTGGAGCTAAACCGAAATGTTTTCAGATTGATTATTTCTGCTTTTGTTTTGGCAACTCCAATTGCCTATTTATTGATGCATAATTGGTTGAGTGGCTTCCGGTATAAAATTGCATTATCGGCCTGGATATTTATTGGTGCCGGCTGTTGTATTCTCATCATCGCCCTGCTTACCACCACCTGGCATACCATTAGAGCCGGCAAATTAAATCCTGTCGATATTTTGCGCGATGAATAATTCGTTGCTTCATATAACCCTGTTCATTGAATCTTAAAAACTACATAATGATAGAAATAAAGAATTTATTCAAGTACTACAACCATAAGTCGCAAAAGAGTTATGTGCTCAAAGATATTAACCTGACGATTGAAGAAGGTGATTTTGTCAGCATCATGGGCCCTTCCGGAGCCGGTAAATCCACCTTGCTCAATATCCTTGGTTTGCTCGATGAACCCAACGAAGGCACCTATCGCTTCTTCGAGGAAGAGATGCACAATATTAAGGAGAAAAAGCGGGTGGAGTACCACCGCAACCACATTGGTTTTATTTTTCAAGCCTATCATCTGATTGATGAAATGACTGTGGCCGAAAATATTGAAACGGCATTGGTGTATAAAGGTGTGAAGCGTAAGGAACGACAAGCGATTGTGGCAGATGTACTTGATCGCTTTAACATAGTGGGAAAAAAGGATTTATTCCCCGAGCAGCTTTCGGGCGGGCAGCAGCAGCTTGTTGGCATTGCCCGTGCCATCGTGGCCAAGCCGGCGCTTCTATTGGCCGATGAACCAACCGGGAACCTGCATTCTTCGCAGGGCAAAATGATTATGGATCTTCTTAAAGAACTCAATGAGGAAGGCACCACCATTGTGCAGGTAACGCATAACGATGCTTTTGCTCAATATGGCAAGCGAATTATTAACTTGCTCGATGGGCGTATTGTCGCTAATTAATGGTTCATCTGGGTTCAACAGGTGATAATGAGTACTTTAATCTTATGTATATACTTGGTAAGTCCTTATAGTTGTTGGGCATTACTCATTATTTACCTGATGAGTTAATGCCCAAAATGCCATTTTGCCTGGCGAAGCTGATGCTTGACTATGGTTTAAATCAATTGTAATTTGAGCATAATCAAATTTAAAATTAGGGTTATGCGAAAAATAGGATTTCTAGTGTTCATTCTCTTTTTGGCCTTTACCTTCCAAGAGGCTACTTGCCAATCGTTTATAGAGAAGATGGCCAAGAAGGCAGCTAAAAAGGCTGAGAAGAAAACAGAGGAGAAGGTAGAAAAAGAGACCGAGAAACAACTGGATAGCTTAATGAAAGGGCTGGAGCCGGGTGATGAAGCTGACGAATCGGGCGATTATGAATATAACATGACGGTCTGGGCCGAGCGCATGGCGGCAATGGGTTATTCAGGCGATCCGGTACCCATTGAGGATGCTTACGCTTTTACTTCGTCCATGACGATGAAAATGAATACGTACGACCCGAATGGCAAGATGGAGAGCGATGGGGTGGTTAAGATTTATTCCAATCCGGGAGCTAAGACCTTCGCCTATGCCTTTGTTTCAGGTAACCTTCAGGGGCATAATGAGCAAGGTAAAGGGATGATTATTATGGATATGGAGAATAAAGCTACCATCATTATTAACGATGAAGAAGGTGAAAAAACAGGATTGGTGTATGGAGGCGAAGGAATGGCTGATGGCAGCTGGTATGCCGATGAATTGAGTAATGAAGAAGATGAACACGAAGATACGGCAGCCAAAATAACAAAAACCGGCCGCACCAAAACCATTTTGGGCTACCGCTGCGAAGAGTATCAATTCAAGGATGAGAATAGCGAAGGCTGGGCATGGATAACCCGCGATCTGGACTGGAAAAGTGATGATTTTATGAGCTCCATTTTCAAATCCTCAGAGAGTGGTCATGGCATTCTCGGTGGCTTTTTAATGGCCAGCGAGCAGGTTGATTTGCACGATGGTGAGAAATCAACCTTCACGGTAACCGAAATCAATAAAAAGGAACAAGCGTCTTTCACGATGTCTGATTATCAGCTTACCAATCTGGGAGCTATAAAAATACCAACCAACGAGGCAACTGATAAATAAGCTGAGACCGACTTAACATACAAATCGTTCTCAGCTTACTATGGCATTTTCTTGTTTATTTAATCGATACCTCCACCTTATAATTACAGCTTTTTAATTGTTCGGGGAGGTTGCGTAAATCAGCTGTGCCTACTGCAATACTGGTCGAATCTATCCCTTTTTCTTGCAGCAGGTAGTAGCTTAATTGTTCGTTACGATTCAGCAGCAGCTTGGTGAATGCATCCTGCAGTTCATCTTCACCAATCAGCTGGCGGCAGGCAAGCATGAGGCTCTTTCCCTCTGAGTTGGGTGCTGATTGGTTGATGTAATTCAGGAACTCCGGATCATCATCGGCCATAGCAGCCAGGCGCTCGTTATACCGGGCAATTTGTTTTTCATTGTTGGTTGGCATTGTGGCCTGAAGCATACGCTTTTTTGCCAGGTTAATCGCCAGGATGCTTTTCTCTGTTTCAGGGTCGGTTTGTTGCCTGAAGCTGAAAGTGAGCTGTGGTTTTTTCTCCAGGATATTGGCTATTTTATCAAGGATGTTACGCTGTTTAACCGAGAGGGAATCCTGCGCATAGGGCATCGGAATATTTTCCAGTTCCTCCGGACGTGTACCAGCCAGGTTGGCTAAGGCATTAAAGGGAGAGGCCGCTGCTTTAATAATCAGGTTCGAAAGTGCTTTCCAGATAATCTTACTGACACTAAAGCTTGGATCAGAGGGATTGCCTTCAACCGGCAGGTGAATTTTAATTTGATCATTGGGGTCTTTCATAAGGTATAAGCCCAACTTAACTGGCACTTTTACCTGTGGTTCATTTTGTGTTTTATCGCCAATTTCCAGTTCATTAATGGCAATGTCATTGTTATTAAGCATGTGGGTTGGGGTCATGCTGATGCTCAGGTCGTAGTTAACAAGGCCTTGAGTGATAGGTCGCGCAATATGAAATTCAGAGTAAGGGGAGAAACTCAGTAGTCCCAGTTTTTCCAATTTAGCATCGAGGATAAATTTCGTGGGCTGAACCATATTAAGGGTTGATTGCCCGGTTAGTTGTCCCTGATCGTTCATGTTTATAGCAAAAGTAACCGGTACCTCTTTGGCTGTGTTGGTCACATCTTTCAATTCGATGTTAATATCTTTCAGGTCGTAATAAAAGGGGCGGTAGAGTGTATGGTCAGAAAACAGTATTTCTCCTTGTTCAATAGTTAGTTTATCAATTCGATAGGCCAGGGCAGAAGGGTTTATTGTATCAGTAGCAGCCTCATTTTCCTGCACAGTGCTATCGACTGGCATAATTGGCAGCAGCATGCGCTCAATATTGGTCATGTCCTTATACAAACCGGCTGTTACCCGCGGATGACTTACTGTAAGGTGCGAAAGGTAATAATCTTCCTCACCAATATTCAGTTTTTCTAAACCAACACTGAACTGATTAAAGCTTAGCACATCTTTATTCTCCAAGTCCCATATACGAAACGCATCGACGCTGGCTTCTCCACTCACTGAAACCTGGCTGGTCTCAACCATGTGTCCGATAATATGTAATTTGGTATTGACAAAGCCTTCAACACCCCCGGCATCAATCACATCTTCCACGTAGTTCGATATGTTATCCAGGCCCAGTTGGTTCACCTCAAAGTCAATGGTGTATTCTTTTTTTACCTGGTCAACATGCGCATCCACAAAAACTTTACCGGTTTGACCAAATTCAAATCCAATACCAACATCAGACGATTCACTATCCCAGGCAATTAGCGGAAGGTCGAGTGAAATGTCCTCTAAATCGATTTCGTTATCAACGGTTTCATCCAGAAAGTTGAAATTTCCTTTATTGAATTTAAGGTTGTGAATGGCAAAACGAAAAGGCTTGGATGGCAGAGTATCTGCTACTTCCTGGTTTGCAGAATCCGTTGCCGGAATTAAGTCATCGAAGTTAAACCCGTTTTGATTGCGAATAACATGAATGTATAAGCTATCGAGTAATATGGAAGAAAATGAGTATTCATTACTGAATAGCCGCGTTGGATCGTAGTTGATAGATAGCTCTCTGAAACCGGCAAATGTATCTTTTTCATTGGCCTCATAAATAGTGAGTTCTGATGCAGTGATGGCCACCCTGAAATAGTTGATGCTTAAATCGTTTAATTCAACTTTTCGCCCAATTAGCTCTATACTATGCTTGTTGATGTAATTTTTAACTATGCTTGAAAGGAAAAAAAGTAAGAGGAAAATTATTAGTACAACGGTGCCAAGTACATAATACCTTTTTTTGATTTGTTTCATTATTTGTGGTTAAGCAGATTAATACTATTGGTTGTGCCAAATGTTAGGTGGCAGTAGCTTAAAGATATAACAAATCAATTAGAGTTTTGATTAGAGAGGGTCTAATATTAAGCGGGTTGCACCGGTAATGGCATAGGGAGGGCATGAATTGTAAGCAGATCGTGAGCAGTTTTATGGACTTTGGTATTTATGCTATTTATTTTTTTAAGGATGCCTGATGAAATGTAATTAGCCTCATGTTTTAGATGGTCCCAGCAGCGTCTTGTGTCTATCTGTGTGTTTGTATCGGCAAAATTTGTGTAAAAACGAGCCATTTGGAAATGGCCAAATGGAGGTCTTGATCGGCAGGGAGGATAAAGGAACGCGGCTTTACAGACTGTAAGTGATAAAGCCACGTTCCATAGCAGTCTACTTAAAGCTTGGCTTTTAGCAGATGAGGTCGTTCGTGATACAGCTTAATAATAAGTTCGCCAAATAAAGTGTTGGCCCAGGCAAACCAATCGCGCGTGTATTTCGATGCATCGTCTTTGTTAAAGCTTTCGTGCATAAACCCGGTGCCGGCATGTGTGGCCTTTAGCATTTGCAGGCACTTAATTATTTCTTGTTCATTGGTGCTGGTCATAGCGCGCAGGATAATACCCATTGGCCAGATGTTATTCTGCCCGGTATGCGGACTGGCTTGTCCTTCTGCGGCTTTTCCTTTTAAAAAGTAGGGGTTGTGCTCACTCAGTAAAAAGGCTCTGGTGCGTTTGTACAAAGCATCATCTGGCTGATGGGCACCCAGGTAGGCCAGCGACATCAGCGAAGGGACATTGGCGTCATCCATAAACACCCGGTTGCCAAACCCATCGACCTCGTAGGCATAAATATTTCCGAAATGCAGGTGTTCAACCACCGCATACTGCTTAATGGCAGCATCCACTTCTTCGGCCAGTTTCAGGCATTTACCCGCCATCTCCTGGTTATCCAGTACTTTCTGGTGGATATCAGCCAGCTGGCGCAGGCTCACCACTGCAAACACATTCGATGGAATTAGAAAGGGATAGAGCGTGGCATCATCCGATGGGCGAAACATGGAACAGATCAGTCCAACAGGTTTAACCGGACGGCCCAGGCCCCAATGCACCGGGCTATCAAACATCTGCCCTGTAACACGATTAAACGTGTAAGGGGAGGTGCCATCTTTGCGCTGTTCGGCTATAAAAGTTTCCAATATCAGGCGTGAGGCTTTCTGCCATTCGTTGGTAAAAATGCTGGTATCACCTGTAATACTGTAATATTCGTTGGCCAGCCTAACTGCGTAGCACAAGGAGTCAATTTCCCATTTGCGCTCATGGATGCCTGGTTGCATAAGTGTGCGGTCGCTTTGCCATTTCGATACTTTGCTCACATCCTTGTAAAAGGCATTGGCATAGGGGTCGAGTAAGATGCATTTGGTTTGCCGCATTATCAGGCCTTTAATAAGTTCTCTGAGCGGCTGATCTTTTTTAATCAGGGGCATGTAGGGCCACACCTGAGCGGTACTGTCGCGCAGCCACATGGCATCAATGTCGCCCGTAATCACAAAAGTATCTGGTTGCCCATCAATGTATTCGAAGTCAACGGTTGTATCCAGTGTGTTAGGAAAACAGTTTTCAAACAGCCAGGCCAGCTCCTTATCCGCCATGGTTGTTTTTACCTTTTTAATGAGTTTTTCAACAGCATCGCTGGTAAAGCAGCGCTCAGCAGCCGCCGGACGCATGGATTGAAAATCAACTGTTGATTTCTTCTGAGCATTGAGCAATGGTGATACTAATAAAGTACCACCAATAGCCATGCCCGATTGTTTTATAAAAGCTCTGCGTTTCATATGGATTGAGTATACCTGTCTTTATTTAAGGTCTTACGTCTAATTATCTATTTCTCATCGCTCATGTAGAACTCCAGCTTGCCACCGGCCAGTAATTGCTCATGAGTAAAGAAGGGCTTGTCCAGTTCCTTTCCGTTTAATACCACTTTTTTAACATACAGGTTTTTGGCTGAGTTGTTGTGAGCAAGCACTTCCAATTGTCCCTTGGGCAGGCGGATAGTCGCTTTATCAACCATTGGACGTCCGGTGGTATAGGTGGCATCACCCGGACACACCTGGTAAAAACCTAAGGCGCTCATCACGTACCAGGCCGACATTTGTCCACAGTCCTCATTGCCTATGATGCCCGCCGGCTCTGTGAGGTAAAACTCACGCATGATCTGATCGAGGCGCTCATTGGCTTTGTAAGGGGCATTGGTCCAGTTGTACAGGTAGGCCATGTGGTGACTAGGCTCATTACCGTGTGCGTACTGACCAATTAAGCCGGTAATGTCGCCCGATGCATGCTCACCTTCAATGGTCGAATCGGTGGTAAACAAAGTGTCGAGCATGGCCTCAAAACGGTCGGCCGAGCCATATAAATCGATTAGCTGCTCGTTGGCGTGGGGTGTAAAGAAACTCCATTGCCAGGCATTCCCTTCTACGTAATCACTTTTTTCGTGGCTCGAGTAACGGGGGCGGAAAGGGGTTACCCACGAGCCGTCGTAGTTGCGTCCGCGCATCAGCCCCGATTCTTCATCGAAATAGTGACGGAAGTATTCACTTTTGGCCTTAAATGCCTTAGCAACATTTGCTTCGCCGGCGGCAGTAGCAAGTTGAGCCACACACCAGTCAAAGTAGGCCATTTCCAGCCCGTACGATACAGCTTCGGCCACCGAGTCGCTCGGTACCCAGCCCAGTGTTTCCTTAAAGTAGATGTGTTTTGGCATTACCGCTGCTTCGCGTGTCCCTTTGAAGCGCTCAACAATATCGGGGCGCCAGGTGGCTGACTGAACAGAGGCTTCGAGCCAGTCACTTAAATCATCAGGCCCCAGTCCTTTGGCTGCTGCATCGGCTAATACCGAAACAGCCGGATACCCCACCATGGTGCCAGTGTAGTTGCTTACCAGTGGCCACTTGGGTAAAATTCCACCTTCCTTATACTTTTGAACCAATGCATCGGCCCAGGTACTTGCTTTATCGGGGTTGATGATGGTCATTAGGGGATGAAAGGCTCTGAAAGTGTCCCACAACGAGAAGACCGTGTAATTGACATGGCCTTCAGCTGCCTGATGAATTTGCTTGTCCATTCCGCGGTAGCGACCGTCTACATCCTGCCAGATGAACGGTGCCATCATGCTATGATAAAGAGCCGTATAGAAATTGGTTTTTATATCAGCATCATTGGTTTCAATCTGTATCTGGCTCAGTTGTTGTTGCCATTCGGCTTGTGCTTCTTTAAGTGTTTTGTCGAAATCCCACCCTGGTAGTTCGGCTTGCATGTTTTTGTTGGCACCAGCTGGGTCAACCGCCGATATGGCCACTTTAACAATAAGCGGTTCTTTACTGTCGGCAAAGGATAAGAACACCTGTGCATTATTAGCTTTAATACTGCTGGTTTCGGCAGTTTTTCCATCAATCACCACGCGTTTGCTTGCAAAAGGCTCGGAGAATTCGATGCGATAGGCCACCAGGTGATCATGGGCCCAGCCGGTTGAGCGCTGAAGGCCTTCTATTGTTTGTTCATCAATTATGGTGCACTCATTACCAGTGATGGCATTGCCCCAATTGGCCTGCAGCACATGTGCCAGATTCAGCATTACGTTGCGAGCATCGGCCTGTCCGAAGCTGTACTTATGCATCCCCACGCGGAGTGTTGACGTGAGTTCCACATCAATATTAAAATTATCGAGGTGAACTGAATAGTAGCCTGGAGATGCTTTCTCTGTTTTTTTTGAAAAGCTGGCTACCGGCAGCGCTTCTTCTGTATTGGAATAAGGAAGCAAGCCAATATCACCCAAATCCCCAATGCCTGTTCCGCTTAAGTGCGTATGGCTGAAGGCATAAATTTCCGTGTCGTCGTAATGGTAGCCACTACTGGCATCCCACCCGTCCAAGTGGGTATCCGGACTTAGTTGCACCATTCCAAAGGGCAAGGTAGCACCCGGAAATGTATGGCCATGAAATCCGGTTCCAATAAAAGGGTCTACAAACTGTAGGGCTTCATCCGACATCGGTTTTTGGGGTTGACAACTCGGCAGCAATATGGCCGCTAAAAGAGTCAACGTGACGAATAGTTTCTGATTCATATACTAGTTGTTTTTGTTTTTTTAATTGAGCAATTAAGGCACAAACCATTGGATGAGGAGCTTTGGGTTTATCGCTCTTTTCCAGTTTTAGAAAGACTGTATATCATTCACAATTAGTTTGTTCTGCATTTTTAAGCCTTGTCGTTACAAGGGTGCCTTGGTATGTTGTATAGTAAAAATAGGAATCAAACCTCAGATAAGCCAACCTTGCAGATGCGCGTGGAAAGTCCTTAAATGCATGCTACCATCATATAAAATGTTGATATAGAAGTGGATGCAGATGGATGATTCGGGGCTTGTTTGGTGATCCCCTGAACATCTGTAATACTCTTTTGATTGCCTGTTAACAAACTTTTAACAAGGCAATTCTGAACCTTTATTTCGGCAGGGATGTTTCTTTGTTAAACCATTGTAATCTAAAAATTAGTCAATATGAAAAGAATACCAATATTACTCGTAGCGTTAATCTTATTTGTTTCGTTTGCAGAAGCCCAAAAACGTCAGGTGGATGTGAAGCTGAGTGAAGTAACCTGGACTGGTAAAAAAGTAACTGGTGAGCACACTGGTAAAATCATGTTTAAGGAAGGCTTTGTTCAGTTAAAAGATAAGCAATTGGTGGGCGGTGAGTTTGTTATTGATATGAATACCATCACCTGTACCGATTTGGACAATCCAGATTACAATGCTAAACTGGTGGGGCATCTTAAATCAGATGACTTCTTTGGTGTAGAGAACTATCCGCATAGTAAATTGGTGCTTAATAATGTATCAGCCATTGGCAAAGGCTATAAAGTGAGTGGTGATTTGACTATTAAAGGTAAAACGCATCCCGTAAGTTTTGAGGTAAAGCACAGTGATCATGTTTTTGAAGGAAAAATGGTGATTGATCGCACGAAGTATGATGTGAGGTACGGTTCAGGTAAATTCTTCGATAATCTTGGAGATAAGATGATATATGATAACTTCGAATTAGTGTTTAAAGTAGTGCTCCTAAAGTGAATGTAACTGATTAACTGATTTTTTAAAATATTGTAAGCCCGATAGTTCCTACTGTCGGGCTTTTTTTATGTAAATAAGTTTAAAATCGTTTGGTAAAAAGAAAACTTATAGTTTTTTTGTACGTAGACTTTGTGAAAGTCAGGGAAACCAATCTAAATTTTTTACTGTGAATAAACTAATTAATCTACGATTGAAGAGTAAGTTATTGGTATATATGCTTGCTTCTTTCACACTAATTTATGGAGTTACTCTCACCTATATCAGTTTTAAACTGAGAAAAAACGCCCTTGAAGACTCGAAAGAAATTATTGATGCCAACCTAAAAGCATCCCGTAACTTGATTCAGGACGACTTCAATCAGGTGATTGTGGCCACCAATACCATTCGAGATATTTATAACGATTATTTTCAGACCGATTTTGAAGGACAGCCAGAGTTGTATCGCAATGTTATTGCTGGTTGGCTCAAAAACAGTCCGGCTTTATTATCGACGTGGCAAATTTGGGAAATGAAGGCTTTGGACCCGGCTTTTGAATACCGTAACGGGCGGGAACGAAATATTGCCATGCGACTGGGGGAACGGATCGTCACAAAGACTGAGCGCATCGACATTACCAATGAGGAGTTGAGTGGTAAATATTACGATGGCCGGCAATCTAATAAGCCGGGTATTTGGGACCCATATTATGATGAGGTCACCAAAGAACTGGAAGGGATTCTAATGAGCTCTATTTTTGCGCCTATACAAGATGCTTCGGGCAAATTCCAGGGAATGGTGGGGATTGATGTCAGCCTGAATGATATGTCCAAGATTATTTCAAGTATGGATCCCTATGAAGGCGCGGTTTCCTATTTATTATCGCGCGACACAAGTATTGTGGCGCATACCAATCCTGAATTCATATCACAAAAGCTTTTTGATGTCATTAATTTCGAGTCTCAGGATTTTAGAACAGGCCTAAATAAAACCTTATCAGCCCAAGATTACAGTTTTGAATATACACGCCCAGACACGGATACGGAATACTATGCATCGGTTACACCGGTAGTGTTTAAAGGCATTGATACAACCTGGACACTGGGCATAGAGGTTCCCAAAGCGGTTATTCTTGAAAAGGCAAATGCAATTTTTTACCAAAGCGTAATTATTGGCCTGCTTGGACTTATCATTTTATACGTGATTGTATATATCACGGCCGGTAAAATAGTGCGTCCGATCATTAAAAGTGCTGAAATTGCGCGCGATATTGCTGATGGTAAGCTTAATACACATATTGATGTTGATGATGAACAGCAGGATGAGGCAGGAGATTTGGGCAGAGCATTGCGCGATATGATTGGCAAGCTGAAACAGATAGTGGCGGAAATTGCGGAGAGTTCAAATGCCATTGATTTAGCCAGTACCGAATTGGCTACCTCCTCCAATCAGCTATCAGAAGGAGCTTCCAACCAGGCAGCTTCGTCGGAAGAAATATCCTCATCGATGGAGGAGATGGTTGCTACTATTCAGCAAAACAGTGAGAACTCGAAACAGACCGAAGGCATCGCATTAAAGGCAGCTAAGGGAATTCAGGAGAGCTTCAAAAGCTCCAAAAACACAACGGGTTCAATGCAGGAAATTGCGCAGAAAATTACCATTATCGAAGAAATAGCCAAGCAAACCAATATACTGGCACTAAATGCCGCTGTGGAGGCTGCCCGGGCAGGAGAGCAGGGGCGAGGCTTTGCGGTGGTGGCCAGCGAGGTAAAAAAGCTGGCTGAGCGTTCGCAAAAGGCGGCGGTTGAAATCATCGACCTTACCCAGCATGGTGTTGAAGCTGCCGAGAAGTCGGGTAATCAGCTCGAGGACATTATTCCTGAAATTGAGAAAACAACTCAACTGGTGCAAGAGATCACAGCATCGAGCTATGAGCAGCAAAGTGGAGCGGAGCAGGTGAACAAAGCCATCCAGGAGCTGAACGAAGTGACGCAGCAAAATTCTGGTTCGGCGTCGGTATTTACCAACAACTCGGAGCACCTGACCCTACTGGCTGAAAAGCTAAAGGAAACCATCGCTTATTTTAAGCAGTAAAAAATAGTTATAAACAAAGAAAGGCCTTAAGAATCATTCTTAAGGCCTTTCTTAAATTATATACTTGAAGTTTTGCTTTACAATCCAAATGCTTCTTTAAGTGTATCTACATAATCCAGCTTTTCCCAGGTGAACAGCTCAACTTCCAATTCTTTGCTGCCAAAATATGTCGATTCAAAGCTCTTTTTAACAGTTCGGGGTGTGCGTCCCATATGGCCGTAGGCGGCTGTCTCCTCGTAAATAGGATAGCGAAGTTTTAAGCGTTCTTCAATAGCTGCGGGGCGAAGGTCAAAAACTTCGGCTATTTTAACAGCAATCTCACCATCGCTCAAGTTTACTTTTGATGTTCCATAGGTATCTACAAAAACCCCAACAGGTTTGGCTACTCCAATAGCATATGATAACTGAACCAACACCTCATCGGCCACACCTGCTGCCACCATGTTTTTAGCAATATGGCGTGAGGCATATGCTGCCGAGCGGTCTACTTTACTCGGATCTTTGCCCGAAAAAGCACCTCCACCATGGGCTCCTTTACCGCCATAGGTATCTACAATGATTTTACGTCCAGTTAGTCCTGTATCTCCATGAGGCCCACCAATAACAAATTTGCCGGTTGGGTTTACGTGAAGAATGAACTTATCATCGAAAAGGGCCTGCACGCGTTCAGGTAATTGTGCCACTGTGCGGGGGATTAAGATGTTGAGAACGTCATCTTTAATCTTAGCCAACATTGGTTCATCCTCATCAAACTCATCATGCTGAGTAGACACTACGATGGTGTGCACACGCTTGGGCAAATTATCATCACCATATTCAATGGTTACCTGGCTTTTTGAGTCTGGGCGCAGGTAAGTCATTTCTTTTCCTTCCCGACGAATAGCAGCCATTTCTATGAGCAAACGGTGTGACAGCTCCAGTGATATCGGCATGTAGTCGTCCGTTTCTTTCGATGCATAACCAAACATCATGCCTTGGTCGCCCGCACCTTGCTCCATTCTTTCTGTTCGGTCAACACCTTGGTTAATGTCAGCCGATTGTTCGTGAATAGCTGAAAGTACGCCGCACGAATCGCCATCGAAGCGGTATTCACTCTTCGTATAACCAATGCGGTTAATCACTCGGCGAGCTACCTCCTGCACGTCCACGTAATGTTTAGAGTGTACCTCACCAGCCAGAATAACCTGTCCGGTGGTTACCAATGTTTCACATGCCACCTTTGAGTTGGGGTCAAAGGCCAGAAAATGATCCAGCAATGCATCCGATATTTGGTCAGCTACTTTGTCCGGATGTCCTTCAGAAACCGATTCTGATGTAAATAAGTATCCCATACCATTTAAAACTATTATCTGTATGCACCTGATGTGTACAGATGTGTATTAAAACTAATTGATATGTGAAAAAGGGAAGTACAAACGATATATGCGTTTTAGCACTTTTTTTGAGTGGTTGCAATCAGCCAAATCCTTCCACTTTTCACTGTTGCAAATTAAGGCATTTAATAAAACGTGTGCAAATAAAATAAGAGTTAAATGTCTTGATTAGATTTTTTTCGGGCTGTATTATTCAGTAAATGAGGCGAGAAGTGGTTGTGGGGGCCAAAAGGCTGTAAATTTTTCAGCGTTTTTTTTAAAAAAAATTTGGAAGGATTTTAATTTGATATATCTTTGCATCCGCATTTGAGACAAACATGTAGGTCCAAAGGCAATAAGGTCCCTTCGTCTAGTGGTTAGGACGCAAGGTTTTCATCCTTGAAACAGGAGTTCGATTCTCCTAGGGACTGCAAAAAATAAAAGATTAACAATTTTTAATTGTAGAACGATGGCAAATCATCAATCAGCAAAAAAGCGAATTCGTCAGATAGAGAAGAGAAGACTTCACAATAGATACTACGCAAAAACTGCGCGTAACGCTGTGAAGGCATTAAGAGGTACATCTGAAAAAGAGGCAGCTCAGGAATTACTTCCAAAAGTAACTTCTATGCTGGACAAGCTTGCAAAGAAGAATATTATTCACAAGAATAAAGCTGCTAATTTAAAGTCAAAATTAACGAAACACGTTAATACGCTTTAATAAAAAGGCATCCGGTCCCTTCGTCTAGTGGTTAGGACGCAAGGTTTTCATCCTTGAAACAGGAGTTCGATTCTCCTAGGGACTGCACTAAACTTTATAGCCTCAAAAGGCGATAAGGTCCCTTCGTCTAGTGGTTAGGACGCAAGGTTTTCATCCTTGAAACAGGAGTTCGATTCTCCTAGGGACTGCGTAAAGAGCCCTCCATTCGGAGGGCTTTTTTTGTATCCCTTATTTACTTTCTCGGTCAGCCTCTTTATCTTTTCATAAAAGTAAAAGATGGAGAGTTATCAACACCTGAGTATTAAAGAGTGGGCCTTGGAGGACCGACCGAGAGAGAAGCTGCTCAATAAAGGCATAGCCACTCTTTCTGATGCCGAATTGATAGCCATATTGATAGGCTCAGGAAGTGCCAAAGAAAGTGCCGTGGACCTGGCACGAAAAATTTTAAAAGATTGCCGGAATAATCTGAATGTGTTGGGTAAAAAATCGGTGAATGACTTAAAAGCCGGTTATCATGGGATTGGAGAGGCCAAAGCCATTACTATTGTTGCTTCACTCGAATTAGGTCGAAGGCGTAAGCTCACCGCTGGCGAAGATCATTCTAAAATTACCTGTAGTAAGGATGTGTCTGCCATTTTTCAGCCCATATTAGGCGATTTGCATCACGAAGAGTTTTGGATTCTTATGCTCAACCGCTCCAATAAGGTGATTGCTAAAAATAAAATTAGCCAGGGAGGCCTTGCGGGAACAGTTATTGATGTACGGTTGATCTTAAAATCGGCTATCGACCACTTGGCCTCATCTCTTATTCTATGCCATAATCATCCAAGCGGCAACGTGCAGCCCAGTGATGCCGATAGTAAAATTACCAAAAAACTTAGCGAAGCGGGACGAATAATGGATATTCCGGTATTGGATCATATTATTGTTACCGATTCTGACTACTTTAGTTATGCAGACGAGGGGATGATTTAGGGTTCAACTTATGAAAATAAAAGCTTTACAAAGAGCCGAGATTAATGCTAGTAGATGGAATGCCTGTGTTAATGCATCGGCTAATGGAAGTGTATTTGTGCACACTTGGTTTTTAGACATTGTGTGCCCGGGCTGGGAGGCAATTGTTTTCAATGACTATGAGGCATTGATGGTATTGCCTGTTAAGAGTAAGTTGGGCTTTAAATGTGTTTATTCTCCGGCTTTAATACCATATACAGGTGTTATTAACCGGGTACCTGTCGATCATCAGGTGGTGTGGTCCATGCTCCGCGCCGTGCCTTACTTAAACGTTCATCTGATATTTAATCCGCATAATGCCTTGGAACCAGACTATGTAAAAGGGTGGGCCGTGCGGAAATATGCAGTTTTAGATATGATTACTGATATTCATCGGATAGAAAGTGATTTTCGGGGCGATGTGCTTGAGTGGGTGGAGCTATATACCCGGAAAAAGTTAACCGTTATTCGGGCGTTAAATGTGGCTGACTATATTGAGTATGCGAAGCGACTTGGGAATGAGAACAGCAAGGAGCTAACCGATTTGCAGCAACTGTTATCGTTTGCCCTGACATATAAGAGTGCGGGTTTATATGCTGCTTATAATGAGTTTAACCAAATGGTGGCTGGTGCATTCTTTTTAAAAGCAAGTAACACCTTAACCCTTATTCACTGTGCATCCGACGATAGGGAATATGGCGGTGTAAAGGCAATTATTTACCACATGATTAATAATAACTGGGGAGCAAATTTAACGTTGGAGTTTCCGTTTTATTCCGATACCGTTGGCAGTTGTTTTACAAGTAAGGAGCATGTCTGTTTAGTTTATAAAAAAGGCCTATCCAAATGGATAGACCTTTAATGTATCTTTATAACCTGCTTTATTGGCCCAGTTCGTCATGCAATAAAAAGTCCTTTACTTCTAAAAAGGCTTTTTCCAGGCGTATCATTCGGTCGATCATGAACTTCATTACTACCGGCCATTGCTCTTCCTGATAGAGGTCGGCCGGAGCCAGCTCTTCATAGACACGGCAAACCTCGCGGCCCTCATCTTTGGTATACAAGTAGTCCCAAGCCAGTGGCCCACCAAACTCGTTCTCAAAAATACCCTTACAAGCTTCCAGCTTCTCGTAGAGCTGCAGGCGCCGTTCTTCGCTTCGATGGTTAATCTCGAGGGCCACAATAGCTCGCTCCCGATTAATATCAAACCGCAAGTCTAAACCTTTGATGCCGGTTTCGTCAAAAATCCACTTGATTTTCTTGCCTTTTTGTCCGGGCAGTCGTCGGGTTCTGTTTTCCAGTTTATGCCAGAATTGCTGCCTTATTTGTTTTGCTTCCTCTTTTGAAAACATGACTTTAAGTTTTAATCTTTATCAGGCCGATTGTCCTGTTGTTTTTTTGAAAGCAACAAAAATAACAGATACGCAGTACCAGTGCCAATGAGTAGTAAACTTACTATTTCCATAAGGCCTTTTGTACTGTGAATCATCCCAAATCCTGCAATAATCATCAGGATGGCTGTAACTGCTAACTTCTGTTTCATGGCACTAAGTTATTAAAATGTATAACGCATACTGGCTGTTATACGATTATTAGTATAATCAGTAGTATTTATTGGTTGGCTATATTCATCGTATGAACTGCCATAGGCGGCTACCACATACATCCACTCCAGGCCGAACCAAATTTTTGGTGTTGCCATATATTTTAAGCGCGGAATGATTGAGTACATATTTGCAATATCACCACCTATTGTAAAACCATTTAGCGGAACCGATTTATCGATGCTGCCCAGGTTTTGGGTGTAGCCAACCAAAACTCCTGGTCTGATTTTTTTTGTGTTTGATTCAATATTGGCCCAGGTAGAGAAATTTTTGATGGCCGTGTATTCGCGTTCGGGCGAGTCATTGGCTTTTTCGGCAAAACCGCCCAACATTACGAGGTTGGTCATGCCAGCAGTATAAAGTGCTTCGGCTTTAAGGGTAATGGGGCCGAAGTCGTTTTTAAGCGAGCCCGCAAAGTAATGACCTTTGGCCAGTTCTTTAGATTCAATGTTGGTATTGGGATCAACTAATGCCGGACGCAGTGCTTTAAGTCCCCCGGTTGCGGCAGCAAAAAAAGCTTTAGAACGGTACTTCAATTGAAGAGCTGCTTCGGGGCGAAGTGAATTTTCGGCTGCTGTTACCATGCCTTTATCCACAAAGTCGTTTTGCGCCATAAGAAAGGCTACCGCTTCCAATTTATCATTCAGCTGCTGTCCAACGCGTATCATTGGCTGGCGATTTAGCGGATGATAGGGGGTGCCACAGCTCAGGTTAACCGTACCCGGAACAGTTTCGGTCAAAAACAAGGCATGCCACGACTGACCTACGAGCAGGCTCGTTTTGTTCCAGTTGAGGCGAACGAATGCATGACGCAAGCGAAAATAAACATCTTTCGAACCCGATTTGTCGCCTAAGAAGTCCCCTTCAATAAAGGCAAAACTTTTTGCCCCAAACATATCAGGTCCCGAAATGCCAATGTTGAAGCGGCTAAATGCGGCGTCAATGTCGTAAGAGGCATTGTCGTTAATGTCATTATTGGCCTCATCTAAGCTGGCGGGTTTTGGAAACAGGTAGATGTTTCCGTTTCTGGCGGTATAGCTCTGGCGCGTATCCATGTAGGCATTAACACCCACAAAACCGTGTATTTCAACTTTAAAAGGTTTGGTTTCCTCTTGTGCAGGCACTAGGGAGCTGATAACAGCCAGCACTAGTGTGAATAGAATCTTCTTCATTTCTTGTTTCTTATCTTCCTTTTTTGTGTTTTATAAAAACGATGCAAAACAACAAAAAAGCCGCTAGCTGTGCAAATAGCTAAACGCCATTGAAATATGACTGACGTTATTTAATTTTAAAATAGGAGATGGTACTGTTTAATAATTCCGACTGACGCGAGAGTTCTTCAGAGCTGGAGGCCATTTCTTCCGATGATGCAGAATATTCAGAGGTGATGCCAGCCAGCGACTGGATGGCACTGTTAATGTGATTAGCACCAGCCTCTTGCTCTTTGCTCGATGCCAGAATCTCGCGAATCATCTGTATAATGTTAGCAATATCGGGGAGTAATTCTTCCATTGCCTGCCATGATTTTTCGGCAATCTGAAGACTGTTTGAGGTTAATTCATCAATTTCGCCTGCTGCTGCACGTGTCACTTCAGATAGTTTTCTCACTTCGCCGGCCACCACCGAAAAACCTCGTCCCGCTTCTCCAGCCCGGGCTGCTTCCACCGAAGCATTAAGTGCCAGGAGGTTTGTTTGTACGGCAATATCTTTAATAACGGCCACTTTACTGGTGATGCTTTGCATGGCCTCCAGGTTCTTTTTCACCGTATCCTGAAGGGCATTGATTCCTTGTTCAGCCTTTCCGGCTGTAACTTCGGTGCGACCTGCATTCTGCGCATTTGATTGAATATTGGAAACCATTTCCTCAACAGACGATGAAATTTCTTCAGTGGATGCCGCTTGCGAACTGGCTCCATTGGAGATGTGTTCGGCCGATTGCGCCATCTGTTCGCTGGCCGCCAATACGTTGTTGGATCCTTCAATAATCTCACCCATTATTTCCTTTAATTTATGAGTGGTGCGCTGAATAGATTCTTGTAGGATACCTATTTCATCATTGTGTGTTTTGGAGACTTCAACCATGAGGTTGCCTTGGGCAATGGACTCAGTGGCATGAGACAGGTCTACCAATGTTGAAGCAAAACGCCGGCCAATAACAACGATAAGTACGGAGAAGAGTACTAAAATGGAGAGGGTAATGGCGATATCTGTAATTATAGCCTTTTTAATGTTGCCAAGCAGAATGGTGCGTTCGGCTTCAACAGCACGGTCGATATCGTCGATGTAATTGCCCGTTCCAACTACCCAGTTAAAGGGCTCAAAATAGGCCGAATAGCTTCTTTTGGGAGCAGCCTGGGTTTCGCCGGGGCGAGGAAACCAGTATTCGGCAAAGCCATCGCCAGATAAAGCAGCCTGGATAATATCCTGAATGAGGTAGTTGCCTTTCGCATCTTTCTGATTCCAACGGCTTTTTCCTTCCGTATCGGCCTTCCCCAATAAAACAACGTTAACGCCTTCTTTAGTATCAATCCAAAAATAGCCGTCTGAGCCATATTTCAGCTCTCTAACCTGATTGGCAGCAAGCAATTGTGCTTCGTCTTTATTGAGCCGTCCTGATTCCACTTCGGCGTGGATGTGTTCCAGCAGACTGATAACCGTTTGCACTTCTTGCTTCACAAGGGCGTCAAAGTTGTTTCGAAGCAATGCTTCAAGCTTTTTAATTTCTCGCTGATGATTTTTATAATTAATGTAACTGGACGGAATTGTGATGGACAGAGCCATTATGATAAGCATTCCCAGTGAAAATGCTATAATTTTAGTTGTAAGTTTCATTTTTATCTTATTATGTTCCCAGGCTCACCGTGCGTTCAAGCTCCTAAAATCTTCTTATGTGGTGGATATAAAAAGATGCAAAGATAGTTCAAATGAATCGTTGTTAATACGCAAAAATTATTTTAATAAATTTAAGAATTCTGGGTCTTATTTGCTATTTTGAGCACCTGTTTTAATTTTGAATGGTTTATTTTTAAATGAAAATCCAATTAATTTAGATATGAAAAAACTATTTGAGTTCCTCACCGCTTACTGGCTGATGGGAAGCCTGCTACTCTTTTTGGGCGCCGTTTTAGGCGTTGCTACCTTTATCGAAAATGATTTTGGAACAAATGCAGCTAAGGCATTGGTGTATAATGCCTGGTGGTTTGAGCTGGTGTTTGTGCTTTTGTCTATTAATATGATTGGCAACCTCATCAAGTTTAAAAGTTTTAAGTTGAAGAAGCTTCCTGCTTTGGTGTTTCACCTGTCTTTTCTTCTCATTATTGTGGGTGCCGCCATTACCCGCTATGTGGGCTATGAAGGGATGATGCACATTCGAGAGGGTGAAGAGTCCAGCACCATCTTGTCCAGTGATCAGTTTGTAACTGTAAATGTTAAGGCCGATGATTATACAGGGACTGATGAGCAGCATGTACTGTACTCAATCGTTAGTCCGCACGAGTATTCGGCGAGTTTTTCAACCCCTAAAGGAAAATTAAAGCTCAGAAGTGAATTGTACATTCCACAAGCTGTATCAAGGTCTGTTGAAAAACCTGGTGGTAAGCCGGCTATTAATATTGTTCTGTCAGCGGCATCGGGTCGCCAGGAGTTTTCGTTGTTTGAGGGCGACGAGGTGAGCGTAGGAAAGCACCGCATTGCTTTTAATCCCAAAAAAGAAGATGGTCAAACCATTATTCTAAGCGTGGCTGACGGCGTACCTTATTATAAGCCATCGGTTGAGGCGAGCATGATGCAGATGCAAACAGGTAACTCGCAAACCTTTGCTGCTGACTCAGCGCATCAACTGTTTAATGGTGTACTTTATAGCATCGCCGATTTACGTATGGTGCTCACTGGTTTTGTCGAGAGCGCGGTTGTAGAGCCTGTATCGGTTGAGGGCGAGCAGGGCAGAGGCCTGCCCGATGCCATTAAGTTTGTGGCCGAGCTAGGCAATAAGCGAAAAGACTTTTTTGTATTCGGAAAGAAAGATGTGTTAGGTAAAACATTTACAGAGTCAATTGACGGGGTTGAGTTTACGGTCCGTTATGGCGCCAAACAAATACACATTCCTTTCTCGTTGCATTTGAATAAATTCGAATTAGACCGATATCCTGGAAGCGAAAGTCCAAGCTCATTTGCTTCGGAAGTAACTTTGATGGATGAACGAACCGGCCTTAAAGAAGATCGACGTATTTTTATGAATAATATTCTAAATTATCACGGTTACCGCTTTTTCCAGTCTTCATACGATATGGATGAAAAAGGGACGGTTCTTTCGGTTAACCGCGATTGGTGGGGGACGCTTTTCACCTACCTTGGTTACCTCTTATTGACTATTGGCATGTTCGCTGCTTTAATTGCACCTAATACGCGGTTCCGCCAATTAATTAACCGGACGTCTGAAATTTACAAAAAGAAGCAAACTCTGACTGTTATACTGGCACTACTGATTAGCTCCAGTGCTTTTGCGGATGAGTTGAATCCGCCTCACCAGGTGAGTCCTGAAACGGCCGATGCCTTTGGTCAGTTATGGGTGCAGGATAACGGTGGGCGCATAAAGCCGCTTAATACCTTAAACAGTGAAGTCGTTCGAAAGCTGGCTAAGCACCATACTTTTAAAGGCTGGTCGGCCGACCGTGTGGTCCTGAGTATGATGATTGATCCAGCCTACTGGCAAACAGTACCAATGATCACGATTAAGCACGATGAACTTAAAGCTCAATTGCAAATCAGCGGTAAAAAAGCGGCTTTTAAAGATTTCTTTACGCCCGAGCGACAATATAAAATTCGCAAGCTTGTAGAAGATTCATACCGGAAACGGCCGGCTTACCGCAATAAGCTCGAGCAAGAAGCTGTAAAGGTCGATGAGCAGATTAACGTGTTTTACATGGCGCAGATGGGCTCGTTCCTGAAAATTTTCCCCGATCCATCCGATTCACACGAAACCTGGCTGGCTCCCGGTGCTAAACCCGAAGGATTTTCCCAAGAAGACAGTTTGCTTGTGCGTAACTTATTTGGCATGTATATCGATGCCATCACAAGTGCTAATAAAGCTGATGAACAAAGCTATATATCAGCCCTTGCTTCTTATCAGAAGAAATATGGGGATGAAATTTTGCCATCGGACCTAAAGAAGGATATTGAGATTTTTTATAACAACAGCTCCTTGTTTATGAGCCTGATGCCCTACTTTTTGGTACTCGGTTTGATATTGCTGTTTTTCCAGTTGATAAAATTAGTGAAGCCACAATGGCAATTCAAATGGCTGCTTAAGGGCGGTTTAATACTCATTGTTCTGGCATTTGTTGTCTACACTCTCGGACTGGCTATTCGCTGGTATATATCGGGTCATGCTCCATGGAGTAATGGTTATGAATCGATGTTGTACATTGGATGGAGTACACTGCTTGCGGGCTTGTTATTTAGTAAGCAGAGTCCGATTGCCTTATCGGTAACCTCTTTCTTTTCAGGTATAATTTTGATGGTGGCGCATTTGAGCTGGATGAATCCGGAGATTACCAATCTGGTGCCTGTGCTTAAGTCGTATTGGCTAACTATCCATGTAGCCATCATTGTGGCCAGCTATGGCTTTTTGGCCTTGGGCGCGCTATTGGGCTTCTTGAATCTGATTTTATTTGGCATTAAATCAACCAAGAACAATAAAGCCTTCTCATTAACGATTGAGGAATTATCGTCTATCAGCGAAATGAGCATGACAGTTGGTTTATACTTGCTCACTATTGGAGCATTTTTAGGTGGTGTATGGGCTAACGAGTCGTGGGGCCGCTATTGGGGTTGGGACCCGAAAGAAACCTGGTCGGCAGTAACAATTATTGTGTATGCCTTCATTGTTCACATGCGATTTATTCCCGGAATGAGAGGTTTAACCACCTTTAACTTTTGGTCGGTAATTGGCTTCAGCTCAGTAATAATGACCTATTTAGGGGTTAACTACTACCTGGCCGGGATGCACTCTTATGCTAAAGGAGATCCGCTACCCATCCCTTCTTTTGTTTATTACACCATCATAACAGTTGCTGTTGTATCGTTCTTTGCCTATTACAACGAAGGAAAAGTACAGAAAGCATTAAAAGAAGACAAAGAGGAGTGATGGTTAAGCTTATAAGTGATACATAATCATGGAAATGGCTGAAAATAGTGTTTATTTTCAGCCATTTCTTTAGTTTTCTGCAAACAATATCTTCCGTAACGTTGTTTAGGAGATATAACATAATTACAGAACGAAATGGCAAAAATAACATTTAAAGGTTCCCCTGTTGCTACAGCAGGCGATCTACCAAGAGTAGGAGCTGAAGCTCCTGATTTTTCATTAGTAAAAACAGATTTGAGTGAAGTCACTTTGGCCGATTTTAAAGGTAAAAAAGTGGTGTTGAATATTTTCCCTAGTGTTGATACAGGTGTTTGCGCGGCTTCTGTGCGTCGATTCAATAGCGAAGCATCGAAACAGGAAAACACGGTTGTGTTATGCATTTCGCGAGATCTGCCTTTCGCACATGCTCGCTTCTGTGGTGCAGAAGGGCTTGAGGATGTGGTTTCGCTATCGGAATATAAAGATGAGGTGTTCAGCCAGAACTATGGCGTCAAAATGATCGATGGTCCTTTAGCTGGTCTACTGTCGCGTGCAGTGGTTGTTCTCGACGAGAACGGCAAGGTAACGCATAGCGAACAGGTGGATGACATTGTTAATGAACCCAATTATGAGGTTGCTTTAAAAGCATTATAATATAATTAGTTGTTTAGTTTTATTCTCGAAACAGAAGGGGCTGCTTAGGCAGCCTTTTTCTTTTATATCCCATTTCTAAAAAAGGCTTCTTCAATCAGCGTATTCAGCCGCTTGCTTGCTACTTCTTTTAGTTGAATGGCATAAAGGTCATTGCCCTTTTTAGGATTAAGTTCGTTGGGTAAAACATCAATAAACTGTTGATACAATTCCCTTGCTTTGGGGTAGTTTTTTAATTGATAGTCGCAGATGGAGGCTTGTCGATACAAATAGTGGTGATTGGATGGAGCAAAGCTATACGCTTCATTGTAGTAGTCGATGGCTGCCTGATAATGGCCCGAGTCAAAATGCATGAGTGCCAGCTTGAGGTTCGTTTTTTCCATTAAGGCAGGCGAGGGTTTGATTAGTTCCTGAGCGAGCAAGAGGTAGAATTTGCCATCTAATGGTTGGTTGGATTGGCCCAATGCTGCACCAAGAAAGAAAGCTACTTCAGGATCATTATCCTTCAATTTAAATGCTTTTTGTAAATACTGAATGGCATTATCGTAGTTTTCGAGCCGATAGGAGGCGATCCCCAAATGTTTCTTGGTCAAAAAGGAGCTATCTCCTTGCGCCTCCAGCTTTTTAAGCATTACTACCACATTGTGGTTGGAGCCATTTTTAAAATTGGCCATGGCGGCTATCAGTAAGAAGTTCTTATTGTTATTTAACCTTTCAATAAAGGGAACGCATAAATCATGGCATTCAACGTATTGCTTATCGTTGTAATAGAGGTTCGCCAGCCGTATTGCTATCTTTTGGTTGTTTGGCTGTTGGTTTAGAAGCATCTGCCAGGTGGCGATGGCTTCACTGGTACGTTTTACTTTTTCATACGATTCTGCCAGCAGGCAATTAACATTGTAGTTGCACGAGTCAGTTTTGGTGTAGAGCTTCAGTAGCTGAATATTGGCATTGTGTTCTTTGTAAAATTGATTTATCTCAGCATATCGTAGCAGATTAGCAACGTTTAAAGGCTCTTCAGTGTGTCTTTTTTTAATTATTGGCAGAGCTTCGGGATAATTGCCGGTACTCAGGTAACAACGTCCCAATAAATCTTCGTGTTGTGCATTTAATGGGTTTGTGCTTGCAGTTAGACAGTCAATGGCTTTATCCGGATAGCCACTTTGCATATACGCCAGTGCAAGGTAGTATGTGTTAATAGGTGTCAGCTTATTTTGTTTGGCTTCCAGGCGCTCAATAATGGCCTTGTAATTGCCGGTTGCAACGTAAAACTGAACTGTATTTTGAGCATTTAACAGGGTTGCTGCCGTAAATAATAAGCAGGCTGTCAGGTTGATTTTTACATTAAGCCTCATAGGAAGTAGATTTTGCTAATCAAATATAACTAAAAACTTAGTTGAATAACAAATTTTTTATCTCCTATTAACTTAGATTGGTTTTGCAAGTCTTTTATCCATTGGGAGTGATCGTGGACGAAAAAAAAGGCGCCCCTTTTCAGGAAGCGCTTATTTAATGTGGTTATGGGATTTATTTCAATCCGGTACCGCTAATTTTTTTATAAAGGTCTAAGGCATACACATCGGTCATTCCAGATATAAAATCGAGTACCGACTGAATCTTTTCATATAAAGGAGTGTCCTTATCAGATTTAAACTGCTCGGGAATAAAGGGCAGCAGCATCCTCGAATAAAAATCATCAGGATTGGTGACAGCTTTAATAAACTCTTCCAGTAAGGTGCCCAATATACGGTAACCGGCAATCTCAATTTCAACCACTGATGGATGTTTGTATATACGACTAAAGGCCGTTGTTTTGCACGTTTCCATGGCCTCAAGCTCGGTACCCTCTAAATGATCAATTAAGCCTTTGTTAAATTGACCATTTAGGAAGCGGTCGTGGTTGTTCCAGAATATTTCGGTACAAAGGTGAACTAGTTTCCCGATGACTTTGGCTCGTAAAAAGGCCATTCGCTCGTTACGATCACTGACTTCATTAAATACTTTCTCGATTTTTAGAAATTCATCGGCCTCTTTTTCCTTGTCAAAAAAGCCCGTTAATAGGTCGTAGGTTTCATCATACGACAGTATTTTTAGCTTGTGCGCATCTTCAATATCCATTACCTGGTAGCATATATCATCGGCAGCTTCAACCAAATAAACTAAAGGGTGACGGGCGTAAATGCCTTTTTCCGCATCCATTAGTTGCAGCCCCAAAGTATTGGCAAGGTGTTCAAAGGTGGCTTTTTCTGATTGGAAATAGCCAAATTTTTTTAGCATGCTGCCCGACTCATACGGGTATTTGATAATGGAAGCAATAGTGGTATAAGTCATGGCAAAACCGCCCTGACGGCGGCCTTTAAAGGCATGTGTAAGCATGCGCAGTGCGTTGGCATTGCCTTCGAAGCGGGTAATGTCAGTCCATTGCGAGGCGCTTAGTTCGTTTTTAAACTTTTGGCCTTCACCGTTAGTGAAATAATGGCCAATTGCAGCTTCTCCTGAGTGTCCAAAAGGAGGGTTACCCAGGTCGTGTGCCAGACAGGCTGCTGCCACTACCGAGCCAATTTCGGCCACTAGCTCAGGGTTGCCCAAGCCTGCTTTTAACAGTTTGGCAGAGATGTTATTGCCTAATGAACGGCCAACGCTGGCCACCTCCAGGCTGTGCGTGAGTCGATTATGAACGAATACGCTGCCGGGTAGCGGGAAAACCTGCGTTTTGTCTTGCAGGCGTCTGAAAGGCGAAGAAAAGATAAGCCGATCATAGTCTCGCTGGAACTGGGTGCGGTCGTGCTTTGCTTCCTGTTGTTGTTCTTGTCCGGTTCGTAAAGTCGAAAGTAGCTGTTCCCAGTTCATACTAATATATTTTTGTTTGATAGTTTCTCATTTCTTTATCCAGCTGCCTGGCTTTCCCCTCGCACATAATATCCAGTCGTGCCCAAAAATGGGGGCCGTGATTTTTCTCGTGCACATGGCACAGCTCATGCAAAAGTACATAATCTATTAAATGGTCGGGCAACCGCATCAGGTGCAGGTTCAAGTTAATGTTATTAACGGCCGAGCAAGAGCCCCACCGCGACTTAAGATTTTTAATGGTGACGTTTTGGTATTTGATGGCGTGTTGCTGAGCTAAGTAGGTTAAGCGACCCGGCAAAAACCGTTTGGCTTCTAACCGCAATGCTTCTTCAATCCCGTAGCGAATGCTTTCCTGAACGGCAGGTGCAGTCACCGGTAGGTGAGAAGGATAGTTGATTAGTAGCAGTCCGTTTTTAAGTTGTAACCTAACTTTAGGATTGGCATGTTGAACAATTTTAAGGGCAAATGAGCGGGTTTTGAATTGTGTCTGCTCATCGAAAATTGTTAGCTGTTCTTCCTTCTCTTCCAATTTTGTTCGTTGCTGTTGTATCCACTGTTGTTTTTCATGCAAAAAGCGCATGCCCTCTTGTATGCTGGCACCAAATGGGATGATAAGAGTTGGTGCTGTAAATGGTTTCAAACGAATGCTGATACGCGAGGCTTTGTTGCTTTGGCGAATAATTACTTCCCCGATATTTGGGATATCTACTAGCTTTTCGTTTTGCACACTTATCTATTTTGAGTGTAAAAGTAATAAACCAAACCGATAGTGGTATAAGTTTGAGCGCAAGTAAACGGTGCTCAAATCAAAACAGGTTAACTCGAATGTTTCAGACCACATGCCGTGTCTATTCGGGTTAACCTGTTTATCAACCATGGGCAACTTTGCTTTTTGTTATTCAAAGGCAGTTGCCTTTATTTTATTGAGGACTTACCTACTTAGTGTATTTATACCGCTTAATGCTCTTTTTCGGCGTTTTCTCAAATTCTTCGGGGAAGAGCGTAACTTTCTGAATATTCATGTATGCAGGTAACACTTTGTTGGCAGCTACCTTTATTTCCTGAAGTTTCGCTTCAATTTGTTTGCGATCGAGCTTTTCGGCATCGGTTGCTTCGTAATCGGGATAAACTAATGCTTCCAGCTTCCCGTCGGCATCGCGCACAAGGCACTCCTGCACATAATTCATTGCATTAATGGTTGCCTCAATCTCTTCAGGATAAATATTTTGCCCCGATGGGCCCAGGAGCATATTTTTGCTGCGCCCTTTAATGTAGATGAAGTTATTTTCATCAATAACTCCCAGGTCACCGGTACGAAGCCATCCTTCATCATTAAATATTTCGTCTGTGGCCTCCTGGTTTTTGTAATAGCCCAACAGTATATTGTCTCCTTTGACTAAAATTTCGCCTACTTCGTTATAAGGGTCCTTTGAGTCTATTTTAACCTCCATGCGGTCAACCAGGGCACCTGCCGAGAAGGTTCTTGATTCGGTCCAGGGAGCATAACTGATTAAAGGACCACATTCGGTCATGCCATACCCAATGGTAAACGGAAAGTCTATTTTTCGTAAAAACAGCTCCACATCCTTATTTAGGGCTGCTCCGCCAATAATAATTTCTCTGAACTCACCACCAAACACTTCGGTCAGCTTGCTTTTGATTTTGTTGTAAACAATTTTGTTAAGGCCCGGAATCTTCAATAGGGCTTTAATTTTTGTCTCTTCAAGCTGCGGCTGAACCCGCTTTTTGAAAATCTTTTCGAGAATTAAAGGAACAGACAGGATGATGTGAGGCTTGACTTTGCGGAAGGCCTCGGTAATAATTTGTGGAGAGGGGGTGCGCGTTAAAAATGTTATATGACACCCCATCGTGAAGGGCCACAGGAACTCAAATAAACATCCGTAAGCATGCGCCAGGGGCAAAAATGAAACGACACGCTCTTTAGGGCACAAAATCAGGTTCTCTTGTGCATATTTAATGTTTGACCAGATGCTGCGGTGGGGCAACAGTACGCCTTTGGAAAAACCCGATGTACCAGAGGTGTAGGACAGCACCATTACCTCTTCTGCATCAATTTGCGGGAAGTGTAAATCTTCCGGTTTGAAACGGGAGCCGTCTCCTTTAAAATAAGGCTGCAGGCGTTCAACAGCTTTGTTAAGCTTACCCTTTGCATTATCAACCAAAGTGATGCACCGATTTATGGATACAATGCCCAGTAAGTCGTTCATTTTGGTTTCATCCAGCTTATCAAACAAAAGGTCGGTTGAAAACAGTAGCTTCGACTCTGAGTGATTGACAATGTGGTGTATATCGCTTGAATTAAATTCTGGAAGGATAGGAACGATAACGGCTCCGTAGCTGATGGTGCCCAGGTAAACCACAGCCCAGCTAGTCATGTTTCGTCCAATCAGTGCTATTTTGTCCCCTTTCTTTATGCCCAAATCCTTATACAGCTGGTGCAGACCGATGATGCGTTCTCCAACCTGTTCAAAAGTTTTGGTTTCTCCCTGAAAATCGCTAAAAGCATTGAGCTGACGATGCTCAATGAGCGCATTTTTGACATAGCTCAGGTATCCATTATTATCCATGTTATATATTTTTTATTGACATATAATGAGCTAAGAAGGCCAATGCCTGTTCTTAAGCAGAAAAATAACCGACCAAAATTATTTAAAATTCTGTAATCGCCTAACATTATTTCTAACGTTAATGTTTTCAGCTTAATATAAGTCGCTTCTGATGAAATTGCCAAAATTTACCATTAATCAACCAATTTGGTGTTCGCATGCATTGGTCACTTGCCTCTGAACTCTAAAAGGTGCATTTTTGTACTTTTGCACAAATAATTTTAATAGGTAACGAGCCATGATAAAGTATGTTTATTAGTTGTGAAAAATACCTTTTGTAGTGGGTTACCTATGTTAGATGAAAAAAATAGACGCATGAAATACACGCTAATTCTTTTAGTCACCCTATTAATGCTTGCCTGCTCAAAGCCTCAGAAAACTCCTTATCTGACCATCAAACCAGATAGACCAATTCGTGAAGCAGTTGAACTATATAGTTTGGAGGGAGCAGGCCAGTTAACGTTGTTCGATAAGGCTATTCAGGAGTCAGATGAATCATCACTGGTTTTTCGGAAAGATAGCGTGCCCATTGGTATTTACGAGCTGCGAATGGGAGGCAAAACAATACGAACACTAATTATAAGTACCACGTTTCCCTCAACTATTTCCGGCCATTTAGATACCCATAATTCGGAATTAACCATTACTGGCAACGCTGAAACAAAAGCGTATTGGAAATGCAAAGGGCTGGCCCAACAAGCCGAACGTGAAATAGAACAGCTTGTTGAAGCTATACCTGATTCCTTGCTGGAGGAAGATTTTTATGTAGCGCGGGATTCCATTTATACCGCTATCGATCATATTATTGCAGAAAAGGCTAAAGAAATTAACCGTTTGTGCGATAACTATCGGAATTCGTTAGTGCCGCTCCTGACCATGCAATTGAAAGCGGGGAATCATTATATTTTCAAGCCCGAGGAATATAGCGATTTGTATTATGAGGTTGGTAATCAGCTGCAAAGTCTTTATCCGGCCTACTTGCCAGTAAAACAATTTGCTGCTCAGGTGGATTCAATTATGAGTCGGATCCTTTTTAGCGCAATTACCAAAGAGGGCAGAACCATGCCGGCCCTGACAGTGCCGAATGCCTGGAACAAGCAAGTGGAACTTGAAAATCTTGGCAATGCACCCACCTTATTCGTTTTGTGGAAGTCAACCGATAAGGCATCACGGAGTATCACCAAGCAGTTAATGCGCTGGACGCGCCCTTACCGCAATAAAGGACTTCAGGTTTGTATGATTTCTTTGGATAGCGACCGAACAAGTTGGCTAAACGCTGTTAAGGAGGATCGTTTAGCCGTATTGCATTTATCCGATCTTGTGGGTGATGAGTCGCCTGTTTTGCATCAGCTTGGGCTGCGCTCAGTTCCATATTTACTTCTGGTTGATGAGAATAGAATGGTGGTTAAAAGAAGCCGGGATTTGGAGGAGCTAACGCCAGCCATGCGGCAATTAATAAAAAATTAATCCTATATTTGAGCGATCCAAAATCGAGGTAATAAGGAACATACTAACATATAATTAATTGACATAATGTAAGTCTATCTAACTATTTTAGGAGCATTTCTTTTTAAAATAGGTGGTGAGTTACTTATGGCCAATGAAAACAAATTCTAAAAAATATGAAACAGGGACTGTTTTTACTTTTAATCTTAGTATTGACAACTGCATGTAATAACACAGATAAATTTACAGTTACGGGACACATCGAAGGTGGCAAAGGTAAAGTTTTGTACCTGCAGCAAATGGGACTGAATCAAACCGTTACAATCGATTCTGTAAAATTAAAGAGTGGTGATTTCGAATTTAAAAATGAGCGCCTTAAAGAGCCCACGTTCTTTCTGTTAAAATTGAGTGATAACAATTATATCACGCTGCTGGCCGATACCACCGAAACGATTGTTGTTAATGCCGAGGCTAAGAATCTGGAGACTAGCTACAACTTAAAGAATTCAATAGGTTCTGTGTACATTAAGATGTTTAATAAACGCATTCGCGACCTAAATAGGGAGTTAACGACGCTGGCCGCTGAGTATAAGGCAACAGACGCTGGTAATACTAAAAAGCGGTCAGAACTGGAGCAGCTTTATGAGCAAAAGTTAAATGATCATAAGGCATTTGTGGGCGAGTTTATTATGGAAAATCCGCGCTCGTTTGCCGGCTATTATGCCTTGTTCCAAAACCTTGATGACAATACGGCTGTTTTAAATGTATTCGACAAAAAGGATCAGGTTTATTTTTCTACACTGGCCACGAGTTTGAACCTGTATTATCCCGAATCAGAACGTGCCGGTCATTTATATAACTATGTGCTAGGCGCCAAGGCGCAACAACAGCGTCAAAAGTTTGCTGATGAGCTATTGGCTTCCAAGGCTGCCGAAAGTGGTTATGTGGATATTGAAGCACCAAACATTCAGGGCGACACCATTCGCTTATCTTCCCTCGAAGGAAAAACGATTGTTTTGAGTTTTTGGGCGTCGTGGGATGAGAAATCAGTGGCTGCTAACCGACACCTGAAGAAAATGTATGAACAGTATAAAGGCAAAGGGCTGGAGGTTTACTCTGTGTCACTCGATAAAAGTCGGGTTATTTGGGAAAGCACCGTTAAAAATGAGGGCTACACCTGGACTGAAGTGAGTGATTTAGCCTATACTAATTCTTACCCGGCCAAGCTTTATAATATCAGGCAAATACCTGCTAATTATATAATCAGTCCTAAAGGGGAAATAATTGGTAAAAACTTGTTTGGAAATCGATTGTCAGAAAAATTAAAGGAAATATTATAAGTCTTTAGAGGACTTATACTGGGAAACCGCAGTCTATCGATTGCGGTTTTTTTAGGCACTTACCGGAAGGTTGCCTAAGGTTCAAAAGTAGTTTTTCCTACTTTCGACCAATTTATTTGTTTGTTCAACAATGACTTGCGGTGTTTAAAAGGTTAGGAGATACTTTATTTTTCTAATATATTTGTCCGCAAAATAAAATCGCGATAAGATTCTTGGAAACAACCAAAAATATATACTTCGCTTCCGATGTTCACCTGGGTGCACCAGGGATTAAAGATCATCGCTTGCACGAAAAGAGATTTGTCCAATGGCTCGATGCCATCAAGCACGATGCAGCAGAAATCTACCTGATGGGAGATATTTTTGATTTCTGGTTTGAGTATAAGCAGGTGGTGCCGCGTGGGTTTACCCGTTTTTTGGGCAAACTTTCTGAAATTACCGATAGTGGAATACCTGTTCACTTTTTCACTGGCAACCATGATATCTGGCTGTTTGATTACCTCGAAAATGAGTGTGGGGTAAATGTGTATCGCGAACCTGTAATACGCGATTTTAATGGCAAAAAGCTGTTTCTCGCTCATGGCGATGGACTGGGTAACTACGACAGGCGTTACAACCTGCTGAAATCTGTGTTTACCAATAAATTTGCCCAATGGTTATTTGCCTGTATACATCCTAACTGTGGCATCGGATTGGCTAACTATTGGTCGGGCAAAAGTCGAGAAAAGAATAACAAAGAATATGGCGACAAATACCTAGGCGATGATAAAGAGTTTGCGGTTTTGTATGCCAAAGAGTTTATAAAAGAAGAGAAAGTCGATTACTTCGTATTTGGTCACCGCCATGTGGCACGAACGGTCTGTGTGGGGCCGGCGTGTCAGCTTATTTTTTTAGGTGACTGGATACAGCATTTTTCGTATGGTGTTTTCAATGGGGATACCATTGATTTAAAGTACTTCGATTCGTACTGATAGTTTGATAAGAAAAAAAGCAAAAATGAATTCAAAGGCTGAGATTTATGCGGTAGCTACCGGGACGGGAAGCTATATTCCGCCTGTGGTTAAAGCTAACGCCGATTTTATCGACAATACTTTTTATAATGATGACGGAACAGTCATAGAAGCAGAAGGTAACGAGATTGTTGAGAAGTTTGAACAGATTACTGATATTGCCGAACGGCGGTGCGCAGAGAAAAATCATGTGACTTCAGATTTGGCTATGATGGCCGGTAAGGAAGCGCTTAGCGATGCGGGGTTTGATCAGGAGAAGCTGGATTATATTATTGTAGCGCATAATTTAGGAGATATGCGGTATGGCACAATTTATCCGGATATCCTGCCAACGTTAGCTTCGCGAGTGAAGAGCAAGCTGGGGATAAAAAATCCTAAAACCATAGCTTATGATATTACCTTTGGTTGTCCCGGATGGACTCAGGCCATGATTCAGGCTAATTATTACATCAAATCCGGCGATGCCAAAAGTGCACTGGTAATAGGAGCTGATACGCTCAGCCGGGCAATGGAGCCGCACGACAGAGATTCAATGATTTTTGCAGATGGCGCAGGAGCGGTTCTGTTAGAAGCCCGGGAAAGTGATACACCGGTTGGAATACTTAAGCATGCCGTTCAAACCGATACGGCCGAACACATCGATCTGTTGCGGATGGATAACCCATACAACAAGGAGCTGGAAGGTGAAAACCTCTTTCTAAAAATGTATGGCCGGCGTTTGTATAACTATGCTTTAACCAATGTGCCGCAATTGGCCAAAGAATGTCTCGATAAGAATGGCATGGTATTGAACGATGTAAAGAAAATTTTAATTCACCAGGCCAACGCCAAAATGGACGAGGCGATATTGAAGCGCATTTTCCGTTTGTACAATGAGCGAAATGTGAATATGGATGTCATGCCAATGACCATTCGCGAGTTAGGTAACAGCAGCGTGGCCACAGTTCCCACACTATTCGATTTAATTTGTAAGGGGAAATTGAGCGGGCATAAGCTCGAAAGTGGCGATAATGTGATGATGACATCGGTTGGAGCCGGAATGAATATCAATGCATTCATGTATAAAATGCCCTAATTTGGCCTTTAGCGCCGTTTTGAGGGTGTTGAACTCACCAGGAAGGTCTGTCTTCCCGGATACTTTCTTAAAACTAAAAAGAGCAGCTTGAAACATCAGGCTGCTCTTTTTTATTGAGTTTATTTTCTGTTAAAAGAATTCTTCCACATTTTGAATGGCCTCTTCCTGCTCTTCATCATCCGCGGATTGGTTTCTGTTATTATCGCCGCAATCTACATTAATGTTAAAGTTGAGGGGTTCTTCAAACACATCTTCTTCAGTTATGCCCAGCTCTTCATTGGCGTAAACATCTTTCATGTAAAGGGCAAATATTGGCAGGGCCATATTGGCGCCCTGTCCCAGCCTGATGCCATCGAAGTGGATGTCGCGCTCTTCACCACCAACCCATACACCGGTCACCAGTTGTGGCGTTACGCCCATAAACCAGCCGTCAGAGTGGTTTTGGGTAGTACCTGTTTTGCCACCTATTTGGCCCTGCATTTTGTAGGTAGAGCGCAGGCGTCTGCCTGTTCCCTGGTTAACAACCCCCTGAAGAAGGTTCAGCATCAGGTATGCCGTTGATTCACTAATGGCTTCTCTTTTTTGTGGGTGAAAGTCGCTGATAACATTGCCGTAGCGATCTTCTATGCGGGTAACAATCATTGGTTCAATGTTTACCCCTTTGTTGGCAAATGTGCTGTAGGCACTGGTCATTTCCAGTAAGCCAAAATCGGGGGTTCCCAGGCAAAGAGCCGGCACCGCATCCATTGGACTTTTGATGCCCAATTCGTGTATGGTATTGGCGACCGCCTCCGGGTTAAATTGCTTCATCACCCAGGCAGTAATGTTGTTATTCGAATTGGCAATCCCCCACTTGAGCGTCACCATTTCCCCGGCACGCGCACTTCCACTGTTTCGAGGGGTCCAGGTTTTTCCCCCTCCCAGATAGAAGGTTTGAGCAATGTTGGGCACCAAATCGCAGGGGGTAAAGCCTTCTTGCATGGCCAATGTGTAAACAAATGGCTTAATGGTAGAGCCCACCTGTCGCTTACCTTTGCCGGCCATATCGTACATGAAATGCTTAAAATTAGGTCCGCCAACATAAGCTTTCACATGGCCCGATAAGGGATCCATGGAGATCATGCCTGCCCTCAAGTAAAATTTATAGTGGTGTATCGAATCTAAAGGTGTCATCACCGTGTCTTGCTCACCTTCCCAGGTAAAGACAGTCATGTCGTAAGGCGTTTTAAACACCCTCATAACGCTGTCCATATCCGCACCGTTTCTTTTCAGGCCTCTGTACCGATCGGTATTTTTGATAGCCTTTTCAATGATGTTCTCGTAATCTTCTTTGGACAGATCGCTGGTATAAGGTGCGCCACTTCTTCCTTTTTTCTCTTCGAAGAATTTGGGCTGAAGGTCTTTGCTCAGGTGATTTTTAACAGCCGCTTCGGCATATTGCTGAAGGCGTGAGTCGATTGTGGTATAGATGCGTAAGCCATCTTTGTAAATGTCATATTGTGTGCCATCGGGGCGGTAGTTTTTATGAACCCATCCGTAGAGAGGATCATCTTCCCATCGGGCACTATCCTCCAAAAACTTGGCTTCCATCCACGATGGATAGTTAGATTTTATAGGTTCGTTAGCTGTTAATGCTAAGCGCAGATATTCGCGAAAGTAAGGGGCTAATCCTTCTTTATGGTCAGCCCGATTAAATTGCAGGGTAAGGGGCAATGCAGAGAGTGAGTCGTACTCGGCCAGTGTTAGAAACTGAGCTTTTTGCATTTGTCTTAGCACCACATTCCGGCGATCTTGTGTCAGCTCAGGCCGTCGAACAGGGTTAAAAAGCGCAGGGTTTTTAAGCATTCCAATAATCACAGCTGCTTCTTCAACTTTAATGGAGTCGGTTGAGGTGTTGAAGAATGTTTGAGCTGCACTTTTAATGCCATAGGCATCGTAAATAAACTCCGCCTTGTTTAAATACATGGTCAGGATTTCATCTTTGGTGTAGCTGCGCTCCAGTTTTACTGCGATAACCCATTCTTTCAGCTTTTGAAAAGCACGTTCCCAGTTGCTCGATGCTTGGCCATGGAATAGGAGTTTAGCCAATTGTTGAGTGATGGTACTTCCGCCACCGGAACTTTGATCCTGCATAATAATGGTTCGGAAGATAACTCTGGCCAATCCGCGGGCATCAATGCCTGAGTGATCGTGAAAGCGCACGTCTTCGGTGGCAATCAGTGCATTAATAATGTTGGGCGAGAGCTCTTCATAAAGGCTGTAGCTTCGGTTTTCGCGAAAGTAGTTACCTAAAATTTGATGATCGCTTGAAAAAACATTGGTTGCCAGATTGCTTTTAGGGTTCTCCAGTTCTTCAAACGTGGGCATGAAACCTAGCAGACCGTTTGATATCATGACAAATAGCGTAAATACTGACAGTATGCCGCCAATCACCATGAGCCAGAATAGTCGTATTAATTTTCGATATTTCGATTTTGTTTGCTCCATCTGTCTTGAGTGTTTATTATCTAGCGTGTTATAATAATTATGCCCGAAGAGCTGTTAAACAGGGCGACACATCAGAGTGTTTGCTCAACTGCTTACTTTTTTTCAAAAACAGTTGACTTTTCAGTATCTGGGTAAAAACAGCTTGCTTCTTAATAATTATTGATATTTTGGTGTAAAAATAGTAAAATTTGACGGATCGTCTGAGGCGAACGTTTGCGTAAAGCATTTTCATTTTTTAACATTGTGGCAATTTTATATAAGTTTGCATGCTTTAATAATATGAGGAGTTTGTAAGACAATTTGAGAGATGGGTAAAAAAACAACGGGTACAGAAGAAAATCTGGTGATAGTCGAGTCACCTGCAAAAGCAAAAACCATTGAGAAATTTCTGGGGAGTGATTTCCTGGTTAAATCCAGCTATGGTCATATACGTGATTTGTCTAAAAGTGATTTTGGCGTCGATATCAATAATAATTATCAGCCTGATTACATTGTTTCCTCTGACAAAAAAGATGTTGTTAAGGAGCTAAAGCAGCTAGCAAAGAAAGCCAAGATGGTTTGGCTCGCCTCCGATGAAGACCGCGAGGGAGAGGCCATTGCCTGGCATTTGTTTGAAACACTTGAACTGAATGAAGAAAATACCCGTCGTATTGTTTTTCACGAAATTACGAAAGACGCCATACAAAAGGCGGTTCAAAATCCTCGGAAAATAGATATTAACCTGGTTAATGCACAGCAAGCCAGGCGCGTACTCGACCGGCTGGTTGGATTTGAATTATCGCCTGTTTTGTGGCGTAAGGTGAAGCCTTCCTTGTCTGCCGGCAGGGTGCAATCTGTAGCTGTGCGTTTGATTGTCGATCGCGAACGAGAAGTATTTGCGTTTAAGCCAACTTCATCCTACCGGGTAACGGCCATGTTTGAAGTGACCGATGAGAAAGGCAGGGTCAAAGAGCTGAAGGCTGAGTTAAATAAGCGTTTCAATACCTACGAAGAAACCAAAGAATTCGTCAATAAATGTAGCGATGCTAAATTTCTGGTTTCACAGGTTGAGAAAAAGCCCGTAAAAAAATCGCCAGCCGCTCCCTTTACCACTTCTACACTTCAGCAGGAAGCCTCTCGGAAATTAGGTTTTTCAGTGGGGCAAACCATGTCGATAGCTCAAAAGTTGTATGAGGCCGGTAAGATAACCTACATGCGTACCGATTCGGTGAACCTTTCGGATTTAGCTTTGAATATGGCATCGACCCAGATAACAGAAAAGATGGGGGCCGAATACGTTAAAATTCGGAAATACAAGACGAAGGCAAAAGGAGCCCAGGAAGCTCACGAAGCCATTCGTCCGACCTACCTTGATAAAGAAACGGTTGCTGGTTCAGCGCAGGAAAAGCGCTTGTATGAGTTAATTTGGAAACGAACCATTGCATCTCAAATGAGCGATGCGCAGTTGGAAAAGACAGTCATTCACATTGAAGTGGATGGCGCGAATGAGAAGTTTCTGGCAACTGGCGAAATCATTAAATTTGATGGTTTCCTGAAAGTGTATATCGAATCGACCGACGCTGAAAATGAGCAGGAGGAAGGAGAAAGTGTACTGTTGCCGCCAATTCATAAAGGAGAAGTTTTAGAGATGCTTCATGTGGAGGCACGCCAGCGCTGGAGTCAGAAACCGGCCCGATACACCGAGGCCAGCCTTGTTCGTAAGCTCGAAGAATTAGGGATTGGTCGTCCGTCTACTTACGCGCCAACCATTTCGACCATACAAAATCGTGGGTATGTAGAGAAAGAAGACCGCGAAGGAACGCAACGGGTTTATAAGCACTTATTGCTTGAAAGTGGCAAGCAGCTCGAAGAGAGTGAAAAATCAGAAATAACAGGCGCTGAAAGGAACAAGTTGTTTCCAACAGACATTGGAATGGTTGTTAACGATTTCCTCGTTAAATATTTCGAAAACATCGTTTCTTTTGACTTTACTGCCAAAGTTGAGAAAGAGTTTGATGATGTGGCAATGGGAAATATCGAGTGGAGCAAGTCCATCGACGAATTTTACAAGCCATTTCATATTCGAGTTGAAGAAACACTTGAGCAATCCGAAAAAAGCACCGGTGAACGTATTTTGGGCGTGGACCCGGCCAGTGGTCAGCAGGTGTCTGTGCGCATTGGGCGCTTTGGGCCTTTAGCGCAAATTGGTGTTTCATCGGAAGAGGAAGGTGCCGAAAAGCCAAGGTTTGCCTCTTTGCGAAAAGGGCAGCACATTGAAACCATTACCCTCGAGGAAGCACTCGATTTATTTAAACTTCCACGTACACTTGGCGAGTTTGAAAATAAAGTGGTGGTGATTGGAATTGGTCGTTTTGGACCATACATTCGTCATGATGGTAAATTTGTTTCCTTAAAGAAAGGGGAGGACGATCCGTTCGAAATTGACTTGGAAACTGCGATAGAACGTATTAAAACAAAGCGTGAGGAAGATTTAAAGAAAATTATTAAGCTGTTTGATGAAGAACCCGATTTACAGATTCTTAACGGACGATGGGGGCCATTTATCAAGTATCAGAAAAAGAATTATAAAATACCAAAGGATAAAAACGCAGAAGAATTATCTTTGGATGACTGTAGAGCATTAATTGAGGCTGATAATAAAGGAACGGCTAAAAAGCCGGCAGCCAAAAAAACAACAGCAAAGAAGTCAACCGCTAAAAAAGCAACTACAACAAAGAAAAAGACGACAAAGAAAACCAAATAACCAACCCGTGACTGAAGACTGGATCCATTATTTTGACCAACCAAAATATCATGTAATAAATGCATTCGAAGGGCAGAAAGATGAAATGCTCCGTGGGCAGGTACATAGCTTTCACAGTCTTCAGTCGGTAAGTTGGGATGAACTTGATATTGCGCTTATTGGGGTTAATGATGCCCGCAATTCGCAGCACAAGGGGTGCGCACAAGCACCCGATAAAATCAGAGCCTACCTGATGGGCTTACGGGCACTATCTAAAAAACTTTCGATAGTCGATTTAGGCAATATCCGTGGAAAAACCATCGATGACCGCTACAAAGCGCTTGAAGAAGTGGTGAGTCATCTCGTTAAGCACCGTGTTGTTTCAATAGTTATTGGAGGAAGCCAGGATTACACATTGCCCTTGGTTAAAGTTTCGCAGCTGCAGGCTGCAGGCTGCAATCTGGCCGTGGTCGACAGTAAGCTGGACTGGCAAGCACCCGATCAGGACTTTTCAGCGGTCAGCTTTTTGGATTACATGTTTAGCAGTGAAAGTTACCGTCCGACGAGCTTATCAGTGGTTGGGGTACAAAAGTATCTTTTTAGCCGCTACCAAGAGGACCAAGTTACAGAAGTGGCAGATGAAGTTATTCGATTGGGGCAGATAAGACAGTCGGGGCATCGGATTGTCGAACCTATTATGAGGGATGCCAACCTGCTTAGCGTTGATATGACTGTTGTGAGGCAGTGTGACCAGCCGGCACATATTTTACCAATGCCTAATGGACTAACTGGTGAGGAGCTTTGTCAGTTAATGTGGTACGCAGGCCAGAGTGATCAGATAAATATATTTGGAATTTTCGAGCTTGATGTGCAGTTAGATCAACGTTCTCAGGGAGTTGTTTTAGGTGCTCAGGCAATTTGGTACATACTAGAAGGCATTGCTTTACGTTATAATGATTATCCGGTCAAAGATCTGGATGAGTATCGGCAATTCATCGTTTATCTGGAAGATTATGAGCTGGATATAAAATTTTACAACAACCCGGATAATGACAGGTGGTGGGTGGAGATACCGGGAAGTAATGAGGGGGTTGTTGTCATTGCCTGTGGGCGCAATGATTTTGAAGCGGCTTCAGCAAATGAAATTCCGGAAAAATGGTTCCGCTATTTCAAAAAAACAGGGTTGTAAACCAAAGTATAACAATATTTTTATGATATATAATTTTGAAAAATGAAACCTTTAATGACTAATTAGAGTATATATCTCCAGCTTTCTGTCAGCTGGTAAGTAAAATGGTGGATGTATAATTGAAACCATAAGAGGCAAAAGATTAACGAACTAAGGTTCAAAAAATGTAAATACCAGCTTTTTGGCATGGCTAGGAGAATAGTATTTTTTCTGTTATTTTGCGTTGCTTCCCTGTCTTGGGGACAGCAATATCCACAGTTCAGTCAGAACATGTTTAATCACCTGACTGTTAACCCCGGATTCGCAGGCACAAGTGAAATGATGAATCTGACACTTGGTAACAGGCAACAATGGATGGGCGGGTTTAAGCCGGAAGGTGGTTCATCAATGGCTCCAAGCACAACGGTGTTTGGGGTAGATACAGAAGTTAACTTATTGGGATGGAACAGCGGAGTTGGTTTGTCCATCATGAATGATGAAATAGGCGCATTATCTACTATATATATGTCGGCTGTTTATTCAAAACGATGGGAAACAGACTACGGGAAGCTTGGTGTAGGTCTTTCGTTAGGCCTAATTAACCAAGGAATTAAAGGAAGTGAGCTGTATACAATGCCTCAAGATATTCAAGATATGATCGGGGGGGGCTTCCATAGTGAAGAATCATTCCCTGATGATGAAGGCGTGGCATTTGATGCAGGCATAGGAGCTTTTCTGGAACATAAAACCTATTACATGGGTATTTCAGTGGCTCATTTAAATCAACCAAAACCTAAATTCAAAGAAACATACACTTCTTACTTCGACCGTACTGTTTTTATTACCGGAGGCTACCGTTTTCAATTGAAGAAAAGTCCAATAGTACTCGTACCATCAATATTTCTGAAAACGAATATGAGTAGTTATCAGATTGACTGGAATATCAATGGAATATTGAAAGACAAATATTGGGGTGGAATAACTTTTCGGATGCAAGATGCAATTGTATTGTTAGGTGGTGTTGAATTAAATAATGGACTGCGAATAGGCTATAGTTACGACATCAGCATATCCCAACTGGGAGGCGCCAGAAATGGTTCGCATGAAATAATGCTCGGGTATCAGTTCGATTTGAGCATTGAAAAAAGAAAGAAACAATACAAGAGTGTAAGATATTTATAAGTAAGAACAGATTAAGTAAAAGAGTAATTCAGATATTAAGGCTATTATGAAGAAAATACTTGCCATCAGTGTCATTTTTGTCACCATTTTAACTGGATGCGGACAGTCCAGTGGTGGAGAATTGGTAGGCGTTCAACGCCGGGCCACATTCTATGAACCAGATCCGTTTGGAATGTTGTTTATTCCTCAGGGTAGCTTCAACATGGGTCCTAATGACATGGACATTGCCAGTACAATGACCTCGCAGACTAAAACTGTTTCTGTGCGTTCATTCTGGATGGACGAAACAGAGATTACAAACAGCGAATACCGTCAGTTTGTATTTTGGGTTAAAGACTCAATCGCACGTAGCTTATTGGGCGAGCAATTTGAGGAATTCTTAATAAGCGAAGATTATAATGGTAATGAAATCGATCCACCTTATCTAAATTGGGACGAGCCAATTGATTGGGAAAACGAAGAATTTACCGAAATCCTGGATGAAATGTTCTTAGCTGAAGGTGAACGGTTCTTCCGACGCAAGGAGATTGATACTCGTAAGCTAACCTATGAATATGAGTGGGTTGACCTGCTGCAGGCTGCAAATAGCAGTAACAGGTATAACTTCGAAACGAAACAATACGAAGGGGTTGTTTACGACGAAAAAGGGGAAGAGCGTGAAATTAACGATCGTTCAGCCTTCATAATGAAGGATGCTGTTAATGTTTATCCGGATACCTTGTGCTGGATCGCTGATTTTACCTACTCATTCAACGAGCCATGGACTGAAAAGTACTTTTGGCACCCTGGGTTTGATGAGTATCCTGTTGTAGGGGTAAACTGGAAGCAGGCAACGGCTTTCTGTATCTGGCGGACACAATTACTAAACAACTTCTTAAAAAGTAAAGGCGAGCCGGTGGTAAATAACTACCGTCTTCCAACCGAAACCGAGTGGGAATATGCTGCAAGGGGTGGCCTTGACCAAGCTATGTACCCATGGGGTGGTTTGTATACACGCAACGATAAGGGCTGCTTTCTTGCCAACTTCAAGCCTTTGCGTGGACGTTATGGTGATGATGGTGGTATGACAACTATGTCCGTAGGTTCATACGCGCCCAATGACTATGGCTTATTTGATATGGCTGGTAATGTTGCAGAATGGACATCCAGTGCCTATGATGAGTCGGCTTACACTTTTACGCATGATTTTAATCCAACTTATAAGTACAATGCCTTACCCGATGATCCGCATGTAATGAAAAGAAAAGTGTTGCGCGGTGGTTCTTGGAAAGATGTAGGTTATTTTTTACAGAATGGTACCCGTACATATGAGTATCAGGATTCTTCAAAATCATTTATCGGTTTCCGATGTGTAAGAGATTACATCGGCGACTAAAAGAGAGTTAGGACGGTTAAAAGAAAAAAATCAGGTCATTATGAGTATTTCAGAATTTGTTGAGAGCCCAGCTTATAAAAATGTAATGGGTAAAGTGTACGGTCTTGGTGCGGCTGTAGTAATATTGGGAGCATTATGGAAAATTCTTCACTTGCCAGGAGCATCAATCATGCTAATTGCAGGTTTAGGAACTGAAGCTATTATTTTTGCGTTATCAGCTTTTGAGAAACCACATGAAATGCCCGATTGGGGGCTTGTTTACCCGGAGCTCCACGGATTAGAACCGCGCGAACGAGGCGGCAACGGTGGAGGTGGCAGTGAGTTGGCTGCTCTGGTACAAAGTGGTAGTCTTGATGCAAAAGATATCGAGAAATTATCAGAAGGCATTAAGAAGCTATCCAATACATCTTCGCAACTTTCCGATATAGGAAATGCAACGGTAGCTACTAATACCTATATTCAGAATATGAAAACAGCTGGTGATGCGGTTGGTCAGTTTGCTAATCAGCAGGCTTCAATGGCTCAAAGCAGTCAGGTATTGGCTGAAGCCTATGCCAATTCAGGTAATTCACTTAAATCACATTTCGATGATTTGGCCGCCAATAATAAGGCCTATGGTGAAAAATTGAATGATGTAACCAAGAATCTGGCTGCTATCAATTCGGCCTATGAGTTGCAGCTTAAGGGTGTTAATAGTCAGGTGCAAGCCTCAGAAGCGCTAACACAAGGACTATCTGAAATTACTAATCAATTTCAGCAATCGGCAACAGACGCCAAAGTATATCGTGAGCAAGTTGCCCAGCTGAGTCAGTCTGTATCTGAGTTGAATGCTATCTATGGCAACATGCTTAGTGCCATGAATATGGGAAACAAGTAATTAAGAAGATCATAAACAACTGCTAAAAGAAGAAAATTATGAGTGGCGGAAATTGTCCCGAAACCCCCAGGCAGAAAATGATCGGAATGATGTACCTTTTCCTGACAGCAATGCTTGCATTGAACGTGTCAGGGGAGCTACTTCTAGCATTTCAACTGGTAGACGAAAGTATACAAGAGACTATAAAAGCAACCGATGTTAAAAATAAAGAGCTTCAAAATCAATTTGAGATTGCTGAGTTTGCAAATCCTCAAAAAGTGAGGCCGGTTCGCGAACAAGTAAATACGATTTACGCAAGTGCCGATGACTTGTACAACCATATTGACTCATTAAAGAGAATAATGGTTAAAATTGTCGACCCAGAGGGTTCATTAGAAGATGGATATAAAGGGGCGGATAATCAAGACGTGGCTGCACAGGTAATGATTACCGAGAAGGGTGGTCAGCGCAGTGAGGAACTGAAAGAGCGCATAAATGCTTATAAAGATAAGCTGCTTGAGTTTGTTGATGAGGAAGATACAGCGGTGGTGCATACGATCATAAAGAGTTTATCTACTGAAGCTCGTAAGCCTACCAAAAAAGGGCAAGTGCAGCAATCATGGGCAAGTCAGAAATTTGAGGCTTTGCCATTATCAGCATCTTTTGCTCTGCTAAGTAGTATTCAGAGTAATATTAGAAATACACAAGCCGATATCGCTTCTTATTTATTAAATAGCATTGACGAAGGATCGTTTAAGTTTAATAAAGTAGAGTCTATCGTTATTCCACGATCGGATGTGGTGATAAAAGGTGGTGAGTACCATGCCGAGCTGTTATTAGCGGCAACAGATACTCTGCAACCAGCGGTATATGATATTCCGGGTTACAACATTAAAGTTCAACCTAATGGCCGTGGTGTATTATCTATTCCTGCTAATTCCTTAGGAGAAAAAAGCTGGGAAGGTACTATTACAATGACGGGACCTAGTGGTCAGCCACTGCGATACAATGTTTCTCACAAGTACGAGGTGATTCAGCCTAACGTGGTAATTTCGCCTACCAAAATGAACGTGTTTTATGAGGCCTTGGAAAACCCAGTGGAAGTTTCAGTTCCAGGTGTATCAGGCAGCCAGTTAAAAGTGTCGTTTGGTAACTGTACGTTCCGTAAGAGTGGTGATGTATTCTACGTGAAACCTAAAGCCGGATTCGCAGGTGGAAAGTCAGTAGTGACAGTATCTGCAGTTATCAACGGACAAACACGACGTTTAGGAAGTCAGGAATTCCGTATTAAGCCACTTCCTCTGCCATATGCAACCTTTGCAGGTAAGCGCGATGGTAAAGTTCGTAAAAACCTCTTGGTGAACCAAAGTGGTGTGTTTGCAGAAATGGGCGACGACTTTGATTTCGAATTGGAATATAAAGTCACGCAATTTAGTATCTCAACCGTCAAAGGAGGCTTCTTTGTCAGTGAGATGTCAAATAGTAACCGTTTAACAGAGGCTCAGAAAAACCTGATTAAAGGGACAACACGCGGAGCTAAAATTAACGTAGAAGAAATTAAGGCTATTGGACCCGATAAGCGCAATAGGAAGCTGGCTTCAATAGTGCTAACTGTTGACTAGAAATAAAATTTGAGACAATGAAAAGAATATTCTTTATCCTTATTGTATTGGTTGGTTTAGGTGCAGCAGATACTTTGCATGCACAGGAGGTTAACACTGAGCTTTATACCAAAGATCATGTGGAAAATCGTAAACCAATTCCTTATGCGCATGTTCGTGAAGCTGACGTTTTGTGGGCAAAGAAAATTTGGCGAATTATTGATTTGCGTGAAAAGATAAACTTGCCAATGTATTATCCAACCACCAGGATGGATGATCGTTACAGCTTGATTGATCTTTTGATTTATGGCATCACCTATGAAGGCCTAACTGCTTATTCAACAAAAACGGAAGATGAGTTTCAGGTTCCGTTGACCGTTGAGCAGGTGAATCGTGAAATGGGAGCTGTTGCCGATACAACCATGATTCGTAACGCCGAAACAGGCATGTACGAAGAAAAGGTAGTTGGTGGCGAAGTGCGTTCCACTGAGATTAAGCAAATCATGCTCAAGGAAATCTGGTTCTTCGACCGAAAATATTCACGCATGGATGTTCGCATCATCGGTTTATGCCCAATACGAGAATATATTGAAGGAGATGGAGGACAAGGACAGGTAAGAAAGTCTCAAACATTTTGGATTTATTTCCCGGAAGCTCGGGGGTTATTTGCCCGTCATGAGGTATTCAACCCACGAAATGATTCGCAGCGCCGTACGTTCGATGATATTTTTATAAAGCGTTATTTCGGTAGTTACATCTACAAAGAGGCCAACGTTTATAATAACCGTCGTATTGAGTCTTATACCGCAGGTATGGAAGCAATGATGGAGTCAGAACGCATAAAAGAAGAAATTTTTAACAAAGAACACGACATGTGGGAGTTCTAAACCAAGGATAAGGTTAAAGTTTATTACTAGTCTAAATATAAAAAAAGGGAGCAATTTGCTCCCTTTTTTTATAGCCGATAGTTTCTTAGTTCTTCACTAAAGTGCCAATATTTTCGCCTTTAAGCACCCTTAAAAGGTTGCCTTTTGTATCCATATCAAAAACAACAATATCCAAATTGTTTTCTTTACACATGGTAGTGGCCGTTAAATCCATAATCTTTAGGCCGCGGTTATACACTTCATCAAAAGTAATTTCATCAAACTTAGTAGCGGATGGATCCTTTTCAGGGTCGGCGGTATAAACACCATCTACGCGTGTGCCTTTGAGCATCACATCTGCTTCAATTTCAATGCCTCTTAGGGAAGAGCCTGTATCTGTGGTAAAATAGGGGTTGCCAGTTCCGCCCGATAAGATGACTACCTCTCCTTTTTCTAAGGCTTCAATGGCTTTGGGTTTGTCGTAGTATTCTCCCACAGGTTCCATTCTGATGGCGGTTAAAACGCGTGTTTTAACATTCATGGCTTGTAGGGCTGATTGCAATGCCAGGCCGTTAATTACAGTTGCAAGCATGCCCATCTGGTCCCCTTTATAACGGTCAAAACCTTTAGATGCGCCGCTCAGACCTCTGAAGATGTTGCCGCCACCTATAACAATACCAATTTGCACGCCATGTTGCACGGCTTCCTTTATTTGCTCTGCATAGTCATTAAGACGTTCAGGGTCAATGCCATAACCCTGTTCACCCATTAGGGATTCCCCACTTAGCTTGAGGAGTATTCTTTTGTATTTCATTTTATGCAATTATTTGTAGTTTAAGCATTCAAAGATAAGAAATCATTTATTACCCTTAAGCAGTTCTTCGGTCTGGCTTAAAGAGTGCTACAGATGGTAAACTGATACATGGAAACGTGCTTGAAGCCCGCGGCGGTTGCCACTTATATTTTAAGGTAACAGCGTTTGCAGACCGTCTAAAACGGTCTGCATCATTTTATAACTTTAAAGAAAAGGCTTTTAGAATGGACAAGAGTTGATTCAGCCCAAGTAGTTTATTTAAGCATTTTTTCAATCAGCTCCTTCACATTATCACCATCCCAACGGGCAGCTCCCTGCTTTTTCATCATAACCTGGCCCTTGGGGGAGATAAGAAATGAGGCTGGTATGCTTCTGGATGAAAAGACATCAGGCTGACGGCTGCGCAGCATATATACCGGGAATGTATATCCTTTTTGATCAATGAAATTACGCAGCGTACTCTTGGACTCCTGGCTGACAATGATAAATGCCATGTCATCTTGGTACTCATCATATAAGCGCTGAATAGACGGCATTTCGGCAATGCAGGGAGGACACCAGGTTGCCCAGAAGTTGATGAATATTACCTTACCTTTTAGAGATGATAATTCCAGCAGCTCACCATCCATGCTTTCAACATGCCAGTTATAATCGGTATCATTCAGATAGCTTACCTCTTTAGTTTCGCGCGGTTGAAACATGCTATACCTGATAATGGTGGACGAAACAATTTTTCGTGAAGCAGGAAATAACATTGCCACAAGCAAAGCGGTAAACATGAAATCAAAAACGATTCCTAAAACAGTTTTCTTTCTTCGATACTTATGCCATTGATTAGCCCAGAATCCTTTATTCATGACAATTTTATTTGTGGTATAACAAGCAATTTATCGATTAGTTTCAAAATAGATATTTCCAGACAGAGCTGTGCGTTCTCTTATCGGTGTTCACTTTTACCTTCATCCACCTAAAACCTTTTTTGATGCCTGCTTTTTGACGAAATGTATCCAGATTGATTGTTAAGTGATGAGCCGTGCCCGGCATTAATGTCAGTGGAAAGATATTTTGTTCGGTGCTCCCTTTTACTTTAAATTTTCGTGCTTTTTTAGACGGAGAACTTAAAATTAGGATTGGGGATGAAATGGTTAAACTCTCTTTTGTATAGTTGCTGATAGAGATAGTCGCAACACGTTCCTTTGTCTCCTTTTTTCTGCGCGCTTTAATGGAGACCCATACAATAGACGGTGTGAGCTTTTGCAGCCAGCCTCTTTTGGTGGCAACAAATACTAAAAGCACAAGGCCCATCAACAAAAACAGGTGAGTTATTTCGGGGTTACGTTCGCTATTCTTGAGTTTTTCTTCGTAGTATATTTCTTGTAGTGGCTTAAGAAGGGTGTCAGCATTGACCACTGTATCTGCTTGAATGTGTGTGTCGGGCAGCGCAGTGGATACTGGTTTTCGGGCGCCCCGGCTGCAAATTTGCAGCAGCAATACCAAGGCTAAGCCACTAATAATAAACAGTCTGTTTTTTTGGTAAAAATCTTTTAATTGATTCAGCATGTGGTTTTTAATTAATAGGTAGGGAACAATTGCAAACCGTTGTAGTTGATGTAGTATTCACCATCCTTAACCGGGCGGGCCATTTCCTCATCGGTTTCACCATTGGCATTGGCAATGCCCACGCTGGCAAAATAGCAGACTGCCTGATGTTTGTTTCCGTGTTGCATTACTTCAGCAGCAATATGCGGCAGCAGCAAACCCATTTCGGGATAGGTGGCTGTTCGAACAACAACAAAATAACGCTTATCATCTTTGGTTGCTAATATTTGTGGGTTTACATCCAGCTCTTTCCGTACGTTGAGCACTTTAAAACCCTTATCAACCATATCTTTATAAACCACCTTAATGCCCAAAAAGTGCAGTTCTTCGGCTGTTAAAACTTGTTCCTTTCCCATTCTTACATGTCTTCTTGAAGTGCAAAATTGGCATAAATATGTCGAAAAGAAAAATGCCTCTGATAATCAGTCGGAAAGAAGGTGTTTGGAAGAAAACACCTGCGATTTATAAGTGTTTGCTATTTACAGATAGTCAATTTGGTAGTAACTTAATGTGGCTTGTATTGCAATCGATTATAAACACTTAAATGGAGGGATAATTATGCCACTTACACGCTTAGAAAAGTACTTAAATCTGGAGCATGTCAATTACAAGAGAATTGTGCACTCCAGAGCCTACACCGCACAAAAAACGGCTGCTTATTCTCATATCTCAGGTAAAGAAATTGCGAAAACAGTGATGGTTAAAGTAGATGGTCGCTTGTGTATGGTTGTACTACCTGCCTCGTATCAGGTAGATCTGAAAGAACTTCAACGAGCTACAGGTGCTAAAAATGTGCGCCTAGCCAGCGAGTCGGAGTTTAAGGATGCCTTTATCGATTGTGAGGTAGGAGCGCAGCCGCCGTTCGGAAACCTTTATAATATGGATGTATTCGTTGCAGAGAAGCTGGCTGAAGATACGACGATCGCATTTAACGCCTGCAACCATGCCGAATTAATTCAAATGACTTATAAAGATTACCAGCGATTGGTACATCCTACAGTTCTAAAACTATCAAGAAGAGTAATTGCCGAAGCATAACTAAAACAGGCTGAGGCAAAATGTTCGTCCATTCTTTTACAGTAAGTTGGATGGTGATGTGAGATGGTGAATGTCTGGTGCCAATTGTTTACCCAATAATGGTACCGGACATTTTTTTTGTATCAAAACTCTCATCCTGAAACTTCTTTTCCTTGCAGGTACTATAAGTGAACTTACCTATTACTGGAAAACCAAAAACAAAGTTCAATAGTTCGAACGAGCCGTAGTTGTTATGGCTGCTTTTTGGCGTTGAATGTACGTGTAAGTAGCTGGTTCATTGTCTTATCATTGAGAGATGGTTTTTGCGAAACCACTCAACTGTTTTAGCACCTAACTGTTTTTACCATGAAAAATATCTCCTTACTTTGGGTACTTGCTGCAACTATCTGTTGTCTCACTTCTTGCTCAAGTTACCAGTTTGCCACCCTCAACAGCTCCCTGGAGCAGCCTTTTTCCGATGGATTCATATACGAGGACGACAGCATACAGCTTCACTATGCTTTTAATGGGCCCAATTGCCCGCTTTACCTGACTATCTATAACAAGTTAGAGGTGCCTGTACGCATTCATTGGGATCAATCTTCGATGGTTGTGGATGGAGCTACTTTTCCCTTAAATCCATCAGTGGCTACATTCGATGCCAACTATTCAGAAGTGAGCATAAATGGGGATTACTCAACTTATACCAATGGCAGTGGTTCAGGCTCAGTTGTTAATAATGATCGTTCTGGTTTTATTCCTCCTAAAGCCAGTTTACGCATAAGTAATGTGACTATCTGTTCTCAATTTCTCGATACCGGCCAGGCAATAAAGTATGAGCGCAGAAATTTTGTAGCTGATAACGGAAAAAGCTACCAAGTAAAAGCTTATGATTTTTCGAAAGAAGTATCGCCTCTATACTTTCGTTGTTTCGTTAGTTATTCGGTTGATCCATCTGATCAACTTAGATATGTTGACAACGATTTTTGGGTGACCTCAATTTATAAGCTTGTTGATTACCAGTTGCCAGAGCGTGCAAATCAATTTTATCTGACTAAATCAACCGGTGTTGGCACTGCAGTAGGAGTTGCGGCTTTAGCCGGGTTGACTATTATTGCTATCGATAACTACAGTGTGGAGGAGGAGGCAGCCTATTAAGACAGCAGGCAAGTACTGAAAGTTACCTGCCTGCCAACAACTATTATTGCAATACCAATTTTACATCCAGCGTAAAATCATTACTAATGGCTTTGTCACCTAAGTTATCAAAGAAAGATCCCGAGCCATAGCGGATGCCATACAGGGTGCGGTCCACAACAATGGAGGCCATGTAGGCATTCTCTTTTTGCTCAACCTCAAACTCAATGGGCTGAGTTTGTCCTTTAATCGTTAATTCACCTTTAACAGTTGCTTTGTTGCCCTTGAATTTTGAGGCGTCAGTAATTTTTAGTTGAGCTGTTGGGTAAGCTTTAACACTGAAGAAGTCGTCGGAGTGAAGGTGTCCAATTAGCTTTTTATTGTATTCCTCATTCTCCAGATCGGTATTGGTCATGCTTGTCATGTCAATAATGAATTGACCATCTGTTATTTGTTTCTTATTAATGTTCAGGTGGCCTTCCTTAAGTTGAATGTAGCCATAGTGGGAAGATCCAATTACTTTCGTTCCTGTCCACTTAACGGTAGTTGCGTTTGCATCAACCTGATGTTTTTGTGCTAAAATGGTGGTGCTTACCAGAACACTCAATAATCCTAAAAGAAATAATCTCGTTTTCATGTGTTTTATTTTTTTGATTGTTTATTAAAAATTCATTGGCAGGTCCATCAGCAATAGATGACTGTTTGATAGCGCTTCGATCTCAACTTCCATGGTATTGGTAATGCCAATGGCATCCCTTTTCGAAAGGTTCTGACCAGCTATGGTTACTTCTCCTTCAATCACCATCAGGTACAATCCATTACCTTCTTTTTTTATTTGGTAGGAGCCTTTCCAACCAGCATCCAGTTTTCCCATGTAAAACCAGGCATCCTGATAAATCCATACCCCTTTGTCATTTTTATCAGGACCAAGAATCTGGTAGAGCTCATTACGTTTTTCAAGGGTTTCAAGGGCTATCTGCTGGTAGCGGGGAGCTACATTTTTTTCATTAGGAAATAGCCATATTTGAAACAGATTTAAAGGCTCTGTTTGGCTGGCATTAAATTCGCTATGAAAAACGCCTTTGCCGGCACTCATCACCTGAATTTCTCCACTTTTTATAACAGATGTGTGGCCCATACTGTCTTTATGTGCCAGTTGTCCGCTTAAAGGAATGGTAATAATTTCCATATTATCATGGGGGTGTGTATCAAAACCACCTCCTGGAGCAATCACATCATCATTAAGCACCCTTAACGCACCAAAGTGAATGCGCTCTGGGTTGTGGTAGTTTGCAAAACTAAACGAATAAGTTGCTTTGAGCCAGCCATAATCGGCGGTTCCTCTGCTATCGGCTTTGTAAATATGTGTTTGCATAGCTCTATGTTTTTGGATACTACAAAAATACAAGTAACTGTTGGCATGGGGCTTACAAAAAGCAGGCGAAGGATTATTAAAATCAGACCTTTGGGTATTTTATTTTTCCGCTGTATTTTGAAGGCATACAAAACAACTCAATTATGAAGCTGTTGTATGTATAAACTAAAATGAAGTGTATGCTAAGCTATAACATAGAAGATAATGGAGAGAAAGGGCGATTTATACTTTTTGAAAATGATCTAATCGCCGGCGAAATGCGTTTTAGATGGGAAGGACAGTCCAAAATTGTTATTGACGAAACAAAAGTGGGTGATGAGTTTGGCGGCAAAGGGTATGGGAAGCGTCTGGTAAACGAAGCCGTTGATTATGCCCGGTCAAAAAAGATAAAAATTGTACCGGAATGTGCATTTGTTAAAGCCGTTTTAAGTAAAGATGAGAGCTTAAAAGACGTTAGAGAATAATGTATTGATGCGGTAATTGGACAAGCGTGCTGGATGCAGTTCATTGACGAACCATTTGCCTAAAAGCAATGGGTGAGTGAGCTGTGTTCTTTTTGAAAAAAGCATTGAAATGTGAGGGTTCCTCAAAGCCTAAATTAAATGCAAGTTCTTTGCTTGTTAAGTCGGTAAAGAGCAATAGCCGCTTGGCCTCAATAATCAGTTTGTCCTGTATGTATTCCTTGGCCGATTTGCCGGTTTTACTTTTGACATAACGATTGAGGTAATCGGCGGATACAGCCAGCTGTTCGGCAAAAAACTGGACTTTATGTTCCGCGCGGTATTTCTCTTCAATGAGCTTCTTAAAATCACGTATTAGCCGGTTGCTTCCTGCCTCATATTCGGGGTTGAGATTTGATAAACTGCAGGCGCCTGATATATTGATGATAAATAATTTCAGAAGCGCCCCGAGCGCTTCGTAGCGGAAATAGTTATCACCTTGCTGGTAGCTCTGCATTTGTTCCACTATTGTTTTGAAGGTAGATAGCTGATGATGGCTAATTGGCATTGGAGGGGAGTCGCCAAAGGAGTTAAATAAATAGACACGGTCGACCAAATCATCGGTAATGCCATTTTTCATTAAGAATGTACGGCTAAAATTTAGCACATAGCCAATGGGGATGTTTGTACTTAACAACTGGTGAACCTGGCCGGGATAAACAAAGTGAATAGACGCCGCCGCCAGCGGGTATTCTTTAAAATCAATAATGTGAACACCACCGGGTGCATTTTCCAACAGAATTATGGTATAGTAGTCATGCCTGTGCGGATGGTCCTGCATTTGCGGTTGCTTTTGCATCTGCTCAAAAATGTCAGCTGTCGATTTAATAATGAAGTCAACAGCTTCACCATTGGCTTTTTCGAGCTGGTATGTTTTGATCTGATTATGCATGGCTTTGTATACTTTGGGGCAGCTGGCAGAAGCGTTAATCGTTTAACACAAACCCTACTTTAGGTACATTTTCGATGGATACCGACTTGTCGCCTTTGAGGTATTTTCTGAGCTTGGCAATAAAAACATCCAGGCTGCGGCCATGGAAATAGTCATTCTCACCCCAAATGGCGATCAAAATATCTTCACGTTTAACAATTTTGTTTTTTGACAGGCAGAGGATTTTTAATACATCACATTCCTTTTGCGTGAGCCGTTTTGAAAAGCCGTTCCCTTCCAGGCTTTGGTTGGTGGCGTCGAAGTGATAGGAGCCAATGGTAAATTGTGTGACAGTATCTTCTTCAGGTTCGGCCTGTAGCTTGGTGCGGTTCAGGATGGCTTTTATGCGATAAAGCAGTTCATCCTCATCAAACGGCTTGGTAATATAGTCATCCACCCCCAACTGAAAACCTTTGATTTTATCCTCTTTCATAGAGCGGGCAGTCAGGAAAATGATCGGGATTTTTTTGTCTTCCTGCCTGATGTTTTCGGCAATGGTGAAACCATCCATACCAGGCAGCATCACATCTAATATGCAAAAATCATATTTCCCTTTTTTAAATGCTTCCAGGCCTCTTTTCCCATCTTTATACAGCTTAACATCAAAGCTATTCGACTCCAGAAAATCAACCAACAGAAAGCCCATGCTTATATCGTCTTCAACCAATAGTATTTTTGCCATTATTTTAAGGGTAATAAAAGAGTGAAACACGTTCCTTTACCTACTTCACTAACAACAGTTATTTCACCATTGTGTTCTTCAATTACTTTTTTAACAAAGGTTAGTCCCAAGCCAAAGCCTTTTACATTATGCACATCGCCGGTACTTACTCTGTAATACTGGTCGAAAATGTAAGGCAGTTCTTTATGGGCAATTCCAATGCCCTGATCTTTAATCCTGATGCGCAGCTTATTTTTTATGACGTCGGTTTGAATTGTGATTGCCGGCGTGCCATTGCTGTATTTGATTGCATTATCAATCAGGTTGGAAATGACCATTGCCAAACGGCCATTGTAGCTGTTAATGCGGTGACTGCGCGCTTTATAAGTGGTCTTGATTTCGCCTCCCAGCTCTTCAATACGGTAGGCAAAAGACTTGATGGTTTGCTCAATAACCTGCTTCATGTCTATTTCGTCCAGTTTGGCCTCTTGAGCTGTTTCGCACGATAGTTTTAAAATGTCTTCAACATGAGCCTGCATACGGTTATATTCATTGAGCACCACTTGCGCGTAATTGTTCGTTTTTTCTTCGCTGTGCTTCTTTTTAATAATCAGGTTGGCGGCCAGTCTAATATTGGCAAGAGGCGTTTGAAATTCATGTAGCATGTTATTCACAAACTCGCGCATGTGTGTCATCAGCAGCTGTTCCCGTTTCATTAGCCGTAAAAGGATGATAAAAGAAATTAAGAGGAACAATATAATGGAAATGGACATAATGAAGAGTCCACTCATTTGTGCCAGAATAAATCGGTTTCTATCCGGAAATTGTAGCCGTAATCGGATACCTTCTCTTTCGAGCAGGCCATTCAGTGTTTGTTGATAGCATTTGGGTCCCCATATGGCCTTGCTATTGGTTGCAAGCACCGAATCGGTAACTGCAAAAGAGTAGGTGAGAGGCAGGTTGTATATTTCCAGTTGCGAATGAATGATGCTATCTACCTCGGCACTTTTGCGTTTGGCGTTGATGCATCCGTTTCCACACAAGAACTTATCCATGTCGGGACACAGCCGATTACCAATCTCATCGCGGGCATCTTTCAGTGCCATCACTACTCGGTGGTTGAAGTTTTTTTCTTCCAGCCGCGCCGCTTTTACAATGTAGTTAATTTGAATAAGCAGCAAAAGGGCGAGCCCGATAAAGGTGCTAGCCGATAAGATATTATAGGTTTTGTTTTTCCCCATCAGTTTAAAAATACGGATTCTTAATTAGGTCACAAAATTACCAAAATAAAAGACTTGCATGTCTTGTTTTAACATTGTGTTAACAGCAAATAACATGCAGATAACTTACTTTTAACTCGTTCAAACTTAGTTTTGTAGTGAGACAAACAAAAATTAATTTAAAAACATGATTATGAAGAAGACATTAATCCTTTCGTTCCTTTTTGCTTTTACACTAGCTATTACAACACCTGCATTGGCAGCGACAATGGACCAGGAGCCTGTTAAAACCGAGCAGAAAAAAGAGGACAAAAAGAAAAAAGAGTGCAATGAGAAAAAAAGCTGTGAAGAAAAGAAAGCTTGCAGTGAGAAGAAAGCTTGTTGCTCAGAAAAGAAAGAAAAGAAATCATAATTGTAAGTTGGACTTACATGAAAGGCTGTTCCTGTTGGAGCAGCCTTTTTTTGTGTTTGCATGTGATGAGTTGATAATTAGAAAGGTATGATTTGGATATAATGGTATAATAAATATTGACATAAAAGATAAAAAGGTCTATAATTAGTGAACTATTTGAATGACTTACATGTTTAACGAAAGAAAATAAAAATTGAACAAATAATTTTAAACCCTTGAATCACAAAAAGAATATCCTGATCCTAGGAGCTGGTTTCTCATCACTGTCGGCCAGCTGCTACCTTGCTAAAGCCGGGTACAATGTTACCTTGGTAGAGAAGAATGAAACGGTAGGTGGAAGAGCCAGCCAATTAAAACGAGATGGCTTTGTTTTTGACATGGGGCCTACCTTTTACTGGATGCCCGATGTTTTTGACCAGTTTTTTGCTGATTTCGGAATGTCTGTTTCCGAGGCCTATGAATTGGTTCGCTTAGATCCTTCTTATTCGGTGTGTTTTGGCAAAGGTGATTTTTTAACTCTAAATGCTGACATGGAGCGGATTGAGGCCGAATTTGAAGCTATAGAAACCGGCAGCGGGAAGCGTTTAGACAAATTTCTTCAAAAAGCGAAAACCAACTACGATATTGCGGTGAAGGATTTGGTATATCGACCAGGGGAGAAAATATGGGAAATAATTACCCCATCAACCATCAAGCGCTTGGGTTCATTTACCAGAACCATAAAGCAGGATGTGGCGCGCTATGTGCAGCATCCAAAGTTGCGCAAGGTGCTCGAATTTCCGGTACTGTTCTTAGGAGCCAAGCCATCAACCACACCGGCCTTTTATAATTTTATGAATTATGCAGATTTTTCCTTGGGAACCTGGTACCCCAAAGGAGGCATGTTTGAAGTGGCCGCTGCTATGGAGCGTCTGGCGCTAAGTTTAGGGGTGAAGATAGAGCTTAATACGCCGGTGGATGAAATTAAATTACAGGATGGTATGGTTACTGAGGTGAGGTCGGGCGATAGAGAATTCGCTTGTGATGTGCTGTTAAGTGGTGCCGATTATCAGCATACCGAGCAGCTATTGCCGCAAACTTACCGTCAATACACTCAGGCTTATTGGGATAAAAAAACATTTGCCCCTTCAGCGCTTTTGTTTTATGTCGGCTTCGATAAAAAGCTGGACGAGCTCGCACATCACACCTTATTTTTTGATGTGGATTTTGACCGGCATGCTTCAGCCATTTATGACTCGCCTAAATACCCCGAAGAACCGTTGTTTTATGCCAGCTTCCCATCCATATCAGATGATACGGTTGCGCCCGCAGGCCAGGAAGCCGGAATTTTTTTAATACCACTGGCGCCCGGTTTGGAAGATAGTGAGGCTATTCGAGAAAAGTATTTTGACATTATTATCGACCGGTTGGAAGAAAATACCAAACAAAATCTCCGATCTCATGTTTTGTTTAAAGAATCGTTTAGTGTAAGTGATTTCATATCAAGGTACAACTCATTTAAAGGAAACGCCTATGGATTGGCAAATACCTTGCTGCAAACGCATGTTTTGCGCCCTAAACTTCGAAGCCGTAAGGTGAAGAATTTGTTTTTTACCGGACAGTTGACCGTTCCTGGTCCCGGAGTACCGCCATCGCTTATTTCGGGAAAGATTGTGAGTGATTTAATTCTAAAACATCATGCATTATGAAGCATTTATTCGATTCATCGAGCTATAGTTGCAGCCGATTGGTGACGCGAGCATACAGTACATCCTTTTCGAAGGCCATTACCTTATTGGCACCATCTGTAAGGCCAGCTATTTATGCCATTTATGGCTTTGTACGTTATGCCGATGAGATAGTGGACACCTTTGATGGGTATAATCAGGAAGAACTCCTGATGGAATTCGAAGAGAACTATGAAAAAGCCTTACGCCGTAAAATCAGCATGAATCCTATTTTAAATGCTTTTCAGGAAATTGTACACCAATACCGGCTTTATGATTTGGTGCATGATTTTTTGGCAAGTATGAAAATGGACTTGCATAAAACCGAGTACAATACGGTCGAAGAGTATAAAGACTACATATATGGCTCGGCCGATGTGGTTGGATTAATGTGCTTAAAAGTATTTGTTAAAGGAGATGAGGAGCGGTTTGAAGAATTGAGGCCTTATGCCATGCGTTTGGGGTCGGCATTTCAAAAGGTGAACTTCCTGAGGGATTACAAGGACGATGCAAGCGGCCTGGGGCGTTCCTATTTTCCGAATCTGATTAATGGGCAGCTAGATAATGAGGCCAAGCAGGAAATTATTAAAGATATTGAAGCAGACTTTGAGGCCGCCTACAAGGGCGTGATTCAACTACCGCTGGAAGGGCGGCTTGGCGTGTATCTGGCTTACAGGTATTATAAGCGCTTGTTGCAGGAATTAAAGGCTGCTGATAGTAAGCGGATTCGTGAGGAGCGTATTCGCATCAATAACTTTTTGAAACTTGAAATACTGGTTGAATCCTACTTGCGCTATAAGTTAAATGCCATCTGATGCTAAAAATTGGGGTCATATTGCTTTGGTTGTTTCCTGTGTTTTTAAGTGCCAAGGGAATTGATGAGGTACGTAGTGATTTTCATCAGGTAGATGGTGAGAAAAAACTAATGGCATTTCTTGAAATGGTGAAGCAGGTAGATGATACCAGATCAATACCATACAAAATAGCGGCATCGATGCAACAAGCCATTTATACTTCAAATCCGTTTCAAAAGTTAAAATATTTCAACCAAGGGAAGCGTGAGTTAGAAGCCTATATCTTTCGTCACCCCCAAAATATTGAAGGCTATTATGTGCGGTTTCTTATTCAGAGCGAAGCACCGGGGTTTTTAGGTTACGGTGAGAAGTTGGAGCATGATTATTTATATGTTTCCAAGCATCTTTCGACTGCATCACTGCCCGAAAGCTATAAACAACAAATAATGGCCACCATGAATAAACTATCACAAAAGCAAAAGCCATGATACTGTTTTACATTTTTATCACATTTGGTACTTTTATTTTTATGGAAGGAGTAACCTGGTTTACTCACAAGTATATTATGCACGGATTTTTATGGATGCTGCATGAAGATCATCACCACCCGAGAAAAGGACAGGTGTTTCAAAAAAACGATAGCTTCTTCTTCATATTTGCGACTCCCAGTATTTTGCTTTTTTATTTCGGTGTGCAGCCATCATTGAATTACCTGTTTTTTATCGGATTAGGTATCATGTTTTACGGGGCTGCCTATTTTCTGGTGCACGATGTATTTATTCATCAGCGCTTTAGCTGGCTTAATGGAGTTGAACACAGTTATTTCAAAGGCTTACGCCGTGCGCACGGTAGCCACCACTCAGGAGGCAAGTGTTTTGGCATGTTGTGGGTGCCCTGGCGTTTTATCAAAGAAGCGAAGGAAAGCAAATTGACTTTTGACTAACTAATATATGGAAAAGTATACCTATCTCTTAATAAATATCCTGTGTATTTTTATCCCACTCATAGCTAGTTTTTATCCGCGTCATTCCTTTTTTAAAGAGTGGCGTTATTTCCTACCTGCTAATGCCTGCGTTGCTTTGTTTTTTTTAGTGTGGGACTATTTATTTACAGATATGGGTATTTGGGGATTTAATGAAAGTTACCTCACCAGCTGGTTTGTTCTGAATTTGCCTATTGAAGAAATCATGTTTTTTATTGCCATTCCCTACGCTTGCGTTTTTACTTATTTTGCAATGCTTTACCTGGTTAAGAACAATCCGCTAAAGAGGGTTCAGGCGCCGTTAACAGTGGCTTTGTCCATTGTTTTTCTGGTGGTTGCCATTGCTTTTTACGACCGCTGGTATACATTTACCACAGGTTTGCTAGCAGGCATTTACCTCCTGGTTTCTTTCTACCGAAAGCGGGATCTTTCTTTGGTTTACCTGTCTTACTTTATCATTCTCCCGTTCTTCTTTATGAGCAATGGAATACTAACTGGGTCATTCATTGATGAGCCCATCGTTTGGTACAATAATGCCGAAAATTTAGGACTACGTATGGGGACCATCCCCGTTGAAGACAGTGTTTATGGTTTTGTCCTCGTTCTAATGAATATTGACTTGTACGAGTGGTTGAAACGAAGAGGAGAGAGGGACTCCATCTAACATTTGCTTCATACAGTATATCCAAAAGCAGTCCAAAGGAACAAGATGATTGATGATGGTGGTAGTGTGCCACAATGCTACCTTGTTAAAATGTGATGCATTCGTCTTTTAAAAACTAAATTAGTTACTTTTGGATCCTTATCAATAATCAGATTCGACAGACTATGAATATATGTTTTTGCAATACCATTGCGTCTTGGGGAGGTGGTGAAAAATGGCACTATGAAATGGCAACAGCTTTGGCTGATAAGGGGCACGAAGTGAGTTTTTTACTTAATAAGCAAGGAATTATTTCTCAAAGATTAGATAACCGGGTTAAGCAAATACATATTAGCATTGGTCGTCTAAGTTTTTTAAATCGACTTTTATATCACCGTCTGTTAAAAGTATTTAAGCAGAATAGTTTTGACGCTGTTGTAATTAACTCACCCTCAGAACTGAAGGTGGTTGGTCCTGCCGCAAAAGCGGCTGGAATAGAAAATGTTATTTACCGCCGTGGCAGTGATGTGAATGTTAAAAATAGTCGGTTAAATCGTTATCTTTTAGAGGGAGTAGTGAATAAGATTATTGCCAACTCCCAAGCCACGAAAGCTTCTTTACTAGCATCTGGTTTGAAAATTAATGATAAGATAGTTGTTATAAATAACGGGGTGCATCCACCCATAAATGAGTATCCTACAAGTTTGAATGAAGTACCTGTTATTGGTGCAGTTGGCAGGCTGTCGCCAGAGAAGGGGTTTGATTTATTAATTGATGCAGCTTACTTACTTAAAAACAAAGGTGTTGAGTTTGTTATAAAAATTGCGGGAGAAGGAAGTGAACGAACTGCTCTTGAGTCTAAAATTGGTGAAAAAGGTCTTGAAAATAACATTGAGCTGATTGGGTTTACTGATGATGTTTATAACTTTCTGAGCGGCTGCGATATTTTTGCGCTGTCATCCAGGTATGAAGGTTTTGGGTATGTTATGGTGGAGGCAATGTTTAGTAAATTACCTGTTGTTGCATTTGATAATAGTGCAGCTAAAGAAATTGTCGATAATAATGCCTCAGGTTTTTTGGTAGAAGCTTACGACGTTGAAGCTTATGCAAACCGCCTTCACTTATTGATTCAAAATCGTGATACGCGCTTAAAGCTTGGTATTAATGGCCGGGAAAAGGCGGTAGACCGTTATAGTTTTGAAAGAACAGTAGAAAAAATTATTGACTTAATTTCTTAATACAAAGAGGCAAACAATACTGTTTGTTATCAAAGAATTACTGTCGCAGCGTTATAATTTAATATGGAATCAAAATTTCTGCAAGTATTCAAAAAAAGGCTGGCCAAATATGGCTTACCTTTTTGAATGAATATTAATAATGAATAGGGCATTTATGGTGGAAATTTGATTATGCCGCGTCCATTATTAAATCTGTATTTATCTTATTAGGTCATAATTCTTATATGTAAACAGACCATTTTTAAAGAATAGATTTTCAACAAAAGTGAGTAACCTGTATTTTAGTCTATTGTGCTTATGTTTTACTATGTCTTTAGTGGAATAGTTTAACATATCTTGCCAATTGAAGCGTTCTAGCATATGGTTCATTACTTTAGGGTGCGTTCCTTCAAATATTGGTACTTTTCCCAGTGCGCCATAATCAACAGTTGATATTACCTCCATTTCCTCTTCTTTTAGGTTGGTTTCCTGATAGCAGCTTTTAAAATGAGAAGTTTTTTTACCCATTAGCTTCGGCGGTCGCACCCATCCATAATGATAAACATTGGCATCTACTTTGGCTACCTTTAGTTTTCGAGAATCTTTTTTGATTAGGTACTTTTCTTTTGTGAAATTAGAAATTACTCTGAAGCTTTGTGCATCTCTCCATGAATGTATTTCCGGTTTATTACGAATAATTCTTATCTCATTGCGATACCAGGCGTGGTTGGAAGTAAATGCATGGTTATAGTCTCCCCAGAAATGGATGTATTTGAATAGTAAGCCTTCTACATCAGTGTCGTTTAAATGCTTATGGCAAGCCTCCTTAATGGTTTGGTGGTCTTTCTCATGGATAACTTCATCCGCTTGAAGGTAAAACAGCCAATCTCCTGTACAGTGCTCTTTAGCGACATCGGTTTGCTGAGCGAGGATGGACCCATGGGGGTATGTTTGAACATCCCAAACCGTGTTTACAACTTTAATTTTTGGACTATCAATTTCTTGAATCATTTGACGGGTTGTATCCTCTTCGTCGCAATCTCCAAGAGCTATCACAAACTCATCAACCAGTGGCAGTATTGATAGAACAGATTCTTTGAACGGGTAGTAAAGTTTACCCGCATTTTTAACCATTGTAAAGCCGCTTATTTTCATTACTTGCATTTTATAAATGGGGACTTGTAAGTGTATTGTATTAGTCTTGTATAAGACTTTTTTGCTTGAATAGTCTATTGATATAATATTTGTAAAATTTCTGCATTTGCCATGATAATATTCTAGTATAGCAATTTTGTCTTGATGAAATGGTACCAGTCTGCCTGCCATTGTGTGAACCTTGCTCTACAATAGGAGGATGCAGCCAATAGAGCTTTAATACATTGTTATTAATCAGTCGGTTGTGCCACCAATCAATCATTTCGTTACATTTATTGCGCTTTAAATCGTTAAGCGCATTTCTTGCTCCCTTAACATCAATAATGTAAGCACATGCCATTCTTCCCATATTTGCCCTGTAAAGGTGTTTGCCTTTCTTCATTTGAAAAAAGGATGGGAACTTCATTCTTGTGTTCTCCAAAGAAACAATAAATCCGGGTTCAAGCTTATCAAATTCTTTAGTGTGTTTATTCAACTTTTTTGTAAAGTTGCCGAGGAAAAAAGGGTCATCTTCAAAAATAAGTGCATACTTTTTATTCGTCGTCAAAAACTTTTCTAAAGCTAATAGGTGACTTACAGTGCATGCGACGCCACCTTTACGGAATTTCTCAACAATTTGCGGGTTACAGTATGTCGCGATCAATTCATTTAAATGCTCAGTACTCTCTTCGTGAACAAATTCAAATTCCAAATTATGTTTAGCAAAGAGTGATTTAACTCTATTTCCATGATGTTCATATCCATTAGGAGCATGAATAACGTAAATTTTACAATCGTCTATTAAAGCATTTGTGTTCATCCTTCTTAAAAATTATATATTTTGTCCTTTTGTTTACTACATTTCATTTTAAATATAATAAACCGAGACAGCTTGTGCGTTGAGAATTCAAAAAAAATTATGTGCGCTTGTTCTGTTCCACCGCACAAAAGTGTTGGAATTGTTGTTTTGTGTTAAATGCAAATCTACATTATAAGAACCCATTATATTTAATGAGAGCACTTAAGTATTTTTCCATGCCCTTCTCCAAAGATAGGAACTTGTTTTTATATCCTGCCGCTCGAAGCTTATTTGTGTCAGCTTTTGTAAATGCTTGATACTTACCTTTGAGGTGATCAGGAAAAGGGATTTGATTAATTTCACATTGGCCATAAATGTTGGCAAAAATGGATGCCATATCCATAAATGAACGTTCCTCTCCAGTTCCACAGTTGTATATGCCGCTCTTTTTGCTTTCAAGGAAGAAGAGAACCACCTTTACTACATCTTCAATAAAAATAAAGTCGCGCAGGAAGTGCTCACTGCCTTCAAACACTTTTATTTTTCCGCTTTCCTGTGCTTGGTTAAAAAAGTGAAAAGGAACTGAGGCCATGCTGCCTTTGTGGTTTTCCTGATAGCCATATACATTAAAGTATCGCAAGCCCACAACGGGTGAATCTTTCTCAAAGTTTACATTTTGACGAACGTAATTGTCAAAAATAAACTTTGAAAAGGCGTATCCATTTAAGGGGTACTCACAATCAGCCTTTTCTGAAAAGCCATTTTCTCCATTTCCATACACAGATGCACTGGATGCATAAATAAACGGCACTTTTTTATCTAGCGCATAATGAAGTAGTGTTTTAGAATATTCGTAATTATTCCGAATAAGATAATTGCCATCCAGTTCAGTTGTGGCAGAACAGGCCCCTTGGTGAATAATGGCTTCAACATTTTTTAAATCAGGGAGTAGCTTCAAAAAGTCCTGTTTGTTAATAAAGTCAGAAAACCTCAGTCTGTTCATGTTGAGGTATTTCTGTGTTTCACCCAGGTTATCAACAATGAGTATGTTATCAATCCCTTTATCGTTAAGACCCTTTACGATATTACTTCCTATAAATCCTGCACCACCGGTTACTATAATCATATGAGCTGTTTTTAAGCGTAAACAAGTTTATTGATACATTCTGTTTTAAGAGTTTCTTTATCAATTGCAATAATACTTGGGTGTTCGCACACCAAGCCTCCCGCCATATTGGCGATTTGGGCCAATACTTTTGGTGAGCAGCCAGCTGCTAAGCACAATGCTGAAAGGCTAATTACTGTATCGCCTGCCCCTGAGACGTCTGCAATTTCTCTTACTTCTGCCGTAATAAAATGGTGCTCATCAGGTGTAACTATCATTACTCCTTTTTCAGCCATGGTAACCATGATACACGCCATCTCTTTATCGCGAATATACTCTTGTGATTTATTCAAGAGCAACTGATTACTAAGAGGTTCATCTATGAGGTTAAGCCCTTCTCTAAACTCTCTCAGGTTGGGTTTAAAAAATGCAATATTCTGATAGTGTTCAAAGTTCCTTTTTTTGGGGTCAGTTAAAATTGGCACTTTGCATTGTTTTGCAACTGTTGTTATTGATTGGATAAGTTTGGGCGTAATTACACCTTTGTCGTAATCCTCAAATATAATGGCATTTATGGTATTCGTGTTAATATAGTTGCAGATGCGTGAAATAAGCAATTGTTCAAGTTCCGAATTCACCTCCGAAAGTTCTTCACTATCTAACCGAATCAGATGGTGAAAATCACTTTGAATACGTGTTTTTACCGTTGTTTTTCTGCTTTTGTCTTGTATAATTCCTTCGTGGGTAAGATCACTGTCTTTTAATAATTGGATAAATGTTTCGCCACCAGAATCGCAGCCTATCGCAGAACATAAAATCGGATTCGCCCCCAACGACTTTAGGTTGAGAGCAACATTAGCTGCCCCTCCAAGCTTTTCTTTCTGATCCGTGATAGCAACAATAGGTACCGGTGCTTCTGGTGATATGCGATTAACCTTTCCCCGAATGTATGTGTCTATCATGACGTCTCCAATAACTAATACGTTCATAGTATTGAAGGAATCAAACAGATCAGATATATTTTTCGAATTCATTTTTTTTTGCGAAGATAATAATAACCTGAATGGATATAAATTATTACAAGCATAATAATGGATTAGCCAATGTATGAGCTAGTTGAATTGCTTTTGAATTACTTGCTTATAAACATCTGTATGCCAATACTCTATTTATTTGGGTATCTTACCTTTGTTGCACGCCTGTTTCTCTGGCTCATAACGGCGTAAACATATTATACGGGAATAATTTATTACTTTTACCACCTCATAATGCATTTTAAAGCTATGGAGAGGGATTGTAATAAGGCATTTTTAATTATTCAAACAGCGTTTATTGGAGATGTAATTTTGGCACTGCCCGTTGCTTCAAAATTAAAACGATTTTATCCTGAGGCAACGGTGGATATTATTGTACGCAAAGGGAATGAAGGGTTACTGCAAAATAATCCGAATATCAACAGAGTTATCATTCTTGACAAAAGCCAAAAGTATAAGAACACTTTTAAGCTTATACAGCAAATTCGTAAAAACAAGTATGACACGGTTGTAAATATTCAACGCTATCTTACAACAGGTATCATCACTGCTTTTTCCGGTGCAAAAAATACAATTGGCTTTAATAAGAACCCACTTTCATTTTTATTTACGAAGCAAGTACCACATACGATGGACGTGCGGAAGGATGGAAAACATGAGGTGGAGCGTAATTTGTCGCTTATTGAATCCTTGACAGATGCTTCTTTTGAAATGCCAGTCATGTACCCAACAGCACAAGACTTTACTAAGGTTAAACAGGATAAACCATATTACTGCCTTTCTCCAAGTTCGGTGTGGTTTACCAAGCAGTACCCTGTTAAGAGGTGGATTGAACTAATGAACCACTTCCCAAAAGATAGAAGGCTTATTTTAGTTGGAGGGCCCGGAGATAGAGAGAGTAATCAGAACATTCTTGAAGCCACCTGTCATCCTGATGTAGTGAATATGGCTGGTCACCTTTCGTTTAATGAGTCTGCAGCCTTAATGAAAAAGGCTGTTATGAATTTCGTAAACGACTCAGCGCCATTGCACATGTGCTCCGCTGTTAATGCGCCTGTAAGGGCGCTGTTTTGTTCCACTGTCCCGGCATTTGGGTACACACCATTATCTGATGATTCGAAGGTGTTAGAAGTAGACATTAATTTGGCTTGCCGTCCCTGTGGCTTGCATGGGAAAAGACAGTGTCCCGAGAAACATTTTAAATGCGGGGATATCCCTGTTGATCACATTTTAGAGAGTATAAAAGGAAGGTAGTTCTTTCAGTTCCTTTTATGGTTTTAAATTAAAAAGTTATCTTCGGGTCATATTATGTAAACTTCATAGGCTGGATCTATAATTCATTTTTAAACTATTAAACTATTTAATGAGGCTTTTATTTATTAATTCTATTGGTAAGAACAAGTGGGGTGGTGGCGAGAAATGGATGGTTTTGGCCGCAAAAGAATTAATGGAAAAGGGGCATCATGTTCTTGTTGGATGTCGTAAACATTCGGTCCTTGAAAGGAGAGCCAAGCAGTTTGGTGTAAAAGTTGTTAACTTTAATATATACACCGATGTCAGTTTGTTGGGGGCGATGCAAATAAACAAGGTTGTTAAGCAGGAAAAGATAGAGTTAATCATTGGTTGTCAGAATAAGGATGTGCGTGTTGCCGGGCTTCTGTCAAAGCTGATTGGCGGGCCCTTGGTTATTAGCCGGCAGGGGGTGCAGTTGCTGAGAAAGTCTGTAAAGTACAAATGGAGTTTTGCCCCGCTTTGCGATGGAATTATTACCAATACGCAATCGATAAAAAAGGAATATGACAGTTTTGGCTGGTGGGATGATGACTATGTAAAAGTAATTCATAATGGTATTCCTTTCGTAGAAGATAATGTGGAACCTTTTGATCTAAAGTCGGTTTTTGCTTTTGAACGCAAGGATGTTCGCGTTGTTTTGTCAACAGGCCGTTTAGCCAGTCAAAAAGGATTTGAGTTTTTGATTGAGGCAGCTAAAAAAGTGGTTGCTGAAACTAAGCATGTGCACTTCATTATTGCAGGAACGGGAAAGCTTGAAGGCGCCCTTAAGCGACAGGTTGTTCAGGCTGGATTGACAGATAATGTTCACCTTATTGGGTTTCAGTCTAATGTGCAATCCTTATTAATGGTGGCTGATATTTTTGTTTTGCCATCCTTATATGAAGGGATGCCTAACTCCCTTATGGAGGCACTCGCCAGTGGAGTTCCGTCAATCAGCACTGACGTTAATGGAGTAGCTGAGTTAATGATCGATAAGGAGCATGGCTACATAATTCCTTCCGGCGATGCACAGCACCTGGCAGTTGCTATCTCAAAATTATTAGCAGATGATGAGCTGGCTGATAAAGGAAACCGCGCCAAGGAGCATGTTCGAAACAAATTTTCTGTAGAAAATATGGCTGTTAATTTGGAGCTACACCTTCAATCTCTTATTGATAAGCGGAAGTAATCTTTAGGCTTTTTGTACTTCATTTTAGCGTTTCAGGATTACAATTACAATCATCTGCTTATTTTTGCAGATTCAAATCAGGTAATACAAAAATGATGTATAATGGTTAGACAATATATTTCTAAAATAGTTAGGCTTTTTGCATTCTGGATGGTACTGTTCACAGTACTGAGGGGCCTGTTTGTGCTGTTTAATTATAGCTATGCACATGAGGCGCCTGCCACAAGTATTCTTCAAGCCTTTTTAATAGGTTTAAGGCTGGATAGCTCATTCACCGGCTATTTAGTTGCTTTGGCAGTGCTAAGTCAGATACTTTCGTTACTCCTTACACAGCGGTATTGCTTTAAATGTATTGATTACCTTTCAATGCCACTCATTGGCTTTGTTTCAATCATGTTGCTTTCTGATATTAATCTGTTTTCTTATTGGGGGCGTCACATTGATTTGGAAGCCCTGGGCTTTTTAAAAACACCGGATATTATTATGGCCTCTCTTAAGTGGTACGAGGTGGCTCTGTTCTGTTTGGTTGTATTAGCAGTGGTTAGTGGGTTTGTAATGTTGTATCGATATTTTGTAAGGACGAAGCCGCAGGGAGAGAGTGTAAATTCATTATCGTTGAAAAAGCTAGTTGTCAGCTTGCCTATTGTGCTGTTTACCGGCGCGTTTTTAATTGTGCCCATTCGCGGAAGCTTTGGTGTCGCCCCTATTAACACCGGAGTGGCCTACTTCTCTTCTCATGGTTTCGCGAATCAAACCGCCATTAATCCCCTGTGGAATCTGGCTTACTCCTTGAAACGAGTCGATGCCACCAAAATAGAGTATTACTACATGCCCGACGATAAGGCCAATGAAGTATTTAATAAGATGATGCAGGAGTCGGGACAATATCCCTCTCTGCTTAACGATGAACAGCCAAATGTTGTGGTCATTCTTTTGGAAAGCTTCGCAGCACACGTAATTGAATCTTTGGGAGGTGCTCCAGTTACTCCGCAGTTTAATGACTTGGTGTCGCAAGGGGTGCTGTTTACTGATATTTACGCAGCGGCTAACCGCTCCGATAAAGGCTTGGTAGCTGCTTTGGCCGGCTATCAGGTGCTGCCATCCTATTCGATTATTCGATTTCCAGAAAAAACCAGTTCTCTGCCATTTTTGCCCCAAAAGCTAAAGCAGGCAGGTTATAACGACCTTTCGTACCTTTATGGAGGCGATATAAAGTTTAAAAACATGAACTCCTTTGTGAAACAGGCCGGGTTCGATGAGGTGATTTCAATCGATGATTTTCCGATGGAGTATCAGGGAAAGAAATGGGGCGTGCACGATCAGTATGTATTCGATCGCTTATTGGACGAAATGGAGACATCCAAAGCTCCTTATTTCAAGTTTTTCTTCACTTTAAGCAGCCATGAGCCGTTTTTAGTGCCAATGGAACGTAAGCATAAAGATGACTACCATAACTCGATTGCCTACACCGATCAGTGCCTGGGACAGTTTTTTGATGAGGTGAAGCAACGAGGACTCTGGGATAATACCCTTTTTATACTGATAGCCGATCATGGTGTTTCAGGGCCTCAAAAGTTAAGTGTTGAGCAGCCAAACTTTTTCCATATTCCTATGTTATGGACAGGGGGAGCTTTGGCTGTGAAGGACACCACTATCAATAAAATAGGCTCACAAACCGATATGGCAAAGACCTTATTGAGCCAGCTAAATATTAAGGCTGAGGATATGCTTTTTAGTAAAAACATCCTGGATGAAGCCAGTCATTCTTTTGCCTTTTATGTTATTCCATCGCACGGCATGGCATTGGTGGAAGAGGACAAATATCAGGCTTATGATAACAGTCTTAAAAAGTTTGTGCGGACAGATGGATTAACATCTGAGGCGGACAGTTTAAAGGCAAAAGCCTACTTGCAGGTATTATATAACGATTCGAAAAACAGGTAAGACAATGAAGAGAGGTGATTTTGAAATTATGGCTCCCGTAGGCTCATACGAGTCTTTGAGGGCTGCTATACAAGGTGGGGCAGACTCGGTATATTTTGGCATTGAACAGCTCAATATGCGTTCGCGGTCGTCCAATAATTTCTCTAATGATGATTTGCGCGAAATAGTGAAAATCGCCAAGGAGCACAACATTAAAACTTACCTGACGGTTAATGTGGTTATCTTTAATGAAGAATTAGATACCATGCGTGAGATCATCGATGTGGCCAAAGAAGTAGGTGTTACAGCTGTGATTGCATCCGACCAGGCCGCCATTAACTATGCGCACAATAAAGGGGTTGAGGTACACATTTCAACTCAGGTTAATATTTCAAATGTTGAAACGCTCAAGTTCTACAGTCATTTTGCCGATGTAGTTGTGCTTGCGCGCGAGTTGAATATGAACCAGGTGAAAGCCATTCACCAGGTAATTGTAGATGAAGATATCAGAGGGCCTAAAGGAGAGCTGATACAAATTGAGATGTTTGCTCATGGAGCCTTATGCATGGCTACTTCGGGTAAATGTTACATTAGCCTGCATCAATTAAATGCTTCAGCGAACCGGGGCGGATGTTTACAACCATGTCGTCGTGGTTATACTGTTACTGAAAAGGAGTCGGGCCGACAAATGGAGTTGGAGAACGATTACATTATGTCACCTAAGGACTTGAAGACCATTCACTTTTTAAATAAGATGATGGACGCCGGCGTGCGTGTTTTCAAGATTGAAGGCCGGGCCCGCTCAGCGGAGTATGTCAAAACGGTTTGCGAATGCTATAACGAGGCTATCGAAGCGGTAATTGATGGCAGTTACAATGATGAGAAGATAAAAAACTGGGATGAGCGCCTGTCGGAAGTGTTTAACCGTGGCTTTTGGGACGGCTATTATTTGGGACAGAAGCTCGGCGAATGGAGTCATAATTATGGGTCAAGAGCTACCAAAAAGAAGATATACATTGGCAAAGGCATGAACTATTTCCCTAAGCTAAAAGTTGCCGAATTTTTAATGGAGACTCAATCCTTAAAAGTAGGCGATGAGGTGCTGATTACCGGGCCAACAACAGGCGTTATCCAGATGACTGTACCTGAAATGCGGGTCGATCTCAAAGAGGTAGATGAAACGGTAAAAGGAGAGCGTTTTAGTATGGTTGTAGAGCAAAAAGTAAGACGTTCGGATAAGCTCTATAAAATTGTTAACGCCAAAACAGACGACTTGCAAAAGTAGCAGAACAGGCAAAATATTGTAATCATGGAAAAACAGGGGAATCTCATAAAAATGAAAACCACCTTATCAGATGGTAAGGTGGAGTATCAGCTGGTGTTAAACAATGAGTTGGTAAATATGAATCAGTTTGTGGGTAAACCCATCGAATTGAACTATCAAAATCAGATCAATTGCATTGCTTGTGGTAAAATTACCTCAAAGTCTTTCTCTCAGGGATTTTGTTATAGCTGCTTTCAAACGGCTCCCGAAACAGAGGAATGTGTGCTGAGACCAGAAACCTGCAGAGCGCATTTGGGCGAAGCACGGGATATCGAGTTTGCCCAGTCACACTGCCTTATTCCCCATTATGTGTATCTGGCTGTTGCCTCTGGCATTAAGGTGGGTATCACACGGCATACCCAAATTCCTACGCGTTGGATCGATCAGGGGGCTTCTAAAGCCATCTTACTTGCTAAAGTGCCCAACCGGCACATTGCCGGGGTGATGGAAGTGTTTTTGAAGCAAGAATTCTCGGATAAGACTAACTGGCGAAGCATGCTTAAGAATGAGCTGGCCGATGCGATTGACATCGTGGCCGAAAAGCAAAAAGCAATTATCCTTTTACCCCAAGAGCTGAAGCAGTACACGCTTGACGATACGACTGTGTGGGAGTTCGACTATCCGGTTAATACTTTTCCTACAAAGCCACAGTCGCTAACTTTTGATAAGCAAGCAAAGGTGAGTGGTATTTTAAACGGTATTAAGGGCCAATACCTGCTTTTAGATAACGACCGCGTTTTAAATGTTCGTAAACACAATGGTTATCTAATAAGTCTTCGGGCTGACTAATTGTGCTGTTTTTTTTTGGCACCAACCGCTAATTCGCTCGAATAATCGTCTTATGCTTAGTGTCAGGTGCTTTATTGCACCACCAACTCGTCAATAAACGTCCACGAAGGGTTGCCACTGCCGCTGTGCGATGGCGGCAGCACGCCACCATTGTACACCGATACTTTCACATATCTTGCCCTTACCTTTAGCGGGACGCGAATTAGCAGGCGGCGGTAGTTGGATTCTTCAAACAGAGGCTGCTGCTCCCAGCCAGTTGCTTTTTTGTAATTAATTCCATCGTTAGATGTTTTAATTTCCACTTTTGAAGGGGCTACAATCCACATGGATGGTTGCGACAGACACGAAATATACACTTCATCGAGGTCTGTTGGCTTGTCAAAATCCAGAATAAAATCATTATCAGTGCCATTAAAGCCACACCAAGAGCCGTTATCCAGCTTGGCCATGTTTCCATGTTTATTATCAAACAAGGCTGTGTATTTTTCAGAGTAGTATTTAGGGTCAGCGTCAGGAACCACTTCCTGTAAACGTGCGCTGGTGTGTTTCCTTTTTACTAGCGAGGCTGTTGTAACGGGCGATGGATACATGTCGCCAACGTAGGCTCTGGCCATAACCGAACCGCTTTCCTTTAAAGTAATAGGTTTGCGATAGATGAAAGCAGTGCTGTCGGGTTGTTGTTGGTTGAGTGTATAAAAAATGGTGGCGTTTTGTCCTTGTGGCTTAATATTAATCACTGTTGAATCAAAAAAGCAGAACTGATCAAATTCAATGGTTGGCGGTAGGGCATTTTGCATGAGTTTTTTTGCTTCGCCTTGTGCTTCTTTTTTATTCATTCTGAATGAAAGATGTGCCATGATGGGGTAATGGTCAGATATATACATATCCTCCTTTACAACATGAAAGGTTTCAAAATCCAGAACATGGAAATAGCCATTCACAAAAATATGGTCAATTATAATTTTAGGAGTTTCCTCACTGAAACCATTAAAGGTATGAAAATCTTTATTGGCATTATTAACAGCAAGCGTTCTGCTGTCCCAAAGCTGCCAGTAATTCGTCCAATTACTGGTGAGGGTGGTATACATGCGCTCGCTGGGTTCCGCATTGAAATCGCCGCTTAACACCACGGGTGCTTCTCCAGCAATGGTCTTGATTTTATTCAGGAGCAATATGGCACTTTCGTTTCGTGCGTAGTCACTAACATGGCTAAAGTGGGTGTTAAAAACGTAAAAAATATAGCCATTGCTTCGCTCTTTGAGCTGAAGCCAGGTGACGATGCGGGGTAAGGCTGCTCCCCAGCTCTTACTGCCCGCTTTTTCCGGTGTTTCTGATAACCAAAAGTGGGATGATGCCAGGAGCTCATACTTCTCCTTAAGGTAAAACACCGGAACATATTCTCCTGCTTCTTTGCCATCGTTACGTCCTGCTCCAACATGGCCATAGTCAGCCAGGTTATCCTGCAGCTGATCGAGCTGATGTTTTAACACTTCCTGAAACCCGATAATATCAGGCTGCTGTTTTTTAATAAAATCAAATACCATGGTTTTACGGTTCGACCAGGCATTTGCCCCATCAGATGGATTGTCGTACCGAACATTAAAGCTCATTACTTTTAACGATCGATCTGTTTCGGTACAGAAATAAAGGAACCCTCCGATGGTTACAACGCACAATATTATCAGGCTTCGAATTGTCATTAATACTATTGTTTGGGTAAAGACCCTAGTTTATACTTAATGTGTCCCATCTTTATTAAATCCTGATGACTGATAAAATAGCGATTATATGGGCTATGATTTACTTCAATGTTTTTGATGTAGATGTCGTTTCTGGATTTCCGATCGGCTTCAATAACAATTTTATCCTGGCCGTACACCGCCTGATTGAGATGAATGGTTACCTTGTCAAATACCGGGCTCGATAGGGTGTAGTTCATATCACCTGGGCACACCGGGTAGATACCCATCATGCTATAAATAAGCCAGGCCGAGAGTGTTCCGGTGTCATCATTTCCAGGCAGGCCATCTGGGGCATTTTTGTAGTAGCGGCGCAAGCAATCGTGTACTTGTTTTTGAGTGCGCCACTCTTCTCCATTGGCATAGTTGAACAAATACGGATAGCCCATATCAGGCTCATTGCTCATGTCAAACAGACTGTCTTTAAAACACTTGTTTAGCTGATGTACAAACTTATTTTTGCCTCCCATCAGGCGCATCAGGCCTTTAACATCATGAGGTACGGCAAAAGAATATTGCCAGGATGTTCCTTCATGAAACCCGTGAACCGGTTTGAAGTTTTCACCTTGTCGCGGGTCAAAGCCTTCCATAAATTTGCCTTCTTTGGTCACTGGGCGAAGTAGCTTGTAATGCTTATCAAAATACTTTCGATAGCCTAGTGAGCGCTGCATGGCTTTTTTATAGGTGGTTTTATCACCGAGCTCATTGGCCATAAGGGCTAGGTTGTAATCTGCAACATACAGCTCTAAAGCCTGCGATACTGAATTATCATAGTCTTTGGTGAAAGGAATGTAATGATTCTCCAGATAGAAATCGTTATCGTGGCGGATGAAGTGATCGTCTATGGTATTCGCGTGTTTCAGCATCGCTTCGTACGCCGTTTCAACGTCAAAGTCAGTCAGACCACGGCGGTAGGTATCGGTAATAACGATAAGTGCCGGATCGCCTTCCATCACATGTGATTCCCGGCCGTATATTTCCCACTTGGGCAGCCAGCCGCTTTCTTTGTACATTTCAATCATGTTTCGAACCATATCCAGTTGTTTGTCCGGATATAATAGCGACATCAGTGGGTGTACAGTTCGGTAAGTATCCCATAACGAGTATACCGTGTAACGGTTTTGATCATCGGTGCTCAAAATGGCATCTGACTCCATGGCAGGGTATTGGCCATTTACATCCTGAAGAATATTGGGGTGGAGATTCAAGTGGTACAGTGCCGTGTAAAACTGAACTTTTTCATCTTGAGTGCCCCCTTCAACTTCAATAACCTTTAACTCATCATTCCAGGTGTTATAGGCCTGCTGCATAATTTGCTCAAATGAAAGGTTGGTTTGCTCAGCATCCAAATTTTCCCGTGCATTTTCAATGCTGACATAGCTTACGCCAACCTGCACTTCTACTTGTTCATTTTCTTCCGCATCAAACGAGAACCAGGTTCCTATTTTTTCGCCTGAAAGTTCTTTGTTATATCGTGTGTATAGCTTGTAGGTATCGCTGGTTGAACTCCAGTTGTGTCTTGCTCCCGGCAGTTTGTTCTGAAATTTCCAGTAGCCACTTTGCATATTATCACGCTTAATACGCACCACAAAATACACCGGCATTACCGATTGTGGACTATAGCAGAAAGTACCCATTAATTTATAGCCTTCAATTTCGTTCTCTGAAACACGCTTAATATGGGCGCCCGATTCGTTGGTAAGGCCATGCCCCAAATCAATTAGTAGGTTGGCTTTGCCTTTTGGAAAGGTGAAACGGCTGATGCCGGAACGCATGGTGGCGGTTACTTCTGCAAGAATATTGTATCGATTGAGTTTGGCGGTGTAATAGCCTGGTTTTGCTTTCTGCCCGGAGAGCGTGGTGCCGTATTCGTTGACATCGACATTGAGCTCGCCAGTGGTCGGCATAACTATTATACTTCCTAAATCGGGACAGCCAACGCCACTCAAGTTAACATGAGTGAAACCGGTCATCCATTCGTTGTTATAAACATATGGATTACTACACCAACTGTCGGTATTGGAATATTCATTGCCCTTGTGCGGACTAACATTAAACGGCACAACAGAGACCATGCCATGAGGCATGACTGCACCAGGATAAGTAGCCCCGTAGTTCGTAGTTCCGATAAACGGATTTACATAACTGGCGGGCTCTTGGGCACCCAATAAAAGGGTGCACATAATCATCATCGAAAGGAGTGCAAATTTCTTCATATCATCGCTTTGGATGCAAAATAAAGGTATAATCTTATTCACCCAAACGCACCTGTTTTTAGATAGAAGGGGGTAATGTTTTGATTATTAATCAAATATTAGGGATGAGTGGTGGTTTATCAGAATGTGTTTACCCTTTTATTGTACATTAATACGACAAAATGGATGGCCTGAGGCAGCATCCTCTCTACAGGTTTTGCTTATTAATATTATCTGTTTTTGGCAATTAGCGCGGCCACTACCGCCGCCCGAAGGCCGCCATCAATGTTTACAACGGTGAGGTTTGGGGCACAACTGGCCAGCATGCTGGTTAAGGCTGCTTCTTTGGCACGGAAGCCATAACCGACTGATGTTGGCACTCCAATAACAGGCAATGGAACCAGAGAGGCTACAAAAGGGGCTAGGGCACCTTCCATGCCTGCTACAACAATAACCGCTGCAACATCTTGTTCTATTCCATTTTTGATGGCCTCCAAAACGCGGGTAGGGTGAGCAATTCCACGGTCTTCATAAACCAGGGGTTCTACACCTACAGCTTTTAATATGACTTCGCACTCATAGGTGACCGGATGATCGGCAGAACCAGCACTGATAACCAGTACTTTCCCTTTTGGGGCCGGCATCTCACCAATTACTGTGGCATTTACCGACCACAGTACCGGAAATTGTGCCTTAAAATGTTCATTTAATTCTTTGTAAAACGGACTTCGAGAGACCACTACACGAGGGTGTTGTTCAAGCAGCCGTGCTGCTAATTCAAGGGTTTGCTCAAGGGTTTTGTATTCGCCATAAATAATTTCCGGGATATTGGTGCGCATGCCCCTATTAACATCCAGGATGTAACGGCTGGCTGTTTCCATCCAGTCGAGAGAGAAATGGCGCTGTGCCTCTTCTTTTGTAATTTTTCCTTGTTGTATCTGGTTGAAAAGCTCGTCAAAGGTCATGCTAATTGGTTATTTGCTGATTTGATTAATCGTTAGTTTGCTGTTTGTTAATTTTTTGTTTTTTATTCTCCGGCTCTCAATTCTCTCCCTCTTTTTTTATTCGCTTATCGTATTCATTGGGGCGCGAGCGTTTCACATCAATAGTGACGAAAAGGGATACCTTATTGCCTATTTCAAAAAGCTCTTCCCTGACTTTTTCCTCCACTATAAGTGCAAAGCTTTCTGGCTTTGAAAGTTCGATGCGCATATGGTCGGCATCGTCGATGCGGCATCGCACGTGAAAATCACCTGTTTTATCAATGATGTAATTCTCCACTTCATAAATCGCCTTGATGCGTTCAGGTGTCAGTAAGTGGTTGTAATTGATGCGTGTGGCCAGACAGCTTTCGTGTTCGGCAAATAATGGATCGGCACCAAACGCCATGGCTATGTCTTTGGTTTCCCAGGAGGTGATGCCCAGTTCGGCAAGTGGCGATTGAACTTTGTATTCATCCAGCGCTTGTTTGCCTGGGCGGTAATTCCCCAGGTCGCTGGCCGTCGTGCCGTCGTATATTGGTTGCCCATCTTTTGGAACTAAGGAAAGGATATGGCTTTTGCAATGGTAGCAGCGGCGTTCCGGGTTGGCAACGACCATTTCGCCTGGTGTTACTTCAATAATCTTTAAGTCAGATGCTCCTAAATTACGGGCCTGTATAAGCATATCGTTAGCTTTGGCCCGGTTGAAACCATTATTTACCCAGATGGGTTGGATACTGGCACCCGCTTTCATGGCCGCTCCTAAAACGGCACTGCTGTCAAACCCGCCAGAAAAAAGCAGGTAGCCTTTTGTATGTTTTTTAAACCAGTTAATTAACGCCTCTTGTTTTTCCATCGATTCAAAATTTGTTTCAAGATATAGAAAAATGCTGTTATCGTGAGGTATAAAGCTACATTAACTAAAAATGGGCTATTTCATAAAAATTGAAATAGCCCTTCAACAGGAATAAATAATTGATCTTACTTAAAAATCGTAATAATTAATTTCAAATGAAGGATTATCTGCATTGATTAATGAGACTGTTCCATTAGAATAACTCAGTAAACCACCGGTATTACGAATATAATAGCCTTTTACACTGCCCACTATCACTTCAAATAATGGTTCAAAGTAGGGAGTTAGGCTAGGTGCATTAGTAGCACCTGTAAGTGTAAAGTAAACTTTGCCATCTTCTTTCACTTCGTAGTTAACGTCATACCAAATAATGCCTATATTGGTATATATATGTAAATATGGCTGGTCACCTCGCAAATCTCGGATATATATTCGCTCCAGTTCAAGGCCAATATCTGCTAATGATTGAGTATAAGATGTATAGAACTGATTCCATGCCTGACTGGATTTATTTGGCTCCAGATAGTTATAGCGAATGGCATTTGCCTCGACCCCAAAGTCATAAAAAGGCAAAGGTACAATAGGTTCCATTCCATAAATAAGAACTGCACCTGATTCGGTATCTTCAAAACTTTCATTCTCCATATTAAATATGAAGCCTTTAATTGTGATGCCCGCAATAACTAAAGGTTGAATAAAATTAAACCCTTCAGCCGTGATATTGATCGGGTATGCTTTTTCAACCACATTCCCATTTTCCATAAATGAGACAGTAGCTACACGATTTACTCGGTCGTAAGAAAAGTCTGCTATTCCGGAACCATCTAATTGAATATTTCTGAATACATAATTCATAGGGTCCCCTATTAAATTGACTTCACTTTCATATAACGGCCCCAGATCCCAATTGTCCTCGTTTGCAATATTAAGAATCAACTCTGTTACTTCTTCACCATTATAACCGTTATCTGTTTTACTGGTTAACACTACCTCATTTTCATTGGCTGAAGTGATATTAAAGACAAATTCACCTCCCGAGTCATTATTATTTATCTCGTAAATCTCATGCAAAACCGAATGGGATTCAAATACGAGTTCAATTTTCAGGGTTTTATCAATACGATAGGTGATGGTGTCATTCTTTGCTTTATAGCGATAATCAGATTGGAGAACAACTTGATTATTTTCTATGAATTTAAAAAGTATAACATGGCTGCCCACATCACCATTTCTGTTATAATTGCCAATCCAACCAAATTCGGGGGTATTGAATATTTCGATGAACTCTTTCTTTTTTTCGTCGAATCGTTCGTTGACACTCTTGTCGAACATGTATTCGCTGCTATTGTCCTGGCAAGCAGCAAGCAGGAGTGTCACTATTGTATAAATAAAGTATCTTGCTCTCATTTCGTTGGAATTTCATTGTATTCAATTACATAGTTAATTCTCTCTTCCATTTCTTTCTGGACAGCTGTAAGATCAATATCAAAGGAATTTTGGTAGTATTTAAGAATCATATCCAGCTTTTGGGCGATTTTAACTCGTCCAGCGTTTAACGCTTCTTCCTCTTTGCGCTCTTCCAGATCTTCGATAGAACTTAAATCTCTTAATGTGATGTATCGGGAGTTAAAATCAGCTAATGGCATTGTTAGGTAGTGAGATACTATTTCACAAAAGTCTTCGTGTTCATTCATTGTTCCATAGTTACGAACCATGCCCAGCTTAATTGCGTCATTGAGGCTTACATTGTTACTCCAGCCATTTCCCAAGTATCTGTCTGATATTTTGTTAAAACCAATTGGTATGGCATAGTTCTGATGAACAATGTGTGTGAACTCATGGTGAACCGTAGCTAACACGCCTCCACTTGGGCTGGTTAGCCACTCTCTGTCTTGCAGGTCATATGCATTAAGATTAAGAAGTGTGATTCGAGCCCCAGCTTCTGCAAATCCAAGTAGTATTGTTCCGTCATTCTTATAGATGTATGAACCCATATACTGTAGTTCAGGAGGAAATAGGTCTAACATAAATCGTTCTCCTGCTTCGCCAACCGACTCATAAGAGCCAATCCATAAGTACTCTATGAGTTGGGTGACAGGAATAACTAAACTATCAGCAATAGGCACTGCTCGTTGGGTTGGCTTGATAAAACGATCATCCCATCGCCAGCGAATGGCAGTTCCAAATTTATCAAACAGACCTTTTAGGTATAGGTCATTAGGGTGGTTGGATTCCGCAACTACTGGCGGAATATATTTATCATTCACATCATCTGATGTGCAATTTGCTAAGCTAATGATTATTAGTAACGCAAAGCAAATTTTTGAAATGTTATAGGGTAACTTTTTCATGTCTTAAGTTTGTTTAAAGGTTAACGGGGGTTTTCCTGGATTCCTTGAGCTATAGCCTTGGCAGGTATCTGTATAGCTTTCTTAAGATCATCGTCAGCAAGAGCAAACTCATCACCTCGCACATCAATGTGTGTAATTGGAAGTTTAAAGCGCTTAATATCCCACCAGCGAAGGCCTTCACCTAAGAATTCTTTTCGTCTTTCATCAAGAATGAAAAGCCACATAGCTTCGGTCTCATCTTCTTTGTCATAAAAGGATAGAACCTGTTCCATTGTAAGTTGGCCACCGTTTTTATACCTGCTCGGAGCAATGGTGTTATAATCACCTAAAGCATCAGCAGTCCGGCCAGTTGCAATATAGGCTTCCATGCGGTTAAAGATTACTTCTTCAGTTCTAAATTCTGGTTGGATATAGTATGGATAGCCTGTTGTAGCTGTGGTATATTCAAATAGTTCTCCATATTTAGGTTGATACCTGGCATCAGTACTAGCACCCCAAGGCTGGCGTCTATAGTCGGCACTTTCTTGTATATTGGCATTGAAGATATCATTAAAGATGTTGTTGTCGGAACGATAGCCTCTTGTGCCTCTCGTAACGTTAAGAGTCATTTTGCGAACAACCAGTAAATTGGCAGGATCCTCAACATCGACAAATTGAGCACCAATTTCTTTGAAGTTATTCCCTTCAAAAACAGCATTCATATCTCTGTAGGTGCCAGGTGCTGGAACCCCTGAACCAAGGATTAGATTAGAGTATTTAATGCAGTTTTCATAATCTTTGACATATAAGTAAAAGCGTGAAGCGAATGCGTAAGCTGCTTGCTTAGTAAAATGATACTTACCGGTACCTACATAAAACTTATCGTTGATCAAGGGAAGAGCTGCTTCCAAATCCTTTTTAATAAGATTGTATGTTTGTTCTAAAGTGCCACGTTCGTAGTGAACCAATAACTCTACTTCAGGGGCAATAATGTAAGGTATGCCTAATTCTGAACTTGCTGTTGTCTTGTCATAACTCTGACAAAAAATATTAGCAAGGATAAAATGGTTATAAGCTCTTGTTATTAACGCCTCTCCTTTAATAGCATTATATAGCGCTTGATTTGTGTTTTCAACTTCATCAATTGTTTTTAGCACCTGATTGGAGTGTGCAATAGCGGTGTAATTACTACTCCAAAGGTAAGTGGGAGTATCCTGATTTTCAGAAGATACGACAGGTTTAAATTGGAAATTCTCATTCATCCAATCATATTGTGTGTTGTCCGCAATGGCAACAGCATTGTCTGTTTTCCACTCAATAAAAATATAAGATGCTTCTGAATAAGATGATACAAGCAGCTCTCGTAAATTGTCGAGTGTTTTTAGCTCTTGCCTGTTATCGGGAGCTACATTTAGGTAGTCGTCACATGATGTTACTACGATAAAGCACATCAAAATATATAATATTTTGTATCTAGTAAGCATAGTTTAGAATTTAAAGTTCAATGTAAAAGTATAAGTTCGTGCCATTGGCATTGCAATACCTCCTGATTGATAGAATTCCGGATCGATTCCATTCAGTTTTTTATCAGAATGCAGCAAAGCTAAATTATAAGCCGATAGAGTGACATCTGCAGCCTTGATAAATGTTTTGGCTAATAGTTGGTTAGAGAATCGATAATTGAGCTTGATGTTTTTGAGTCGGATGAAATCTCCATCCGCTACACGTTCATTACTTTTATTGTACAATTGATATGGATTAAGGCCGGCATCTTCTAGTGCCTGAGACATTTGTTTGGTAATGATGGCGGGGATGGTTGTTTGTGTTTCGTCCCCTTCGAATTGCCAACGATTAATTAATTGGCCGGGCAGTGCAGAGTAGTCGGAGTAATTGCCATAAAATGCATCATCCAGTCTAATTTTGTTTCCGTAACGGAACACCAAACCTACACTTAAGCTAATATTCTTATAGGAAAAGGCATTAGTTAAACCTCCGTATGCCTTTGGTGTAGTGGTTCCTTCGTATACCATGTGGTTGAGGATATCATTACGTTCTTGCAGGTTTAACTTTTGAATCGTTTCACCATCTTGATCATAAAAGGTAGGGATACCATTGTTATCTAATCCCGCAAATGGAATTGAGAACAGCGCTCCCCTTGAATAGCTTTCAATATTTCCACCTGTTCGGTTGACAGCGTCTCCAATGCGGTCACGGCTATACCATTTTGTAATTTCATCCGTGCTATAGCTGTAATTAAATTGGGTGTCCCATTTGAAATTGTGGGTTCTGATATTGGTTGTGTTTAATGTGAAGTCTACTCCTTGAATTTTCATTTCTCCAACATTACCTAATTTATTACTCACACCGCCAACTCCATTCGTTTCAACATACCCTAATAGATCAACCGAGTGCCTGTTCCAGTATTCTAGTTCAGTGAAAATGCGTCCTTTTAAGACTGAGAATTCAATACCCGTGCTGAATTCGTACAACTTTTCGAAGGTGAGCTCCCTATTCTCTAATGACGATATGTACAGAGCCGTTTCACGGTCAGATATGTGCGGACGTAATGGCTCTTTTCCATAGATAAGCATTGCAGCACTGGCTCCTACCGGGTTATCACCAGATAAACCATAGGTTGCCTTAAGTTTTAAAACATCTATCCAGTTGATATTTGACATAAAGGATTCGGCATGGACATTCCAGGCTCCGCTTATATTCCAGGTAGGTAAGTATCTGGCCTGTCTCGATTCTCCCGTTCTGTTGTCACCATCGTACCTGAAGGTTCCGTTAATAATATATTTCCCCTTATATGAGTATCCGGCATTCGCATATGCGCCAAAGAAACGGTTATAAGTTTCTTGGTACCTAAAGTAGTCCTCTCCTCGGGAGTCCAGATACTTAATGAAATCAGGATCGGATAATACTAAGCCACCTTTGTCATAAACATAACCCCAACCTTCATTGTAGTCGTCAGTTCGGTCAGTGTATCTTAGCTCCTGGCCCACTAATAGGTTGATAGCATGGTCTTCATGAATCATGGGGTTGTAATTAATACTAAACCTGGCCATATATGAATTTAAGCCATACTGTGTGGTTTTTCGAAATCCCCCGTTAGGTAAGACTGAATATGGAGGATCCAATGGATTTTGTTCGTCTGAAAATAGATATCGGTTATAGTCTCTAAAAAGAGGGTCATCAGCTCTATAGGCGTTGGCATTATTCGAGTTCTCATGTATTTCCTGCACAGCCTTACTGGAATACCACCTACCTTGAAGAGTCCCGTTGAAAACTAATTTATCGGTGATATTATAGTCAAAATCAGTTTGAAATAGTAAATCAGCTACATCAAGGTTAACAGAGTTATTTTCAATCTCATGAATAATATTAAAAGGTGCATAGTTTCGTCTGAAAAATTGCAGGCTTCCATTTTCTTCACGAGGGGTTATACTGCGACTGGTATATAGTGCATAGTTAAATGGATTAATATCGAAGTTACGTTCGTACTGGCCATCGATGGCATTGAACTTACGCTTTTCAGAGGCAGCAACTCTTTGATCACGAATGTTACCTGATAGTTTAAATCCAAGCCTGAATTTTTTACTAAGGTTAAAGTCTGTTCGAATTGCAGCTGTATAATTTTTAACATCATCGGCAATTGTTTGACCCGGATCATTCATTATACCAATAGATGCTCTTATTTTTGCATTTTCAGAACCTTGTGCAATACTTAGGGAGTGCTGTTGTATTATTGATGTTTTAAATACCTCATCAAACCAATCAGTATTGGCATCAGCATAACGTTGTAAATAATCGTAGTTTAACGAACCATTTGGCCCCCAAGTAAGCTCATCATTTGCAATTTTATAGAACATATCTTGCATAACACCATGGGTTGAACTGGTATTTGAGCTGGCGATATCTATCCATCCTTTTTCATACAACTCCTGATAGACTGCCATTTCCGCACCAGAGGTCATGATGTCAAACTGGTCGTATCTTGGCTTTTCACGTACTGTTAGACTTGTTGAGTAGGAGACAACAGGTTTACCTTGAGTACCTTTTTTTGTGGTAATTACAATGACTCCATTCATAGCACGGGCACCATAAAGTGCTGTTGCCGAGGCATCCTTAAGAACCTGAAACGATTCAATGTCTTCAGGGTTGATGCCGGCTGTTGGAGAACTTAAGAGAGTCGTTAAATTTCCAGAGGTTAAATCTTCATTACTCATTTCTACGGCATCTTCCATAACTACACCATCCACAACCATTAATGGGCGGTTTGTACCATAGATTGAAGCATTCCCCCTTATTCTCATAATTGGTGCTGTACCAAAGGTTCCTGAAACATTTTCTATTTCAACACCTGCAACTGTTCCTTGTAATGAACGACTTACGTCAGCAACGCCTTCTATTTTAATATCTTGTGCATCTAATTTCACTGCGGATCCCGTGAAAAGTTTGCGGTCAACTTTCTGGTAGCCTGTAACTACTACCTCGTCAATATCAGAAGACTCTGGTTGGAGATGGATTGTAAGCTCAGCTTTGTTCTGAATATTAATCTCTTGTGCTACCATGCCTATGAAAGACACCACAATGGTTGTGCTTCCTTCTGGAACCAGTAAGTCGAATTCGCCATCGAGTCCAGTTGCAGTTCCTATTTGGGTGCCTTTAAAAATAATAGAAACTCCAGGTAATGCCAGCCCTTTCTCATCCACGACAGTACCTTTGATTCTTTGTTGAGGTTGAGCCTTGTTATTTATGTTATAGCTCGGTTTAACAATAATATAGTCATCCCTAAATTCATAGGTTAAGGATTTATTTTCTAATATGTAAGTAAATAAATCACCAACTTCAAATGTTGAATCTGAAAGTTTAACTTGCTCTTGTTTATTCAAGCGATTGTTACTGTAAATAACAGTCAACCCTGTTTGGTTTTTTATTTCATTAAATACCTCTTCAATGGTTAACTTACTTTTTTGAAATGTCACTTTTTGCTGCTTACTGGCATAGGAAGATAGGCTTGATGATAGCAATACTGCTAGTATCAAAACCAGTCGAAATGAGGCGTACCTTTTCCAGTGTTCATTCGTTAGTGGAATGAACCTGCATAAAAACAGTTTCTTCATAGTTTTAGATTAAAAATGTAGATAATTATAACTCAGAGACCTTGATACCTGAGTTGTTTTTTTCAAATTTCACGTTAGTGGTTTTAGCTATTATCTTTAAAAAGTATTCTAAATCATAGTTGTGCTTGGTCATGCCCGAAAAGCGAAGTTCGCCAATTTGTTCATTGTCGAAATGAAATTTTACATCGTACCATTTGCTTAACCGAAAACTGATTTCCCTCAGTGTCATGTCATTGAACTCGAATACGCCATCCTTCCAGGATGTGTATAAACTAACATCTACTTGTTCTTTTCTTATAATTCCCGACAAAAAGGTTTGTTGGAGTTGCTCGCCTGGTAGTAAGTGGTGCTCCTCTTTATCGATGGTCACACTTACTTTACCTTCTGCTAGCGTAATACGGCTCATTGGTTCGTCAGAATAGGTGCATATATTGAATTGAGTACCGGTTACGCATACCGTTTCATGTGGAGTTTCCACAAAGAAAGGATGCTGCTCATCTGATTTTACTTTGAAATAAGCCTCTCCGTCGAGCTTAACCACTCGTTGCTGTGCATCAAAAAAATCAGGGAAAGATAATGTTGAACCGGCATTGATCCACACCTCCGTTCCGTCAGATAGTTGTAAATGAAAATCCTTACCCCTGGGAATGATTAGTTTACTCCAGCTTTGTTTGCGCAGGGTATTGTCTTTCTGTTCTGTGTGAGGACGATTGAGAGCCAGTTTATGAGATTGTCCGCTTAAGGCAATTCCATTAGTCTGTATCTCAATAGAGTTGCTATTTAGTTCGTAAATACTATTTGGAGTTTCGAGCATCACTGTTGGTGGAGGTGAGCTGCTTTGTTTACTTACGTAATCAGCGATATGTTCGAAATGCGTTGGCTGCCCTATTGTTGTAAGTATCCATCCGGTGTAAAGGATTCCGGCAATAATTGCCGCCGCCGCTGTTCCAATTATCCAGTTTTTTATTGGGTTGGCAGGGTTGGTCTTTTGTTTAATTTGTTCAAAGGTGAGGTTGGTTTCAGAAGGCGTTGAAGATGCTACTTGCCACTGTTGTTTCAAGTAGTTATCAATATCACTCTTAGCAAAAGAATCCATAAAGGTTTCTGCCTGCTCCAGCTGTTGTTTGGTGAGGCGCCGGTTGCCAGTAATATTATTGATCTGTTGTGCTATGTAGGTTTTTTTATCCATTCTAATAAGGTAATACGTTTATGCGTCACAGTTCCGTGAAGGACATCGTAAAAAAATGTTAATTAAAGTGATAATATTCAGTAAATCAGTATGTAGTAATTAGTAGAAAAGAATAAGTAGTTTGGTGATTTCCGGGTATTTAGTTTTTAAGTATTGCAGTGCTTTTCTAATTTGGGTATCCACTGTATTTTCACTTATGCCAAGTTCAAGTGCTATGCTGCGATAGGTTTTTCCTTCATAGCGGCTGAGCATAAATATTTTTCGTCTTTGAGGAGGAAGTTCTGCAATTAGTTGTTGAATAAGTTTACTGGCGTCGTTATAGTATATGTAATCTAATAAGGAGTTGTCGGAAGATAAATCATCAGTCAGTAATTCGATGTATTTTTTATGGGAGAGCTTTTTTCTTAAAAAATCGTATACAGTGTTACGAGCAATGGTATAAATAAAGGAGTTGACTGATAGTTCAGGATTGAAACTCATTCGGTTGGTCCAAATCTTAACAAACACTTCTTGAGTTAACTCTTCAGTATCACTGTTGTTGTTAATTAAGCCTTTAATAAACGAAAATACCCTGTTTTTGTAGAGGTCAAAAAGATGATTAAATGCCTCGCTGTTTCCATTCTGCATTTTCATTACCAAGTGTTTCTCAATAGGTATAATTTGAGATTTGGTAGATGCTTGGTCAAGCTCTGACTCTGATAAGGTGATATGGCAGATGGCATCTTGCATCAATGGGCAATTTTAAAGGTTTAGTTGGAGGTGGGCGTTTATTTATATTCTGAAACTATCGTAAAAATTGTTAAATAAAAACAAATAAACAAATCATACCATTAAATAATAGTTATTACCATATTGTTTGAACTGATAGGTGTTCGAAGTGTCAACATTATTCTTTTGGGTTTATTCATAAAAAAACGACCCTCCGAGGAGGGCCGTTGAAACAGTTATTGCTTGTATTTATAATTTCACTTATCGACTGCGCCTGGCTCTGGAGGACGAGAGAAGAAGTTTCTGACCCTAACAGCCAGGTTATACATCACCGGTGCCATAATCAGGGTTAAGACCGTTGAGGTACTCAATCCAAATATTACTGTCCACGCCATTGGGGACCAGAAGTCGGCATTGTCACCACCAAAATAGATTTTTGGATCGAGCTCTGAGAACAGGCTTAGGAAATCAAAGTTCAGACCGATTGCCATTGGTATTAAGCCCAAAACCGTGGTGATGGCTGTAAGTAATACGGGGCGTAAACGTGTTTTACCGGCCCGTACAATGGCATCCACTTCATCTTGGCGGGAGAGTCGACCATGTTCGCCAAGGCCTTGTTGCTCTTTCACCTGACCTCTAACCAAATCGATGTAATCAATCAGTACGATGCCATTATTCACCACAATACCGGCCAGCGACACAATTCCAACCCCTGTCATTAATATGATGAAGTCCATTTGGAAAGTGCCCAGGCCCATAAATACACCAATGGTGCTTAAGCCTACAGTGCCAATAATGATAAGAGGCTTGGCTCCCGAGTTAAATTGGGTAATCAGTATCATGGCAATCAAGGCCAATGCAAATAGCAAAGCTCCCACCAGAAAGTCCGATGTTTCCTGTTGGCTTTCCTGTTCGCCAGTCATCTTCCAGTTGTAGTTGGCCGGCATTGGGTAATCAGATAGCACTTGCTTGATGCGCGCATTAATCGTGTTGGCATTGTAACCTTCCACAACGTTTGAAGTGAGTGTAATGACCCTTGTGTTATCGATGCGGATGATTTTTTCGTAGGTCGAGGCATACTCATAGCTCGCCACCGCCGAGATAGGGATGAGGCTTATAACACCATTTTTATCCACTTTCATCTTTTGATTCATCAGGGTGGACACATCGTAGCGGTACTGGTCCTGAAGTCGGAGCATAATGTCATACTCGTCTTCACCATCTTTATATTTACTGATTTCTTTACCGTATAATGAAGTCCGTAGCGCCATGGCAACCGCCTGAGTTGATAGGCCCATGCGTCGCACTTTGTCGCGATCGATAAAAAGCTGCATCTCAGGTTTATTGGTGTTTAAATCCATTTCCAGATTTTCAATGCCGAGAATGTGATCCTCATCAATCACCCGTTTGATATCTTCACTTACCGCAATCAACTTATTGTAATCATCGCCTGCCACCTCAATATTAATAGGTTTACCAACCGGTGGCCCGTTTTCCTCTTTTTCAATAAATACTTTAGCACCGATAAATCCATCGAAGGCTTTGGACAGTTTCGACATAATTTCGCGGGTGCTGTGTCCCTGGCGGTACTGAAAATCGAGAAAGGTGATGGTGGTAAGTGACTTATTAGGCGAGCGGCCCGACTCAAATAGTCCACCTTTGCCCGTACCCACACTGACTCCAACAGACTTAACTATATCCATGTATGGCTCGAGTGTCGAGTATAGAATTTCCTCAGCATTTTGCGTTACTTCGTCAGTTACTCCAATATCGGTGCCCAATGGCAGCTCCATCGTAACATAGATGGTTCGTGGTTCATTTTCAGGAAAGAAATATACATTTGGCTGCATCATTCTAAAAAAGAATAATGAGAAGAAAAATAAACCAATAGAACCGACCAGCAGCCATTTGCTGGTTCGTCTGCCCAAGGCCTTTCGGAGGGTATTCTCATACATGTTTTCGAGGATGGGCAAAAACGTGTATTGAAACTTGATGGCAGATGGTTTGAGAATGTATTTATTGAGAGCTGTGATGAGCAATGGTAAGATCAATAGGTTGCCCGCCAATATGCTGCCTGAGAAATAGGCGAGAACGCCCAGAGCCGCTAAAGCACCAGTTACGATAAAGTACTTCTTGAAGCTTTTTTGCTGGCGGATATCTTCCAGTTTCATAAACCGTGAGGCAAAAACCGGGTTAAGAACTAGGGCTACAAATAATGAGGACGCCAGCACAATTATGAGGGTAATGGGCAGGTAACTCATAAATTTACCCACGATACCTGGCCAGAAAACCAGGGGAAAGAAGGCTGCCAGGGTCGTGGCCGTTGATGAAATAATGGGTATCGCAATTTCGCTGGTTCCGTTTTTCACAGCTTTCTCCGGTTTTACACCATGCTCCATCATGCGGTACACATTTTCAATAACCACAATGGCATTATCCACCAGCATACCCAATGCTAAAACCAAGCTGAATAGCACCATTGTATTAATGGTGTATCCGATTTGTTTTAAAACCATCATGGAGATGATCATGGACATTGGAATGGCCAGGCCTGAGAAAATAGCATTACGCAATCCGAGAAACATGTATAGTACAATCATCACAAATATCATCCCGAGTAGGATACTATTCTCCAGGTTGCTTATCTGGTCTCTTACAAATACCGATTGATCATCAGTAACGGTAACTGTTAAGTCGGCCGGCAGGGTTTCACTTTCCTGCTTTTGCTTAATAATGGTCAATATTTTGTCGGTGGCGTCCAACAGGTTTTGTCCGCTTTTTTTAACAATCGACAGGGTTACCACCGATTTATGGTCCAAACGGGAAATGGTACTTTGTTCTTCAAAACCATCAATTACGACCGCCACATCTTTGATGTAAACGGCGCGTCCGTCAACCTCTTTCACAATGGTATTCCGGATCTCATCCATGTTTTTATAGTCGGCCTGGATGCGAATTGAGCGACGCGTTCCGTCTACTTTAACTTCTCCGGCGCCCACCGTAAAGTTTTCAGTAGCAATGGCGTATTCGATGTCTTCAAAAGTAAGGTCGTAGGCCGCCATGCGGTGTGGGTCAGCGTGAATCTTAATCTCCCGTTCATCCACTCCTCTAATGTCGGCTTCGCGCACTTCGCGTAAGGTTTCGAATTCATCCTGCAGCCCTTCGGCAAACTTTTTTAACTCGTAAATACTGTAGTCGCCCGAGAGGTTAATGTTCAGTACCGGGAATTCGGAAAAGTCGATGTCATCAACAATTGGATCGTCCATTAAGTCGTCGGGCAGCTCGCTAAGTGCTTTGTCAACCTTGTCTTTCACATCGAGTTTAGCCTGCTCAACCGAAACATCTGCCTCAAACTCAACAATAATGAGGCTCATGTCCTGAAACGAGTTGGACGACATTTTTTTAACACCGTTGAGGTCTTTCAGCTCTTTTTCCAGTGGGCGGGTAATCAGGTTTTCGATGTCCAGCGGACTGTTGCCCGGATGCGGTGTGCTCACCGAAATATACGGCACTACAATTTCGGGGAATTGTTCGCGCTGCATCGAATTATAGCCCATCCATCCGGCTATAATCAGAAAGAAGGTGAGGATGTAGATGGTGTTTTTATTGTCGAGTGCCAGAAAAGTGGGTTTAAACTTTCGCGTGGACACTTTCTCTTTATATTTTTTCTCTGTTTGCATTTGTATTTAGATTTGGGCTTGGTTAAATAGAAATTGCAGAGCCGTCAACCACCTGTGCATAACCTTTGGTAATGATTTGGTCGCCAGGTTCAATGCCGCTCAAAACCAAGGTGTTATTATTGTCTTTAATGCCGGTTTTGATGTAGCGTTTTTTGGCGAGTAGTTGGCCTTCCGTCTCTTCCACCACAAAAATAAATTCGCCACTAAAATCTTTCTTCACCAGTATAGAAGGTACAACAATGGCCTTTTCGGCAGCAAAGGTTCGCAGCTTTAATACGGCCAGCATATTGGGCTTAATGTCATTGGTTTTGTTAGATAGATTAATGCGAACGCGGAAGGTTCGACTACCTGGATCAATAACCGCTGAGGTCCGGAATATTTCGGTATCCATCTGTTTGTTGATCACCGGAAACTCTACCGCCACTTTATCACCGGCTTTTACCTCTTGCAGATATATTTCGGAAACATCGGCGCTTATATATACCTGGTCAATATTAACCAAACGGGCAAAGGGCAGTTGAGGCCCGGCCATCTCGCCTCTTTTTTGAATCACTTCATCAACCACTCCGTTAATTGGCGCTCTCAGTGTTGCTAAGTCCAGTTGTGCTTCCAATGCCTCTTTCTGCTGTTGCAGCGCTTCCATATTCGATTTGGCCTGCAGATATTCCATTTCTGAACCAATGTTTTGCTCCCACAGGTCTGCTTGGCGTTCGAAAGTGGTGGTGGCCAGCTTCAGATTAATCTCAATTTGTGCCAGAGAACGTTGGGTCATTTCTGTGTTGAGCCGTGCCAAAACGGTACCTTTTCGTACGCGGTCGCCTTCTTTCACTTCAATTGAAACAATTTTACCGGCTGCTTCGGGGCTGATGATGATATTTTTGTCTGCCTCCACTTTGCCGGTTACATCAACAAAATGCTCATAGAGCCGGGGTTCAATGGAGCTGGCAACTACATTTATGGCCCCATCTTTTTTATCTTTCGCTAAGTCTTTTTCCAGCTTGGCAATTTTTTTCTTCAAACCGCTCAGTTCCTGTTTGTACTCATTCAGCTGCTCTTCTTTCATTTGACGGGCTTCATCTCCTTGCTTGGCTGAGCAGGCGACTAAAAGAGCTATAAGTGGAAATATTAATAATTTTTTCATGGTGTTTGATTTTGATAAAAGTTGATGCTTTTTACGCTTTACAGTTGGTTAATGGCTTTCATATACTTAATATGCGAATCCAGCAGGTTGAGTGTTGATTGGATATAGCTTATCTGCGACTGGATATACTGCCCTTCGTTTTGCGATAGTTCGGTGCTCGATGCAAGGCCTTTGGTGAATTTAATACGGGTGCGATCATAAATTCGGTAGGCTATTGCTTCGCCGTCCTTATCGTTTAGGTAGGTAGCTCTTGCATTTTTAAAATTCGATTCTGCAACCATCAGCTGCTGCTTTAAGCCTTCTTCAGCCTGGCGCATTTCATTCTGCAATTTCAGGTAGTTGATTTTTTCCTGCTTTACTTTGGCGTGGCGCATGCCCGAGGTAAATATGGGAACGCTTAATGAGAGGCCAATCATTTGTGAGTTGGTATTGTCCATGTCACTAAATTCATCACCAAACTCAATATAGCTGATGTTGTAGAAGGCATTTATTTTAGGAAGATATTGGACCTGTTCATTTTTTATGATTGTTTTTTGAGCTTGTTCCTGAGTGGCCAGTATCGAGTAGTCAATGTGGCTGGTAACATCGAAGCTTTTGGAGTCGGGGGTATAGACTTCCACCGGAGTCAATAAAAAATCTATATTATCGCTAAGCTTAATGGGCGTGCTAATGCTTAGCCCCATTGAGTACTTCAGTACAGCTTCAGCAATGGTTAGCTGCCGTTCTGCATCCAGCACCAGGTTACGCGAATTGTTCACCATCAGCCTAAGCTGATCGACATCCGTCAGTTCTCTGAATCCATTGTTGTAATAGGCCTGCGTTTCTTTGAGGGTTTGCTCATTCACCTCCAGGTTCTTTTTAAAAGTTTCCAGGTTTTTTTTCGCAACCAGCGCCACATAATAGGCTTCGGCCACCGATTGGCGAACATCAATCTGCGTTTTGGTTCTGTTCTTTTCGCTGATGTCCACGTATATTTTGCTGGCTTTGATACCCAGCAGGTACGATCCGTCAAAAATGAGCTGATTGACATTACCTGTTGCATTCCAATTGTATTGCTGGCCAAACTGTGTTTTTAAGCGCATTGGTTCCGAGCCGTCTTCGGGCGTCAGAGTGATTACATTTTCCTGTATCGACAGGTTATCTGTAATTTGCGCTTCAGCTTTCACTTGTGGAAGTCCGATGGCAATGTACTCCCATACCTTTCTTTCCGCGGCTTCAATGTCATAGCTTGCGCTTTTACTCTCGAAGGCATTTTCTGTAGCGTACTCCATGGCCTCTTGAAGTGTAAAGGCCAGGGAATCGCCATCAGTCTGACTGGCAACTGTTCCGCTCAGGGTCATGAGTAGGAGCAGTGCACTTGTTAATTTGTTTCTCATAGTTGTGTGTTAATTTGTTTTGCTTTGATTAATCACAGAATAGGCGTTCTACTTCTTGCAGTCCTTTCTCGGTGCAAATCCCTCTGAAGTGGTATTTAAACACTTCACTGAATAGCTCCATATCCCGCAGTTCGATGGCTGTGAACAGACCGTTTGTATCATCAAACGTGTAGATGTGATGAGCGAGCAAAAGGCGGGCAATTACATTTTCATTGATGTCTTCGTGGTAGAAACCTTCTTTTTTACCCTGCCGGATATTGGAAGTGTAGGCATCAAGGATATATTCTTTCTGTTTTTCTTTAAAGTCGTTTAATAGAGCCGGATAGTATTTTTTTAAATCATAAATGATGGTAGGATGGTACTGTCCGATATGTGGCTCCATCATGTTTCTGAACTTTAGAAACTGCTCAATGGCATTCAGGCCTTCCTGCTTAAATATGGAGAGCAGTTCTATGTCTTGGTTAAAAGCTATTTGTAACGCATCTTCTACCAATTGGTGTTTATCATTAATCGATTGATAGAGCGTTTTCTTGGACATGCCTAATTCCCGGGCTATGTCATCCATGCTCACACTCTTGATGCCATACTGGCAAAATAGTTTAAGAGCACCTTGTGTTATTTCCAAACGTTTTTCTTCCATAATGCAAATGTAAGAAACTTTATACTCTTAAGAAACTTTAGGCATGTTAAAAGTTTCTTAAGTATTTATTGTTGAAAAAATAAATACTCAGCTTTTTGATGTTCATCAAAGAAATATGTTCAGTAATCGATTATTCTGTATGTATTTCAATAAAACGGTTTTCTTAGCAGAAAGATTAACTCAAACCAGAAATGCTTAAACTTTTAAAAAGTATTCTATTAATAATTTTTTGCCTCTCATTGGCGCATGCATCTGCTCAAGAAGAGAAGCCGCGCAAGCGAAAAAAAGCGAGTTCAGACAAGGAGGTTCAAAAGGAGCCGGGCAGCATCGACGAAAACGAAGAGGTCAATGCGTTTAACCCTCTCCAGAAAATGGGCGCGAAGCAAATTGATAGACGTGATGATTTACTTTGGCACAGTGGAGCCGCCAATACAGTATATGATGGAGCCGGAAACATTAGTTTGATGAAGGCTTCCCGCTATGGTTTGAAACCCGGCCTGGAGTTATCCTCATACCTCTTACTGAATTATTGGATGCCTAATATTTCCCTGAAAAAAAGATGGCGAAACGAAACCTGGTACGTAGCCAGCAAACACGGCTTATACTCTGCAACACCTGGTTTGCGCTGGTTCAATAAAAGGGATTATCCCTCTATTGTTGATAATGCCAATCATATTCCGATTATTCTCTCCATGAATAACGAATTGGTGGTTTCCCGCTTAATTATGAATGATGGTAGCTGTGGCCGGGCTAAACCATACATTATATTTACGGGTGGGATAGGACTTGATTTTGGAGTTCCTTTGGGCGACTCTGATTTAACAGAGATGCAAAAACATTTTCTTACCAACCGCAGCCCGGCGCTTACCGGTTCTGGTTATACAGCCTATCTTAGGGCCCGGGTTGACTGGCAGATGACACCAATGTTTCAGCTGGGTGCAGATCTGCACTATTTCAGGGGAAATTTTAGTGGTAATGGGGCCATAGAGCATCGGGCCGAATTACAAGCACTCGTGCTTCCTAAACTGTCAATTTCTTTAGGTTATGCACTCTCGTTGGCTAACTACACGGGTACGAATTCTGTTGGGATATTGCCACTTGTGGATGTCAGTTACTATTTTGGTAAACGGCAGGGGCGCCAAAAGGGACTCTTTGGAAACAAGATGTTTTAGTGGACTTACATCGCTTTTTTACAGAGCTCTGGTGGTCTTTTGTTCAAATTACGGCGAAAGTCAATCAATTCGGTCCGTTTGGTTTTGACTGGTATCCTTTTACTTTTCTTTATTATATACATTTGAAGTGATAGATTCTTCAATACGCAATGTTGTAAGTGTCGAATTGATTCAGGTTTAATTGTGTTACTTGTTAGTTGGATGCTGATTAAGTTTTATCTTTAGGCGGGCAAATAGGGAGGGAAGTCTCTGTTTAGTTGCTCTTCAACCAAAAACAACATGTGTTTAACTAGAAACTTAAAATTATTAAGGTAATGAAAAAAGAAGTAGCTATCGGTATTGATATTGGAGGAACAAATACGGTGATTGGAGTCGTGGATCGCGCAGGTAATCTGTTAGCCGAAGCAGCAACTCCAACACTTACGAATACCGATATAAAAAACTACCTGGATGTACTTTGTGCAAAAATCAATGAGACGGTATTTGAACTTGAAGAAGAAGTTGAAGTAATGGGAATTGGTGTTGGAGCACCAAGCAGTAACTACTATACTGGCGAAATCGTTGGCGCTTCTAACCTGGGATGGGGCGAAGTGGTTCCTTTTGTTGAGTTGTTGAAGGAGTATTACGACTATCCGGCTATTGTGTTAACTAACGATGCTAATTCTGCTGCCGTTGGGGAAATGATGTATGGCGGTGCCAAAGGGATGAGTAACTTTATCATGCTCACACTTGGAACCGGTGTAGGAAGTGGTATTGTGGTGAATAATGAGTTGGTGTTAGGTCACGATGGCTTTGCAGGCGAGCTCGGTCATGTGATTACTGAGCGTAATGGCAGAGAGTGTGGCTGTGGACGTAAAGGTTGTTTGGAAACTTACGCTTCGGCCACTGGAATTTGCAGAACCGTTTCGGAGCTAACAGCAACGACCAAAATACCAAGTGAACTGCGCAAAGTGCCTTCTGGTCAATTCACCTCTAAAATGGTGTATGATGCGGCTGTAAAAGGTGATGCCCTGGCTCTGGAAGCTTTTGAGCAGACGGGCGAAATGCTCGGACGTGCCATTGCTGACTTTGTAGCTTTCTCAAGTCCTGAGGCAGTGTTCTTGTTTGGTGGATTGGCTCAGGCCGGTGATTACATCTTTCAGCCAACCAAAAAGCACATGGAAGAAAACATGTGTTTCTTGTACAGCAATAAGGTAGAATTGTTACCCTCGCAATTGGATGGAGCTAAAATAGCAGTGTTGGGAGCCAGTGCTGTTGTTTGGAAAGAGCTTGAGCAGGTAGAACAATAACGACTAAAAGGGTATATTTTCAGTATACCCTTTCCAACTTCAACTTCTGTTTGGTTAGAATGTTTTAGATATTAAATAAGCAAACATGAAGGCAAAAATTTTATTTGGTTTAATGGCTGTGACAATCCTGTTGTCATGTCGGCCATATAAGACCGAGCCCCATTTAACCGATTATGTTGATCCTTTCATCGGTACCGGAGCTCATGGTCATGTATTTCCTGGTGCAACAACGCCTTTTGGCATGGTACAGTTGAGCCCGGTCAATGGAGTGAGTGGTTGGGACTGGGTGTCGGGCTATCATACTTCATCAACCGAGTTAGTTGGTTTTGCACATATGTGCTTAAGTGGAACAGGTATTGGCGATTTAGCGGATTTGCTCATTCTGCCAACCAACCAACAGATTGTTTCAGATACTACCGCAGGCGGGAAAAACTTTCTTCAGAATTACAAAGCCTCTTATCAGCATGAAAGCGAAGTGGCACAGCCTGGCTATTACATGGTTGATCTACTGGATAAGGGGATCAAAGCTGAGCTGACAGCTTCCCGAAGGGTAGGCTTCCACCAGTATCACTTCACGGATGGCCAACAGCAATCGGTAATTGTGGATTTGGGCCACGCTATTAACTGGGATCGCCCGGTAGATACGTATATTAAGCAGGAAAGTGATACACGTTTTGTTGGTTACCGCAAGTCATCGGGCTGGGCCAACGAGCAATGGCTCTATTTTGTGATTGAAACCAATCAGCCAGTCACTGAGTTTAGAGTTGTAAATGGCGGAGAGGTAATGGCACAAAACGAACTGGCCGGCACAGATGTTAGAGGGGTCCTGAGCTTTGCCAACAGAAGTGATGGTCCTGTTCAGCTTAAGGTTGGCTTATCGTCAGCAAGCATCGATGGTGCACTCAAAAGTATTGAAAATGAAGTGCCGCACTGGAATTTTGAAGATCAGCGTCAGGCTGCTTCTGACCACTGGGAAAAAGAGCTGCGAAAAATTAAAGTTAAATCGCCCGAGGAGGATGTGAAAACAATATTCTATACCGCTTTTTATCACAGTATGATTGCCCCTTATGTGCACTCAGATCATAATGGCGAATACAAAGGCTTGAACGGTGAAATTAATAAGGCAGAAGGATTTGAGCGTTACACTGTTTTTTCTTTGTGGGATACCTTTAGGGCAAGTCACCCGTTATTTACCATTACCCAGGAAGATTTGGTTCACGATTTCATACATTCTTTTATGGCCATCTACCGCGAAAGTGGGCTACTGCCAGTGTGGGAGTTAGTTGGTAACGAAACGGGCTGTATGATTGGCTACCATGCTATTCCGGTTATTGCAGATGCCTGGCAAAAAGGTCTGGTTAAAGATATTGACGGCAATGAGTTGCTGGAGGCTATGGTGGCCAGTGCTATGACTAATGTTGAAGGCCTTAAATATTACCGTGAGTATGGCTATATCCCTGCTGATTTAGAAAATGAATCAGTATCAAAAGCACTGGAATATGCTTATGATGATTGGTGTATTGCTCAAATGGCGAAGTCTTTGGGTAACGATGAGGTATATAATACGTTTATCAAGCGTGCCGGATATTATAAAAATCATTTTGATGCATCAACAGGTTTTATGCGCGGAAAACTGGCGAATGGCGAATGGAAAAAGGAATTTGATCCGCTGTTCTCGTCGCACCGAAATGATGAATACGTGGAGGGGAACGCCTGGCAGTATTCCTGGTTTGCACCACACGATATTCGTGGCCTGGTTAAACTTCACGGGGGCACACAAAATTTTGTTACCAAGCTCGATTCTTTGTTCACCATTGATGCCGAAGTAAAAGGAGAGCATGCCTCGCCTGATATTAGTGGTCTGATTGGTCAATACGCACACGGAAACGAACCGAGTCATCATGTTGCGTATGCCTACAACTACATTGGCATGCCCTGGAAAACAGCTGAACGGACCAACGAAATTATGCGTACCATGTACACTACTAAGGTGGATGGCTTATGTGGTAATGAAGACTGCGGGCAAATGTCGGCCTGGTATGTGTTGAGTTCAATGGGTTTCTATCCGGTGAATCCGGCTGATGGTCATTACATTCTTGGCACCCCATTGTTCGACGAGTCGAGCATTGAGTTGGCCAATGGTAAGTCCTTTACCATTGTTGCTGAAAATAATTCTCCGGATAATATTTTTATTCAGCGCGCAAGCCTCAATGGTAAGCCTTTAGAACGCTCCTGGTTTACCCATTCGGAGCTGATGCAAGGAGGTGAACTGCATCTGCTTATGGGAGCTGAACCAAATAAAGAGTGGGGCACTACACAACTGCCGCCTTCAATGAGCCACTAAAAATATGGTTAATTTATAGCTAAAGAGGGAGATTGCCGAGCAATCTCCCTTTTTCTTTACATACCCTGTATTTTCACATCTTGTTAACAGGATACATTTGTATGGTAGGCGGGCTTCAGTTATTTTCGCTTTTTTAAAAAAAATTACGACAGAATGAATGGTGATAAACGGCAAACAAGTATTTACAATGTTCTTATTATTGGGTTGCTGCTGCTGGCAGTAGCCATCCGCGGAGGGGCCACCTTTGAGTGGCTAAAGCCCAGCGAGGCTCCTCTTTACACACTAACAGATCTTCAAAAAGTATTTCCGGAAGCGACCGATTATGAAAAAGAGACGGATAACAGTCTGTCTGTTTATAATCGGGCCGAGAAATTGCTGGGCTACGTTTTAGTGTCTTCCGATTTTTCAGTAAGCTATCAGGGCTATGGCGGTGCTGTACCATTATTCATTGCTCTGAATCCTCAAAAAGAGGTGTTGGCTACCGAGTTGCTTAAGCACCATGAAACCACTCCGTTTATTAAGCACCTTCAACGGCAAGGGCTATTGGAGCGCTGGAACCAACTGCCGGTTGACACCTTGCTATCGGGGGTTGAGGTGGATGCAGTGAGTGGGGCAACCAAAAGCAGTCAGGCCATCATTCGTACCTTTCGTGGCACGGTTGATCAGTACTTGAATACCCCCCACAGCGGCCTGACTATCTCAGCGATGAGGTTGGTTCAATTGGGTTTTATGTTACTTCTCCTGCTGTTTTCTTTGAGCATGGTATTCGGGAAACGTTTCAGAAAATTCTACATCTATTATTTGGGTGGCGTTGTTTTGGTCATGGGCTTGTGGTTAAATAAATTGCTGTCGCTGGAGCTGTTTCACGCCTGGCTCACCAGTAACCTGTCCTGGCAAAGCAACTGGGAGCTCATCGTTATTTTATTGCTTTCGTTAGTGTTGGCTGTTAGGGGATACAAAAATTATTATTGCACTTATCTGTGCCCAATGGGAGCCTTACAGATCATCGCCGGACGTGTATCACCATTTAAAAAACGGGCCTTAAAGCTAAATGTATCCGTTTTAAAAGTCCGTCTCATCTACCTGAGCCTCATTGGTGCCGGATTAATTATAGGCTATAGCTTGCCCCTGGCTCACCTGGAGCCCTTTATGGCGTTTTCGTATCGGGTGGCTTCGGTTTGGCTGTTGGTTGCAGGTGGCCTAATTGTTTTCTTGTCTTTATTTTTTCACCGGCCCTGGTGTCAGGTATGTCCAACCGGCTGTTTATTAAATACTATACCTGCAATGCACAAAAAACGTAAATCATAACTACTATGCAAAATAAATCAACCATCCTCAATGTCTTTCTGGCAGCCATTATCGTGGTGCTGGTTTATCAGTTAAGTACGCAGCAAACCCCTGCACCAACTGTAACGGCAGCGAGTTCGAAAAAACCTTTACCAGCAACGGATACGCTTAAAACAGAAAAGCGTTCTGTGGGTGCTAAAGGGCACATCATGCCCAAGCCGGCTTTGGTGATAGGGTCCTATGCTGCTGACGGAACGCCTAATATCATGACGGCAGCCTGGGCAGGTATTGTTAATTCAGACCCTATGAGTGTCGGTGTTTCCATACGTGCTACGCGCAAAAGCTATGAAAATATTATGGCCACTAAGGCTTTTACCATCAATGTGCCGTCGGCTAAATATGTGGCGCACATGGACTATGCCGGCCATGTGTCGGGATATGACGAAGATAAATTTAAAAAGCTGGGGTTGACAGCCGTTCAGGGCACCCACGTTAATGCGCCCTATATCGGCGAATTTCCTATTGTGATTGAATGTGAGGTAACAGAAACAATTGATTTAGGGTCGCACACGCAGTTTGTTGGAAAAATTATCGATACCAAGGTGGATGCTCAGTTGATAAAAGCCAATGGGCATATTGACATTGAACGGATGCAACCCGTTATTTACAGTCAGTCGTATTATTATGGCTATGGGCAGCCCCTGGCTAAGCCCTGGGATATTTACAAAGTATTTAAAGACGATATGGAACCAAGTATGCAGCCATCAATACACCCCAACCCAACACTGGCGACCATCTACAACCGTAAAAGCGTAAGGCACTATACTTCTGAGCTCGTTGCAGAGGAGCAACTGAATGAGTTGTTAAGAGCAGGCATGGCAGCGCCAACAGCTATGGATAAGCGGCCGTGGGCATTTGTGGTGGTGCGCGAGCGGGCCTTACTCGATAGCCTGGCTGCTAATTTGCCGTATGCTAAAATGCTGCAACAGGCTACAGCGGCCATAGTGGTATGTGGAGATTTAACTAAAACGCTCGATGGTGACGCTCAGCAATACTGGATTCAGGACTGCTCGGCAGCTACGCAAAATATATTGCTGGCAGCCGAAAGCATGGGTCTCGGTGCCGTATGGACAGGTGTACATCCCCGTCAGGAGCGCATTGAAACGGTTACTGGCTTATTAAAGATACCAGAAACAGCCATTCCGCTTAATGTGATTGCCGTGGGCCATCCAACGGGAGTTGACCAGCCAAAGGATAAATGGGACGAAACGACCATTCACTGGGAGAGGTGGTAGCCAATAGCTGTTGAGATGTTGGTCGTCAAAGCATCCCTTTTTTTTAAAATGGAGGACAGCTGCTGGTAACTGTTCGATATGGAGTTCATCTAAGCAAAGGCACAAAGATGTTGATAAGCAAAGACTTTAAAGGAATTAGCCTATTCAAGTTCTTTGTGCTTTCGTGTTTCTGACTCGATCACCTATTTAATGAGCTAGTTTGAGGCCAACAATGCCCACAACGATTAAGAGGGCAGAGAGCAGGCGGCCAATACTGGCAGAGTCGCCAAAAAAGAGAATGCCGATGAGCAATGTGCCAACTGCGCCTATTCCGGTCCACACGGCATAAGCTGTTCCGATTGGTATGGTTCTTTGTGCCAGCCACAGAAAGGTACCACTCACCGCCATGCATACTACGGCCATGGATACACCGATGAATTTCGACGACATGGTTTGTGAAAGTTTTAGTCCTAAGGGCCAACCAATTTCAAAAAGGCCAGCCAAAATCAAATAAATCCAGCTCATAAATTTTTGTTTCTTATTGCTTGCCCGCTAGGGGCTATCGGTTTATAGTGCGTTTTTAAAAGCCTTACTCCTTGCTGTTAACGGCTTTCTACGACTTTTGTTTGGCTCCATGCATCGTGCCAGCCCCTATCGGCAAATAAGAATGATAATGCATTAAACGGAACGAAGCGGCATAGAGTTCTTAATAGAATGGTGTTGAAATTAGGCTTATTTCCATGCCTGTCAATTACTTTTGTTTTAGTAATCATCTTGCCCAGGGTACGCCCTGTTGCTGCTTCAAGCGTGACGTAATAGGTTAAGGTGGAGATAAAGATCAAGAAATATTCAAACCCTGTATTGTTTTCGAATGTAGCTGCTGATTCTGGGGAGAAAACACCTACAAAGATGCCAATTGCTATCGCTATAAAAAACATAAAGATGTAGCAAAAGATACCATCGATCAGGTTGTTGACGAAACGCTTGCCTTTGTCAGCCTCGTTTAGGTAAAGCTGCTGGCGAATCGTCTCCATTTCCATTTTATGTTTTAATTCAGGATCTTCCTTATAGGTGGTGCAGGCCACCTCAAACTCAGCTGGGGCATTGGTTAAACTACATACGATTCCTCTTTGTTGATCGATTTTTTGATGTGCACATGCTTTACAATACTTAAGTCTTTCCTGTCTGTTCATTTAAAACGCAATTTGAGTCGTAAAAAAGCATGAAAATACGAATTTCCGGCTGTACGGCCTCTTGACAGGGTTCTTTAATTATTGGTTTGCTGGCTGATGACGCACGTTAATTTGTGTTCAACTACTTTACCATCAGGGCTTATTTGCTGACAAAAAACAATGTAAATTCCTGGTTGAAGGGCTGCTCTGTTTTCGTTTAAGCCGTCCCAAATAAAATAGCCTTCGCCAGACAAGGTGGCATTGTTGACAAGGTATCTTACTTCCTTCCCGGTTGCATCAAATATACGAATGGACATGGCTGTCCCCGCTTGGGGGCTGGTATAAAATATCTGCAAACGGTCATCAATGCCATCGCCATTGGGTGTAAATACTTCAGGAGCTAATGTAATGCCTCCTTCATTCGGGTGTGTGCCTAGTGTTTGTTGGGAGTTCAGATAGCCAGGTGTGGCAAAGCCTGCCGTAGATGCCGCCGAATGCCAGTTACTTAGTTCATGTGTAGGCCGCTCCCATGATAATCGTTCAAGTGCTATGCCTTCTTTATCCTTAAGTAGGTCGAAGTGCATTTTTTCGTTATAGCTAAGCATATCAAGTATTTGGCCATACTTATTGCAGATAACAACTTGACCTTCATCATCCGGATAGGCAGGTAGTTGGCCTGTTCGAATGAGTGTGCTTTCATCCGTAACGCGATAGAGTGCCTTTATGGACTCAATGTCAATTGATATGGCCACATAGGAGTGCGGAAAGAGCAGGAATGGCTTGGACACTTGGTGAAGCACTTCAATGTTGTTATTTTCCACATCCGCAAAATAAACATCTGCCAACTGGATTATTTTGTCAGACCGATTATATAGCTCCACAAAGTCGCTGCCTTCAGGGTATGGATTAAATAGCACTTCGTTGATGAGAAGGTCCCCGCTTTCCAGTGAATCAGCCAGGCCAAATGCTAAAGGGGCAGTTAAGTCTATTGGATGATTACTCAGATCGGTGATGGCCATCTCTTCAATCAGATAGGGCACATTGATGGATAACTCCTCTGAAAAATGAAGATTCAATTGCTGGAGAAACACAGAGTCGAAGCTTTGGTGGGAAAGGCTCACGGCCGGACTGATTTCTATTGGTGTATTGTCGGTGAGTAGCATTGTCTCGCTAAAGGTGATGCTCAGGGTTTGTGGATTCACCACCTCGATTTTATCTATTCGAGGGGCTTCATTGTCCTGGTTGTTTTGATTCGTTGAGTTGATGGCACCTGGTGTGCCGCCACTTAAATCCATGCACCAGTTAAAATTCGTCACTTCGTTACTTAAGTTAAAGGGGTCAATACGTTCTACAGACCATCCGCCATCGCGCTTAAATGGTTCACCATTAACATGTGTGGGCTTGTATCTGTAAGCGTCTATGATGGCTGTTTGTTTATTCCTCAGCACCATGTCAAAGCCTGAGTTGTTTAAGGCAGGCATGTTGTTTACCATCACTGTGGGCAGCCGGTGTTCCCATTTCGATGCGTCTGCGGCATCTATTAAACAGATAAAGGACTGAGGAGCCACACTCGAATCCGGAAGCTCTACCAGGCGATCGTTAATAAGCAGTTGCCAGTTGCCAAGTGAAATGTCGAAGGAGGTTGTATTAAATAATTCAATATACTCTATTTCCGGGAGGTCCATTGGGGGCGTTGGGTCGGCCATCCATTCATTAAAAACAATGTCGAAGCGTTTGGGATGATAGTACATGAGCTCTGCTTCAATAAGCGATAAGGTATCGCCAATCGCATCTGTCAACCCTTCGATGGTCAGCTGGTAGCTCTGCCCTTCGTTGAGTTGATTCGAAAAAGTAAGTGTAAACTCTTGCTCATCAGCGGTGGTGATGTTTTCAATTATGAGTGGAGAAGTTTCCAGCAATAGGGTGGTTGATTGAAAGCTAGCGAGAGGGACCGGTTTTGAAAACGATAGATTTAGTGTTTGTGCATCAAGTAGTTCAATAGCGGTAGCTTGCGTGAGCTCGTAATCAAAAGTAAAGCTCGTTTCGACCATGGAGTTGCCATTTGCATCTTTTATGCCAGATACAATGAGCTGTTCATTGCTGCTGTCATTCAAAGGAGGCACAAAGGTTAATGTGATGGTATTATTTGCCTCATCATAACTAAATGCTGCTGGCCGGCGTTGTGACAGTTTCAGCAGGAAGTTATCAACAGTGAGGCTCGCAGAAGCCAGGGCCTCGTTAAATGTGAGCTGCATAGATGAGCCATTAATGAGCTCAAAATTTGTGATTTCCGGAGGTGTTTTGTCAGAAAATGGTTGGCCACTTACCTCAATATCATCAAGAAAGAATTTATCGGCACGTGTGATGGTGTACTTACATACCCAACCAAAGCTGACAGAAGGTGTGCCCCAATCAAAAGCGGCTGTACCTTCAGTTTGCCAGCCGCTGCCCAAATCCGATTGAACCAGCCATTCGCTGGCGGCGCGCGTAACCCTTATTGTGACATCAACATTGGAAAGGCTGAGTCTTCCGCTTGCTCCCTCCACCATTTTTTCTTTATGACCGTCTATCACCCTATAGAGGCAGATATTATCGGCGGTGTTACCTAACTCAACAAAAACCGCATTGGTGGCGTTGATGAGCTGGCTGTCGTTGCTTATCAGATATACCTGGGCCAGGTTGCTGGATGAAGGATTAAAGTCCATTCGTACGCGGAACTGCCAGGTGGCTTCTTCGACAACCAAGCATGAGGTGCTAAGGAAGGAAGTACCCGCTTCGGTGTCGTTTAGCTGGAGCTCTTGATTTTGATTAACGATAAAACGATCCGACTGACCTGCCCAATGAGGATTATTTGTAAAATCATTGTCGCTGAAAGATTCATTTATTTGGGCCAACGTATGCAAAGGGAAGCATACCAAAAAGATAAAAATTCGCACCATAGGGTTAAGGGTTAATGTAAATATTTCTATTTTTGTAACCGAACGTAAGCAATAAACAATCCACCAACACAATACAATTTAACACAATTTGCTTACTATGTAAAGTTAATTTCACTATGGAAGCTGTATTTTTTCTTTCAATATGTAAAAATGTAGCTTATCAAATCTAAATTTTTGAGTAATGAAAGTAGCAATTGTTGGTGCTAGTGGCGCTGTTGGACAAGAGTTCCTTAAGGTTTTGGAAGAGCGTAATTTCCCCATGGATGAGTTGGTGCTGTTTGGTTCCAAAAGAAGTGCAGGAAAGAAAATTACGTTTAAAGGCGAGGAGTTAACAGTAAAAGAACTTCAGCATAACGATGATTTTAAGGATATTGATATCGCTTTGACTTCTGCCGGAGGAGGCACGTCTAAGGAGTTTGCCGAGACGATTACCAAGCATGGAACCATCATGATCGATAACTCAAGTGCTTTTCGTATGGATGATGATGTGCCGTTAGTAGTGCCGGAAGTGAATGCAGAGGACTGTAAAAATGCGCCCCGTAATATTATTGCCAATCCCAACTGTACCACTATACAAATGGTAGTTGCTCTCAAGCCTATTGAAGAGCTGTCGCACATTAAACGGGTACATGTATCAACCTATCAGGCTTCGAGTGGGGCTGGTGCAAGTGGCATGCAGGAGCTGGAAGAGCAGACCAAAGCCATTGTAAATGGGGAGGCAACAAAAGTGGAGGCTTTTCAGTATCAGCTGGCAATGAATCTGATTCCGCAGGTAGATGTTTTTACCGACAATGACTATACCAAGGAGGAGATGAAGATGTTTAATGAGACGCGTAAAATTATGCATAGCGACATTGCTGTGAGTGCTATGTGTGTGCGTGTTCCTATTCTTCGTGCACACTCAGAGTCAATTTGGGTAGAAACAGAAGAGGCTATAACTCCTGCACAAGCCAAAGCTGCATTCTCAAAGGCCGATGGAGTTATTTTAATGGATGAGCCAGCCGACAAAAAGTACCCCATGCCATTGTTTTTAGCCGGAAAGGATGAAGTTTTTGTTGGTCGCGTGCGTCAGGACTTAGCCAATCCTAATGGCTTAACATTCTGGTGTGTGTCTGATCAGATTAAGAAGGGAGCCGCATTAAATGCCGTGCAGATTGCCGAGTATATGATTAAAGAAGGTCTTATAAAATAACGGCACATTAGTAGGAAAATAGAAGGGGAGTAATGCACATTGGCAATTACTCCTTTTTTATTTGCGCTTTTTTTTAGGTTTCAGGTCAACCTGATAGATTTGAATGCCACGTGATTTACCTTTCAGCTTAATGGTGTCTATTTCTTTTATTTTAAATTCCTGCGGGTTACGCAGCGTTTCGTAAAGAACTCCTGAAATAAGTAAACTTTTTTTGTAATGGTTACACATGGATTCGATGCGGGCAGTGGTGTTCAATGTGTCACCGTTGTATGAGATATCGCGCTTAAACTGTCCCACCTGTAGCACCATAATCTCGCCTACATGCAAGCCGGCTTTAAATTCCGGTACCAGGCCATATATGGTATCGTAAAAAAGCTTTCGGCGCCTAATCACTTTCTGAAAAGCAAAGAATGCTTTCAGGCAATTGTTATTACGCACCCCTTGTTTAAGATTCCATGAGATAATGGCTCCATCGCCCAGATATTGGTAGATATCGGCATTGTAGTTTTCAACAATAGCGAGATCGGCAAATACATCCTGCACCAGGTAACTGAATTTTTTATGGCCCAGTTTTTCGGCAAGTGTTACCGATGATTTCATGTCGATAAACATGAAAATGCGTTTTTCAACCCTGGGTTTATTGAGGGTGCCGGTGATCCAGTGCATAAAATTTACTACGCCTATTTTTCGAAAAACGCCCCTTAAAACACTGTTAAGAATGCACGATAGGTAAAACCAGACAAGAAAACGCGTATGTACGAGGTTCAGGTGGGGCATATTCTGATAATACACCTGAAAGTGTTTCAGTTGTTCCAGAGTAATGTTTTTATTGGCTGAAAAGAAAATGATGAGTAGTGCCAGTGCCAGATAAAGCAGGAAACGCAGCAGCACCATTATGCGGATAGGAGAGAAGCGCATCAGTTTATCGGAGAACAACAAGTCGAGGCTGGTGTATAACACCGCCAGCATGCCCGCCAGCAGCACAGTATTGCCGTAAATATCATCTTTCGAGAAGAGCTTGAAGTAATTGATAAAAGTCGACTCGTCTCCTGTTATGAAAACATATAAGGCTAATGACGCCAGCCAGAATAAGAGATGATAAAAAAACGAGTGAAAAAAGTTAAGGGTGCGTATCTTGAGCTTATCCAATAAAAACATGATGGTATCAATAGCAAAATGGGATGCATTTTAAACCTATGTTTACCTTATCAGCAGGGAATTGTTACACTTTTGGGGAATAAAATTCATTTGGTTGATTTTGCCCTTGGCTCTTAAGGTGATGCAAAAAATAAAGGGAATGACTGGCACTCCCCTTTTTGTATATTTTGTTGGATACTGCTATTCAACCTCGCCTTCCTCGTTATATGAGTTGTATAGATAATCGTTGAACGGAAAACGCTGACTGTGTATTTTTTTCACTTCATCGTAAATCATCTGCTTAAACTGCACAAAGTTCACTTTGTTTTTGGCCGAGATGAAGATGCAGTTGGGCTGTTTTCCCATCCAGGTCGTTTTTAAATCTTCAAGCGAGTAATTTTCTCTTGTTTTTGGGGTTAAGTCGTCTTCCTCTTTCGGAGTATACTCATAAGCATCTACCTTATTAAATACCAGAATGGACGGCTTTTCCCGGTTATCGATTTCGCTGAGTGTTCTGTCCACCACTTCAATTTGTTGCTCAAAGCCCATATGAGACACATCCACCACATGCAGCAAGATATCTGCTTCACGCACCTCGTCTAAGGTTGATTTGAATGATTCTACCAAATGGTGAGGAAGTTTACGAATAAAACCAACGGTATCGGCCAGAAGAAACGGGATATTATCGACCACGACTTTACGAACAGTGGTGTCCAGTGTGGCAAATAGCTTATTCTCAGCAAATACTTCGGATTTACTCAGCACATTCATCAGGGTACTTTTGCCCACATTGGTGTATCCCACCAGTGCAACGCGTACCATCTTGCCTCTGTTTTGGCGTTGAGTGGCCATTTGCTGATCAATTTTTTTCAGATCAGTTTTTAATTTGGCAATCTTATCACGGATGATCCGGCGGTCAGTTTCAATCTCTTTTTCCCCGGGTCCGCGCATTCCAATACCACCTCGCTGACGTTCCAGGTGCGTCCACATGCGTGTCAGGCGTGGCAGCAAGTATTGGTATTGCGCCAGTTCAACCTGCGTTTTTGCATGGGCTGTTTGGGCTCTTCGGGCAAAAATATCGAGAATGAGATTGGTGCGATCGAGTACCAATACTTTTAATTCTCTTTCGAGGTTACGCAATTGCGAGGGAGATAGCTCATCATCGAAGATGATTGTTTTGATCTCATGCACCTTCATAAAGTCAATTATCTCCTGCAATTTACCCCTTCCCACATAAGTTTTGGGGTCGGGCATGGTCAGGTTTTGCGTAAAACGCTCAAAAGGAATAGCGCCTGCTGTTTCAGCCAAAAAGGCTAATTCATCCAGATACTCATTAACTTGCTGTAAGGGTACTTCGGGTGTTTTAACTGCCACCAATACCACTTTTTCTAATTCCTTTTGTGATGAAGGACTCTCTATCATGTAGGCTCTCTTTTAAGTCTGTAATTGATTGACAAATATAGTTGAATTTAGAGCAACAAAAAACCCCGCATATGCGGGGTTTTTTATATTGTTACCGTAGTAGTTACTACTGCAATACAAAGTTGATAGGCACAGTGTAAGATACTTTCACTGCTTTACCTCTTTGTTTACCTGGCTTCCAAGCTGGCATCGCCTGTACTACACGAATCGCTTCTTTATCCAGGTTAGGGTCAACACCACGGGCAATTTTTACATCAGTAACTTTACCTTTTGTGTTAACAACGAAAGATACATATACACGTCCTTGAATACCGTTTTCCTGCGCAATAACAGGATACTTCACTGATTGTGCAATGTACTTGCGTAATGCCTCTTCACCTCCAGGGAATTCAGGCATGTCTTCTACGATAAAGAAGACCGGTGCATCGTCAGACTCTTCTTCTTCCATGGCTAGGTCTGAGAAATCAATCTCTGTCTCCTCATCCATTTCAGTGTCTTCGATGTCTAATTCTTCATCCAGCTCCACATCATCCTCAACAATGTTAAGTACGTCGGCAACCTTTGGTGGTGGCGGTGGTGGTGGTGGTTTCACTTCTTCTTGCCTAGTGATAGGCATGATTTCTTCCTCGGCTTCAAGCTCTTCCACCATCTCAAACTGAGATGCATCCACATCGGTAGTGGTCCATTCGAACGCAATTAATACAATTGCTAATGTCACAACTAACCCGATCTGCATGAAGACGCTTTTCTTGTTCTCAAGATCTGCCTTCGGCGACTTTTTTACTTCCATAATAGATCAAAGTTTTGGTGCCTAAAGATAGCTATTATTACCAGTTTTTCTCAATTCAAATAAGACCAATTTGGCCTTCACCCAAATTTTGAGTGCATAAAAATAGAATTTTAAAATCAAATTTCATTCAAATTTTAATAGTTTTTATAGCTGATGTCAAGAGTAAAGGTTTAAAAGGCTGAATGATGATAATTATCAGATGTCACTTTTTTATTTTTCTATTGTTAGAATTAAAAAAAGATCTATATTTGCAGCGCTAATGACAAAAGGTGATTAGTGAAACAATAGAAATGATGGGGGATTAGCTCAGTTGGCTAGAGCGTTTGACTGGCAGTCAAAAGGTCAGCGGTTCGATTCCGCTATTCTCCACATTGAAAATAAAGGCGTTCGGGAGCTTCCATCCTGGGCGCTTTTTTCGTTTATACCTATTCTTGGTAATCAATAAGGGACCACGATTCTTCTATTTCATTAAACCGGAACAGCTACAAAATTTGGGGCGGGGTAGTAGCTTTTTTACTATTCCCTAAAAGGATGATTATGCCCGCTAATACCTAATATTCTTAAGTTTAGGGATGCACTGTCCTAATAAGAGAGATTATACAAGTTTAATATTAAGTCGGAATTATTACATATTTCAGTCATATTAAACTTATTAAAAATCGAATTTAATTTGAGTTTAGTATGAGTTTAATATGACTTTGCTTTGAGTTTAAGTGGTTGTTGGCTTGTCACAGGTATGGACAGCAAATTGTTTATTGCATTTCGAATCCGTTCACCTAACTTCACCGCCCAACATCGGGGCTTCGCACTACGGTTGACCAGCATGCTGTGAATGGGGCAATCGTTGAGGAGTCGTGGCTCCATAAAACCACTGCATTTATAGCTATTGTATTCATCGGGGACAATATCTTTTTCTTCCAGAAAAATTTTCAGCGTTTTGTCATCAATATACTGCCCGTTATTGCCTTGCTGAAAATCTACAATCGTACAATAATCTAATCTATCCAGTGGTAGAATAAGCCCTTATAAAGCGGTAGCATGTGGTTATTTATAATCCCCACAAAGGCGGCGTCCTTTAAATTCAGACTCAACTTTTGTTCTTAGCCCCAAAGCTCTCTCCCTTGTTTAGAGTATTTACAAAGCAATATTGTTTAGGTATTCATTCGTTAACCGATAGTTTGTTTTTTATACCAATGGTTTAGAATGGGTGCCAGTCTTTATTTAAAAGTGGCTCACTATTTAAATAAGTGTCCTTTGGTGATTATAGTCCTGAGTTTATGTAAAAAACTAAGGGACAGTATTCTGCCATATTTATATATTCTTATAAGATGTTTATTATACAAGTTTGTTAAGAAAAAAGGGAAACCTGTGAGTGCTATTGGCGTATGCAGGCGAGGAAAGAGTTTTTAATTTTTATTAAACATTATGAAAAAACAACTAGTCATGTTTATGGTCATCATGTTGACCATACTATCTGTGCTGCCTTCTTGTAAAAAGGATGATGATAAGCAGGAGGCAACCACCGGAATTATTGAAGGGACCATTACCAATCTGGAAACTTCGGCAGCTATTGCTGATGTGCGCATTATTGTTTTCGATGCCAACACCAATTCTCCGGTTGAAAATACCTATTCGACCAATGCCGAAGGTAATTATACAATTGAGTTGCCGTTTGGCACCTATTATTTAAAGCTATATTGTCAGGGATATGAGAGTGTTCCACGCCCAGGTGAAGCTGCATTACCAATTGCTGTGGTTGTTGAAGAAAAAGCCGTTGCTGACTTTCAAATGACGCCAAGCCTTGTAGCTGATGGTGGCATTATTTCGGGCACAGTCAAAGATGCAGAGAAACTTGTGTCTGGTGCATTGGTGATTGCCGAAAATGGAGAAGTGGCTTTTTCATCTGTAGCCGATGCTAATGGCAACTATTTTATCTATAACGTACCGGCCGGTACTTATTCGGTAAAAGGTTGGAAAGCAGGCTTTAGCAGTGAGGTTCAGGACCTGACAATCGCCGCATCTGAAGAGAAATCGGGTGTAAATCTGACCTTAGTTCAAGATGCTGTATCGAATGTAATTGGTACGATTACGTTTTTGGCCACTGAAAATAAAGAAGTAGATGTGTCCTTAGTTCATCCCCTCACCCAAGAAACTATTCCAGGTTTATCAACAAAAACTACCGGGGGTAAATATGCACTGGAAAGCGTTCCTAATGGCACTTATATTGGTCGTGCATCGTTTGAGAACGATGGTTTGGTGCTAGATCCTGATTGGGTCGTGAAGAACGGTGGTGAACCAACTATTCAGGTTAACAATGGTGACGTTCTATTGGATTTTAGCGTAACAGGAGCTGTTAGTCTGAAGGAACCAACCAATACTGCCGAAAGTACCCAACCTGTAGAGGTTAGTAAGGAAGGCCTTAGTTTTTCCTGGACTCCATACTCCAGCGCCAGCGATTATGTTATCGAGGTAATTGATAGCAATGGCAAAGTCATTTGGGGCGGTTTTACAGCCAACTGGAGCCAAAAGAATGTAGTTATTCCAAGCAGTCAAACAAGTGTAATATTTGATGCAGATGGTTCGGCAGCTGCAGCATTGGAGGTTGGTAAAACCTATCGTTGGCGTATTTTTGCCAGTAAGGATGACAAGCAGTCTGCTACCGGCTGGCGATTGATATCTGTGAGTGAAGATCAGATGGGACTGATTAAAATTGTAGAGTAAACTTATTCCTCCTTAATTAGATAAATCCCCGTAATGGTCTCGCTTTTGATGATTACGGGGATTGTTGTTTTTACCTGCTAACTCTGTGTGATGTTTCGAATAGAATTATGCTTTTATGCAGATAAAAAAAGAGGCCTCCACTAACTGGAAACCTCTTTTACCACTATAAGTTGTATGTTTTAGGATGTTAATGAACACCCTTATTTTACAAAGCTGTTCAAGAACTCGCTATTGTCAGCTACCCATTGTTTAGCAGCTGTTTCTTTATCTTGGCTTTCTTCCATTTTAGCTAGTAAATCAGACATTTTAGCGTCGTCTAATTTAAAGTTGATAAAGTATTTAGCAGCAAAAGCATCGTCTTTTTTAAAGCCTTTGCGTGCATAGGTTTCAATGCGTTCAGTGCTGCCATAAACCCCTTTAGGATCCTCCAGAAACTTAAGGTTCATACGGCCAAATTTCCAGTGAGGCGCCCATCCGGTAACCACAATCCACTCGTTTTCCTTGTAGGCTTTCGAAAGCTCTGTAAGCATTGCTACACTCGATGAGTTAACATGGTCCAGTTTAAGTTGGTACTCTTCCACTGCTATATCGGTTTTGCCGGTGATACCAGCACCTTTTTCAATTCCTATAATCTGACCATCAAATTTGTCAGCATTGGCATTGAGTTCTTCAATTGAGGAGATGCTTACATAGTCGGGCACAACCAAGCCAATACGGGCATTCGTATATGAGGTACCTAATGGTTCGATTTTCCCTTTAAATTTAGCTACTTTCTCTTTGTGTGTTACAGGTAACCAGGTATCCATAAATACATCAGTATCGCCGTTCGAAAGCGAGGCAAATACCAAGTCAACTGCAGCTTTCTTTAGTTCTACAGAGTAGCCTTTAGTTTGAAAAAATTCCTGAGTTACATAGGTCATAGCAACTCCTTCAGCCCATCCGTCTACATAGGCTATTGTTATTTCTTTTTGTTCGCTATTGTCTTTTTTGGAATTCATATTACAAGATGCCGTAAAAACAGCCATTGCAATAAATAAAATTAGTTTGTTTTTCATTTTTTGAATGTTAAACGTTTTACATTTAAAAGCCTGGATTACCTCCAAAGCTTTTTTACTTTTTATGACCAAATGCCTGAGTAATACGGTCGAGAATAATGGCGAGGATAACAACAGCTAACCCGCTTTCAAACCCCAGTCCAATATCCAGGTTGTTAATCCCTTCCAGAACTTTTTCGCCCAGCCCGCCGGCCGCGATCATTCCGGCAATAACCACCATTGATAAGGCCATCATAATGGTTTGATTGACTCCTGCTAAGATGGTGTGCAGTGCCAGTGGTAATTCCACTTTTTGCAAAATTTGCCTGTTGGTGGCTCCAAATGCTCTGGCGGCTTCCACCACGTCCTTTGGTACCTGCTGAATACCAAGGGTGGTTAGTCGCACGGCAGGAGGCATGGCAAAAATTACTGTTGCAAATGCTCCGGGGAGTTTTCCAATACTGAAAAACAATACTGCCGGTATGAGGTAAACAAATGCAGGCATTGTCTGCATCAAGTCCAGCACTGGCTTAAGGATTTTATTTACCAGTGAGTTTTTGGCAGCCCAAATACCCAGTGGGATGGCCTGAACCAAGGCAATGATGGTTGATACAATAATTAGTGCCAGAGTTTGCATTGTTTCTACCCAAAAGCCCATCAGATAAATAAGAACAAGGCCTATTGCAGTGAATATAGCACCCCCTTTGCCTACTTTAAAGTAGGCCAACACTGTTAGCAGTGCAATTACTGCGTAGAATGGAAGGAAGAGCAAGAAGCTCTCAAACCCTTCAATGGCACCATTTCCTACATTCTTAATGATATCGAACAAAAGGGCAAAATTTTCGGTGAGCCAGTTCACCAACTGCTCTACATATTTCCCTATATTAATTACCTTATCCATATTATTGATCCATTGCTTGTTCTTTTAAATCTGCTATTTCATCCTTATCAAAGCGTGTTGCTTCAATAATCAGAGAGGCCTGTGCGACAATTCCCTTAAGGCGGTTGGTGTCTTCATCCACTACAGCTATTGGCGTTTTGGTATCACTTATAAGTGGTAGCATATCTTCCACTGTATAGTGTTTGTAAACACTTGGCACTTGTGTGGTAATAAAATCATCAATGGAGTCGGCTTTTTGCTTAACTGCCTTAATTACTTCAGGTAGCCAAACAAACCCTTGAAACCCTTTGATTTTATCAACAACTGGTAAAACATTGGTTCCGTTAGCGCGCATTTTTCTTAAAATACCTTCAGGACCATCTTTGCCCAGTTGCACAACCGTCGGTTTTGTAAACATTAATGATTCAGCAGTCACGATGGTTTTTCTGTCGACTTTTTCAACAAAAGCTTTGACATAATCGCTTGCCGGATTTCGAATGATATCCTCTGCTGTACCAATTTGTTCAATCACCCCGTCTTTCATAATGGCGATCCGATCGCCTAATTTGATAGCTTCATCTAAGTCGTGCGTGATAAACACAATTGTTTTTTGCAGTTTTTCCTGCAGCTCAAGCAGCTCATCCTGCATGTCCGACTTAATCAAGGGGTCGAGTGCCGAAAAAGCCTCATCCATAAGAAGCACCTCAGGGTTGTTAGCCAAGGCGCGGGCCAAGCCCACACGCTGCTGCATCCCACCTGATAACTGGTTGGGCTTTTGATTTTCAAAGCCTTTAAGTCCAACCGTTTCTAAAGCTTCCTGTGCTTTTTTATGTCGCTCTTCTTTTTCTTCTCCTCTAATTTCAAGACCGAAAGCGGCATTTTCCAATATGCTTCGGTGTGGCAGCAAGGCAAATTTCTGGAACACCATACTCATTTCGGTGCGTCGGGTCTCCAGTAATTCATCATTGCTTTCTTTTGTAATGTTATCGCCATTAACCCAAACCGTGCCGGAAGTGGGCTCAATCAGCCTGTTTATGCAGCGCAGGAGTGTTGATTTACCGCTACCAGACAAGCCCATAATCACAAAAACTTCACCTGTTTTTATTTCAAAGCTTGCTTTGTTAACACCAACCGTACAATTGGTTTTTTCCAGTATCTCTGCTTTGCTTTTTCCTTGATTCAAAAGCTTTATGGCAGCGGCTTTGTTTTTACCAAAGATCAGGGTCAGATCTTTTACTGCGATTTTATGTTCCAGCTTTTCCATATTTAAAAGTAATAGCCAATATTTATATTAAATCGAGCTTCCCACTCGGCATCCGGGTTACCAGCACCCAGTCCATGTGTCCACTCAGGGCCTAACCACGGCTGGTTTTTTCCCATGGCATAATCTACGTAGGTATAAATCGAACCTGATGTTACCATCACGCCTGTTACATTCATTAAAGTGTCTTCAAAGTCCTTTTCAGCTTTGTCCATGTAACCAAAGTCGTTGTAGAAAGTTACGTTAGAAATCGGGTTCCAGTCAACAGGCACACTGTAAGACACGCCCAATGTATAAGTTGCTGCCTCGGCTGCTACCATATAGGCAGCACCATAAGCCACCATTGCAACCAGTCGGTCATCTTGTCCTTCAGGGTGTTCGGGGTTCATCTTATAATAAGTGGCAGCTGCTTTTAATCCAAATTTGTTTGCGTTCAAACGATAATGACCTGAAACAGCATAGCGGTCACCCGATTTTTTTGTGTCTAAATTATATAGTCCGCCGTATTCTCCGGAAAAACCAATTTGCTGCGAAAAAGCGCCTTCACCTATATTATAAGCAAATCTGGCGTTGATTTGGTTCACTTCTTTGTTTCTGTAAGCCATATTCTCATTATCGGCTATTGAACCAATGTCGTATGAATAGCGATTGGGATCGGCATCAGTTGATGAACCGAATCGCATTTCCTCAGCATTCTTAAAAAACGCCAGATTAATGTCCCAGTTGCCCGATTTGGTGGTGTACTTGATTCCCATGTCATGGTCATCTTCCAGTCCAATGTAATAGTTAAGGCTAAAGAACCAGCTGTTTGAGTTATAGGGAGAAAGACCAAAAGGCACTTGTGTTAAACCGAGCTGAAGGTTATTGTTCTCATTAAAGTCGTATCCAACCCAGCCTTGTTTGAGCATAGCTCCGCCAAAACCGCTCGAATAGAACCGATACTCAGCGTTCAGTTTAAGTCCTTTGTACTTCGCTTTGGCATTCAATCGAAAAACATCGAAACCAAAATCTCCACCGCGGTCTTTTTGTCCTTCTTTCCATGACGAGTAGTTGTAATTAAACCTGAGTGCGCCGCCTAGTTCTAACTCGGGTGATGATTTTTCTTCTTGTGCTATCAGGGTTAGGTTGCAAAATGCTAGCATGATAGCCGCTCCAATAGTCTTTTTAATGTTCTTACTTGTAAATCTCATTAATAAAAAGTTTCTATTTGTATATTTATTCAATGCGAATTGCTTGTTTAACGTAAATTGATTGGCATAAAAAATCAGGCGGAATGAATTTGATGACCCATAACGCGCTGATAATATTGTCCGTAAAAAACTAGAATGCTGCAAAAGTACTCAAAATTGAGCACATAGGCAAGAAAAGTTCTATACGAACAATATGAATTGGTGCTTAGCGTGTTTTGTGTTGTCGTAAGCTTGCCGAGCCAACAGTCACATAATAAGTGCTTTTGTGGTTGAAGACGCTGTTTTGACCGGCGAAGAGGATGGGGTATTATTTTTTTGCATTTTTGGTTTTTCGTTTCTTATTCGATTCGCAATGTTTTTGAAAGTTTCACTCACTCATTCATCAGATAAGAGTTTAACCTTAAGTGGTGTGCGTCGGATTTGTGCGTGTTATCTTGTGTGGAATGGGTTGATTTGCAAATTGCCACAAGAGGGGAGTAATGCGCAGGTAATTCAGTTATAATGGTTGGGTTTCTAGGTTTATTTTCACAGATATAATGCATGTCCTAACTTTTGGGGGTAGGGACTCTCTTGTTGGACTTATAGCGCCTGTGTGGGCATAAATGTGCGTATACGACTGATGGGCTTGCTGTGTGCGGGTGTTTCTTAAAGCAGCCCCTCTGCTTTACTGATAAATGTGTACCATACCACAAGGGGCAATGGTACACATTATGAATTTTATATTTTCTTTTTTTGTAGGTGCTCAGCGTAATAGGAGTTCAATGACTTATAAAAGCTATAGCAAAGAACGATAAGGAGTAGAGCGAAGGGGAGGCCGGTTAGAACAGATGCAGTTTGGAGAGCTGTTAAGCCACCTCCAACCAGTAAAATGCCTGCAACAATGCCTTCCATGGAGGCCCAGAAAATCTTTTGACCTACCGGAGCATCGTGCCTTCCACCGGATGTTAATGTGTCGACAACCATCGAGCCCGAATCGGACGAGGTGATAAAAAAGCTGGCTACCAGCACCACCGCAAGAAACGACGAAATAAAGGCGAGAGGGTATTGCTCCAGTAATATATAGATGGCTGTGGCAACATTGTCATTAACCGCATCGGTAATGGCTGCGTTTCCGGTTAGTTCCTGGTAAAGGGCGCTTCCTCCAAATACCGACATCCAAATAAATGTAAGTATTGTTGGTACCAGCAAAACGCCAAGAATAAACTCTTTCACCGTTCGTCCCTTTGATATGCGGGCGATAAAAATACCAACAAATGGCGACCACGAAATCCACCAGGCCCAGTAGAATACCGTCCAGGAGTTTTGCCAGTGTTTTGCTTCATTGATGCCTTTGTAGGATTCTGTCCAAAAGCTGAGTTCGAAAAATTCATTGAGGTAGTGGCCGATGTTTTGAACAAAGGATTTGAAAATAAAAACGGATGGGCCTACCAAAATAATAAAGACCATCAGGATAAGGGCAAAGCGCATGTTCCATTCGCTAAGCCGACGGATGCCTTTGTCCAAGCCCAGCACTAACGATAGGGTGGCCAGACCTGTAATGGCGGCTATTAATCCAATTTGTACTCCGGTATTTAGTCCGAGGCCAAAAAGGTAATTAAGTCCGGCATTCACTTGTTGCACCCCGAAGCCAAGGGAGGTGGCTAAGCCAAAAATTGTAGCTATTACAGATATAATATCTATCGCATCGCCAATTGGCCCATAGATTTTATTACCCAAAAGCGGGTGGAAAATTGAGCGAATGGTTAGTGGTAATTTTCGGTTAAATGTAAAAAAGGCCAGGGCCAGTCCAACCACAGCATACACCGCCCAGGCATGAACGCCCCAGTGGAGAAAGGTAATGCCCATTGCTGATTTTGCAGCATCAATTTTATCTGAATTGTCGATTAATGGGTTGCTGTTGTAGTGAAACACAGGTTCGGCAACACTCCAGAATAGGAGGCCAATTCCCATTCCGGCACTAAAAAGCATGGCAAACCATCCGGTTTTAGAAAACTCTGGCCGGGCATCTTTACCCCCAAGGCGAATCTTGCCAAAGCGGCTAAAACCCAAAAATAGGGCAAAAACTAAGAGCGCATTGACCATCAAAATAAAAAACCACCCCGTGTTGTTCGAAACTGTGGACTGGATTTGTGTAAAATACTTTTCCATTGGTTTTCCAACCAGTAGGGTGGTCATTACTAAAATTGCAATCACAACCAATGAAGTAATGAAAACAGGGCCATTGGCCTTAATTCCTAAAAATGTGCGCTTATCGCTTCTCTGATACTTCTGTTCGTTCATAGTCAACTTTATAATTGATGTAATAAGGCATCTTTAGAATAGACTTATTACGTGTGTTTTGTAAACAATACGTTTCGTTTAGCTAGGTCGCAGAGCGTATTTCGATATACAAAAACGTAAGGACACATGAAAAATGCCTTTGGTATGTCGAAACTAGGTCGAACAGAAATAATATGCAGTATGGTTTGGGTTTGGGAGTGGTGTTGAATTATTAGGTAATTGAGCTCTAATTATTGGCATTATTTAGAATGTAATGCGCTAATAATTAGATTGAGTGTATTTAAATGTTTTTATCTCAACTAAAGTGGCTTTGATGCACTCGGCAGTTAGAATTAGAAAAGCAAGAATAGAGCGTTTTCTTCAAATTTTCAACTGCACCTTCCAACAACATCACTCTTATGCATACTATTTCCCTGTTCTAAGTCAATGGGTCGATTAGTCTTTGTCTTTTAATGTGATTAGATGCCACAAGCGACTTAAACTAATAGGTTTGACGAATAATGAGGGCGCGAAAGTAGCCACTTTAGTTGAGATTTCCAAATGTGTTCTATGCGAACACATTTGGCATTGTCTGCTGTATAATACTTTATGAATTTTTAAGCCAGAAGGTTAGACCGGACATAATGAGTTCAATTGAAACGGTTCCCAGCAAGAGGGCTATTACCCTTCCTGCTATATCGATGTACTGTTCGATTAATTCTTCTTTTTTTGTTTGGATGCGATCGTGAACCAGCTTTAAAAGAATAATAATTGAAATACACAGCAGGATGGCAGTAGCTATGGCCAGCAATGCCATGGGCTTATCAAGGCGTTCGCCAATAATAACACTATAGCTTATGGTGCCTGGGCCAATGAAAATTGGCATGGCAATGGCACCGGCTATGTGTTTAGACTCGCCTCGTAGCGACTCTATGGACGCGTTCCCCTTAAATACGAACTGGATGCCGGTTAGTAAGAAAACAACCCCGCCAAATATCTGAAAGGATGCCATTTGGGCATTGAACACACTGCTAAAGATGCTATCGCCCAAAATGGCGAAGCAGGAGAAAGCAACAAAGCTGATTACTCCTGCTCTAAACAGTATTCTAACAAATAGGTGTTTTGTTTTCTTTTTTACTATGTCTATTAGGTAAACGATTAAAAGAAAAGGATTTAGCAGTACTAGTAGTAAAAGTACTGAGTGCACAAATTCTTCCATTATTATTTTACTGTTTTATTCGTTTATCGATGTATTTTGAATTAATAATTCGGAGAACACCCATGTAATCCATTTTAAACTCAACGAGGTCGCCAACTTTGTAGTTTTGAGTGTTCTCCTTCAGGTCTATTACCAGCATGTCTGAGCTGGCACCTACAAAACTGATTTGCTCATCAACAGGTGTGATATGTTCTTCGTCTACATCCAGAAGGCCGAGGTCGAGAATGGCCCGTATCGATGTTTGTCCAATTTGTTTATCATCAAACTCCACTTCATGGCCTTCTACATTAAGGCCCATTTCGCCCATCGGAACCAGTGGTTTTTCTCCCAGTTCAATAATTTCTGAGTACAGCCTAAATACGTCTGAATGCATTTTTTTGTACGGTGTGTTATTGTACACATCGGTACCCAGGAATAGGGTTTCGCCCACGCGAAAATGGTTAATTCCCTTTGGTAATAGCTTCTGGAATATGAGCGGAATGGTAACTGATGAACCACCGGAAACAAATTGGATGTGCTTGTTGAAGCGTGCTTCTATCAATTGTTCGTACAGGCAAAGTTGTATGAGCTTGTCGTGGTTGGGTAAAACGCCATAGAGGCAGGAGAGGTTGGTGCCGATGCCAACCACTTCAATGTTTTTAAGTTGAAACACCTGTTTATAAAAGTTCATAAAGTGGTCGCCCATTACTCCTTCTCGCAGTTCACCCAACTCAATCATTATGATTATTTTGTGCACTGTTTTTTGCTTCACTGCTTCTTCAGATAGCAGACGGATGGTGTCTATCTCTGTATTTAAACTGATAGAGGCGTATTTGACAACGCTGGCAACCGCTCGTTTGGCCGGTGGTTTGATGTAAATGGTTTCCACATCGGGATTGAGCTGCTTTATCATTTTAAGGTTGGAAATTCGCGAATCGCAGAAGCTTTTTATGCCCAGGTCGTGCAGTACCTTTAAATAATCGCGGTTGCCACAAAGCAGTTTGGATACTACCGACCACTGAATGTCGTTGCTCTTAAATATCTTATTCAGATAGTTAAAATTCTTTTTTAACTTATCTACGTCTAGTGTGATAAAAGCCATATTACTTCGTGTTGTTAAACGAATTAGTGAATCTCATTTCAGCATATTTAGATTGAAAGCCGATGCGCTCATAGAGGCGTTTAGCCGGATTGTCGTATTCTACGTGTAGTTTGATGTCTCCTTTGCAGTGTGAAAAGGCTGTTTCAATAATTTGCTGGCCAAATCCTTTTCCGCGGTACTGCTTGTCAACGGCTACATATACCAAAATATTATCAGGGATGTAGCCGCTCATGCCAGTGTGGTTCATAACGAGTGCGCCAACCAGTCGATTCTCATGGAATGCAGCTAATGCAAATCCGCCTTCACTTTTTTCGGTTGAGAAGGCATAGTCGAGGCATTTATTGATGTCGGCTTTGGGGTCGCCATATTCACCGAGGTGAGTGAATAAAAAATCGACGTATTCATCTCTGGTAATGGTTTTAAAGTCGTCGTTGGATGTGTACTTGTGTATTTCAAGCATGGTTGTAAAATTTAAGTTATTGTTGATTGTTGTTATATTTCTTTTAAAAGAAAGCGTTTGATTTTTTCAGTGAGTTTAGATAAAAAAAATACACGCCTGCTTTTGTTTAATGATGTCTGTGTTTTTTTGGACGTTCGCTGCTGCTCTTTCCTCTTATTGCTATAGTATCTTATTAAATTAAACCGATCATTCATAGCTGTGTGTTTAGTGCTTAGTTATTTTTAATGATTGAATCATTTCGTTGTAAGCGGCTAATGAAATCTTCGGAAAAATAGGTGATGGCTGAGGCTGCAATACCGGCAATATTTGCGTCTAATCCAAATATTAATTTCACCTCAAAGATAATTAGAGTTAGCGTGGTGATGCCTCCAATAATCATTGCGGCCATGGCAGCATTGGGGTTAGGCCGTTTTGCAAACAGGGCAACTAATACCGGAATAATCATGCCTGAGACCATAAACGAGTAAGAGTGAAGCATGAGGTCAAGCACGCTGCTTACCTTGAGGGCAATAAACAGGGCCAGCACCCCAATTATCAGAGTGATAAGTTGTGAATAGCGCAGGTTATTCTTGGATTTATGCAGGTTGAACACATCCGTCAGGACGTTCCCCGAGGCGGCCATCAAACAGCTGTCGGCAGTAGACATGATGGCAGAGAAGTAGGCGGATAGGACTATTCCCATGAGTCCGGCCGGCAGAATGGTGCGCAAAAGGATAGGTAGGCCCATTTCAGCATCCATCTCAGAAAGGGTGTAGTTGGTTATTACGTCACTTTCCAGGGCAACCCGTGCAAACATACCTAGTGTTACGCCTAAAAATGCCATTAGCGGGTATTCGAACAAGCCCGCAATTAACCAGCCCCGTTGAGCTGTTTTTGTATCCTTGGCCGCATAAATGCGTTGGTACAAAGTCATGCCAATAAACCAAATGGGCACAATGGTAAACATCCAGTTAACAATTTGCGACCACGATACTGCAGTAAGGCTTAGGAAGTCTGGATCTAGTGTGGCTCTTATTGTTTCGATGCCGCCTATTTTGTAATAGGCAAACGGGAGGGCTATAAAAAGCAGGCCACCCATTAAAATAATCCATTGAATAGTGTCGGTGTAGATAACTGCTTTTAAACCGCCTAAAACGGTGTATACAACGGCTATTGTGCCCATAACCAGCAAGGCTGTTTCAATTGAGAGGGCGGGGAAGGTAGACGATGCCAGCTTTGCACCGGCCAGTATTTGTGATGACGAGAAACCGATGTAGCCAATGGCTGATATGATACCGGCAAACAAGGCCACTTTCTTGTTAAAGGCGCTTTCGAGAAACTGGGGGAAGGTTAAAAAATTTCTTTCGCGAGCCAATTTTGAAACTTTTGGGATCAATAAAACGGCACTCAGCCACGCGCCTATAAGTCCGGTAAATAAAAGCCAGCTGCCTGAAAGGCCCATTGTAAATCCCAATCCACCCAAACCAATGGAAAAACCACCACCAACATCGGTAGCAACCACTGATAAGCCGATGTGTGTAGCGTTTAATTTTCTTCCGCCTACGTAATAGTCGTCAGGCGTTTTGTTGCGGAGCATAAAGAAAAATCCAACGCCAAGCATGGCTACCAGATAAACGAAAAAAATAATTAAATCGATTATGTGCATGGATAATAAGGTTTTGTAACGGTTGATTTGTTTAGCAGGCAATCCAACGTTTTATGGTTGGAGTTGATGCAAAATGTTGCCGGGAGAGCCACCTTATAAAATGCTTGGCGATAAAGCCTACTGATTCGCATAGGATTTGCCTGCCACGTCAAGCTTGTTAACAGTGCACTCCGTTTTACCAAGTGGGTAGTTACTTGGAATTTTAAAGATAAGTCGCAAAGGCTGAGCGGTCTCACAAGACTTCAACTGCTAATTCGAGTTTGGTTGTCCGGCCTTTGTATTGAATATAGCCTCTTGAGATAAGGGAGAATATAAGTTCTTTTCCTTTGCTGTAAGAGAGGTTGGTCTGTCTAATGATTTCGCCATAAATGCACTCCTTATTTTTACTAAGGAGTGCCAGAATCTCTTTTTCTTTCTGATTATTTAAAGTTTCGAGTTTAATAGTTTGTACGTTATTCATAACAGCTATGTATTATTGAGTTGACGTCTTTGTTTCGTTGTAATACTTACAGTTGCTCCAGCCTTTTATGCCTCTTCTGCAGAATACATTCTGATAGATCTTCAGAGGCGGCTCCAGCTCAGCTTTTTTGCCAAGGTATATATCGCAGTTGGCGGCTAGAGGACATAATAAGTTTTGTGCCATGATGCTTTTTTTATAGGTGTTTATACAGGATGTTCATGCTTTCAATCTTGCCCGCAATGTTGGTGTTTTTTATGAGTGTACCACCATACTGGTAGTTGGCCCTTAAAAATGTTTTGTTCATTGGGATGGAGTTGAGCCTGGCAATTGTGTACAGTGAGTTAATGCCTTGCTTTTTCATTTCCCACTCCATGGTTTGCAGTATTAAGCTGGCCAGTCGGTTGCCCTGATGTGCTTTTAGCGTGGCAAAATCAGTCATTTCTGCATTGCCTCCCTTAGGATCTACTTCGGCCGAAGCTACAGCAACAATCTTACCGTTGTACTCAGCACCATAATAAAATACATCGTTTTGCATGGCTTCGATCAGGTAGCTTTCTTCCTGAATTGGGAACGGGTAGGTGGCAAAAATATTATCGTAAATAGTTGCGATCATATTCACATCCTTGATGCCAAGCGGACGGATAACATAGCGGGAGGTGGCCGATGGCTTATCATTTCTTTTGATGTACAGCAACTGTCCCAGATCGTTGAGTTTTTCTTTTTCAACATTGAGCTGGCGCTGTGTGTTAAGAAATTTCGACACAAAAAACACATCCTCTTGGCTGTTGTAAAATCGAGGAATGGAGGCTTCAAGGATGAAGCCATGTGAATAAAATAAAGGCGCTGCCCATTTCGGGATTTTGCAAAAAATCTTTGTGTAGTCGGCCTCCTGAGCCAGTTCTATTAATTCGCCAGGAAGTGTTAAGGCATCCTTCTTATGCATCTTCATCAGGTAGATGCGATCGTTGTGTTTACCATGTTGAATCAAAGAACCGTTGCCAACACTTTCGATTACATCATTGATTATCATCTCTTCTTTGTACGCGTTCATTGTTTTCTGGTATTAAGGAAATTACACTTGATGAGTCAGATAAAAGTTGTTCGATACCAATGCTTTCTGACTCTGTATTTTTATTGTATTCAGGGTTAAGGTCACAATCGTTGCATTGGCTGTCGCATTTTCGTTGCTTGTAATTGTCGGGTTCTTTATAGGTAGTTATAACCCCCTCGTAATTGCGAAGAATTACTTTATTGGTCGACCATGATATGATATAGTTAGGCATCACCGGTATTTTACCACCGCCTCCGGGAGCATCAATAACATAGGTAGGACGGGCAAAACCACTGGTATGACCAACTAGGCTTTCCATAATTTCGATGCCTTTGCCAACAGGGGTTCTGAAGTGGGAGAGCCCTTCGGATAAATCGCATTGATACAGATAATACGGACGCACGCGATTTTGCACCAGCTGATGCAGCAGTGACTGCATGACTTTAGGACAGTCGTTTACATTCGCCAGGAGAACAGATTGGTTCCCCAAAGGAATACCTCCGTCTGCTAATTTAGCCAAGGCTTCTTTTGACGATTCTGTGATCTCGTTGGGGTGGTTGAAGTGAGTATTTATCCATAGCGGATGGTGCTTTTTTAATACACTTACCAGATTATCCGTAATGCGGTAGGGCAGTACAACCGGCATTCTAGTTCCTATACGAATTATCTCAACATGTGAAATTTTCTTAATTTCCGATAGGAGCCAGTCTATTTTGCTATCAGGAAGCATTAGTGGGTCACCGCCTGAAAGCAATACATCACGCACCTGCTTGTTATTGGCAATGTATTCAATGCCTTTCTCCAGTTGGCTTGTTGAAGGAACATAATCGGTATCGCCCACTTTGCGCTTGCGGGTGCAGTGGCGGCAGTACATGGCGCACATATTGCTCACATGGAACAACACCCTGTCGGGATAGCGATGGGTAATGCCTTCCACAGGACTGTCTTTGTCTTCGCAGAGCGGGTCTGCCATGTCAGAGCTCAATATTGACAGCTCGTCTATTCCGCCAAATGCCTGCTTGAATACAGGGTCGTTCCTGAAGTTGTCTTTGTTAATTAATGAAAGGTAATACGGTGTAATTGAGAGAGGGAACTTGTCAAAAGTTTTTTCCAGGTCTAACCGTTCGTCGGAAGTAAATTTTATACCGGTTAGGTACTCAAACTTTTCAATACTTTGGATGGAGTTTTTTAGTTGCCATCTCCAGTCTTTCCAGTTATTAGCTTTACTACTTGTCTCAATTCTATTTGCAATTTCTTGTTGAATTTCATTATAAACCATTAATCTTCGGGATTGTTTCTATGCGAACAAAAATATATAAAAAACATGAAACTGCCTAATATAAGTTTGCTGTAACCCTTGTATTAATGGTTTATATGACGTTTATTGAGGATTATTCGTAACGGGTATCCTGTTCGTTTTGGTGTTCACTATCAATCTTTAGCATGATTATTGGAGAGGCGTCAACCTGCTCAATATCTAATATAGAAACTAAAGTGTCCAAACCTTTTTCTAATAGTACTAATTGTTCGTTATCTAAACCTTGTAATTGTGTAGATAATTGTTCGTGTAGCAATGGAGGAATCAGTTTGAGTAATTCATCACCCGAAGAGGTTAGTACAATGTTGGCAACGCGCTTGTCTCCGGCTTTGGGCAGGCGGGCCAGGTAGCCTTTCTTTTCAAGGCGGTTGATAATGCCGCTCACGGTGCTGGAGTTGAGGTTGACAAACTTGCGAATATCACTCTGTGTGGCCTGATAGTTAGGCGATGACTTAAGAAAGTTAAGGCACAGAACCTGAGGAATGCTTACGCCGTATTCTTTCTGTATCTTCTTCGATTCAATATCAATTGAACGAACGATCTTTCTTATCTTAATTAAGATTTCTTGTGTATCCATTTGATGAACTTTAATTTTACCTTGAGGGCTTAAAGGTAAGTGTTTTATTGGTAAAGAGGGAGTTTGCGGCTTTAAATGTAAGGATGGATTATTTGTGTATGCTCGCCTACTTAAGCGCCATGTAAGGGATACGGTGTGTTCTATTAGAAGAGATTGTTTGTGTTGAAGCTATTGCTCGCGTTTGCGATTGAGCTGGCGCACCAATTTTTTGTCCAGCTGGTATACATCATTAAAAAAGTATGGAGTGGCATGAGGAGTGGCATCGCAGGTTAGGTAAATAATTAGTGTAGGCACTCCGTTGTTCAATACAATGGTTTTAGATTGTTTATCTTTTAAATAGTCCTCAATAGACTGCCGGGTGTAGCCTTGCTCTTTTAAAAGTAATTCGGCCAAAACTATGGGTTTCTCAACCCGAATACAGCCATGACTAAAGGCCCGGCTGCTTTCACCAAAGAGTGATTTCGTTGGAGTATCGTGCAGATATACCGAGTATTTGTTGGGCAAAATGAATTTAATCTGCCCTAAGGCATTATTGGGGCCTGGCTTTTGCAAAATTGTATATGGAAAGTTCGATGCGGTGTATACACTGAAGTCTGTTTTTGAAGGATCGACCTCTTTTGCGCCTTGCATTAGTACCATGTTTCTCTTTTGAAGGTAAAGGCTGTCTGTTTTTAAGGCCGGCAATATTTCATTAGTGGCTATTGAGTGCGGGATATACCAGGTTGGATTAAGTACAATATATCTTATATAAGAGGAGAAAACCGGGGTAGGCGTGTGTTTCGTGCCAACAATTACATGGCAGCTAAACTTCACACTATCAGACTCTATCAGTTGCAGGGTGTAACTGGCTATGTTGATGAGAATAAAAGTATCGGGGACGCTGTTATCCAGCCAGCGGACTCGTTCCAGGTTGGATCTTAATCTGTCGATTTTTTCTTGTGCCGATACGTTAAGAGCAGTATAAGTGGTTTGATTTGCTATTCCATCTGCCGGCAGGCCGTTATGCAGTTGGTAACTCACTAAAGCTTGCTTTAGTTCTTCGTCAAATAGGTCATTTTTGGAGGTTATTGGGTAATCATCCATTAGCAGGCGCTCCTTTAGCAGGGCAACATCTGGCAAGGAATCTCCTTTTTTTAGCGCGGTAGGCGGATAGCTCAAAAATGGAGGTGACGTATTGGTATGTACTGCCGCGTTGTAATGAATTAGTAATTGCTTTAAGCCTTTGTAAATGCCTAACTGAGAGCGTGTGCTGTCAATACTGGCTCGCAGGTGGAATCTTTGCAGTGCTGTTTTTAGGTTAAAATGGTTTTTATCCGGCGTTGGTTGCAGGCTGTAGTCCCAATTGATGGTGGTATCATTTTGATTGACTTTGCCGTGTGTGAGATGGTGCGTATAACTCAGTGCGGCATCAGTCATCAGCAGGTCCATGAACGCCCTGTAGCTGCCGGGATGCTCGGGTTGGGGTATGGGATCCGCAATGTAGTTCGCAATAATGTCATGGTGATAGTCATTGGGAGTTAAGCCGTCATAAGAGGCGTCCTCAAGAATCTGTACTAACTCCAGTTGGTTGTGTCGACTCAGCCAAATAGGGGCATAGCTGTTTTCTATGTAAAGAGTTTTTATAAGCGGATTGCTGAATAGCTTATGACCGGCAAGGGTTAGTTGTTCATGTGTATCGAGCTGATGTATCAGTCGCGCAATAAATGAGTCGACCGGCAGTGTTTGGGCTGGGTGTTTGCCGCCTGGCACCGCCTGTAAAGGCATCGGCCAGTTGAATGGAGACAGCTGAAGCTCACATATTACTATTATTATTATGCCTAACACTGCCAGCCTCATACCACACTCTTTTAATGGAGGTAGTAATTTACCAAAAAATCAGCTGAAGATCGATGTGCTTTTGACCGATGATAATTTGGGGTGATAGATAAACAGAAGTGTGCCGTTTTTTATTGCGTCGATAACGTACTGGTAGTTGGCAGAAGGAATGGCCGGGCAACCAAAACTTCTTCCTAATCGCCCGTGCTGTTTGATAAATGCTTCTTCAGCATAGCTTGCTTTATGAATAACAATGTGCCTTTCTCTGGCGAGATCGTTAATGCCTTTTTGCAGGCCATCTAGTTTTAATGACAGACCATGCTTTCCGTAATAGGTCTCACCCGTTTTAAAGTAGCCTAAGCTGCTTTGGAGGCTATTGGCAACGTTGGAGAATTTTTCAGCATTCAGCAGGCCACTGTTTTTGCCATGGGCTACATAGTTTTGATAGATGATCGTTTGCTTGTCAATATCAATTACAAAGAAGCGTTTCTCTGTTGATGGTTTGCTGAAATCAACCACCGAAATAATATTTTTCCCGAATTTTATCGAATCTTTTAGTTGCAGCCAGCCTTGGTAGGCTTGTTCAAAAACTTCAGGCCGCAAATCAGCGTTGCTAAGCTCCTGATAAATGGAGAAAGTACTATTTACTGGCTCCACTGTCTTGTCAACAGGTTTAACGGGTTCGCCAGCCCATCCTTTTAAGGACAGAAAAAAAATTAGGAAAGTCATGATCATTTTTCAACTCTTCAAATCAACCACTAAATGATAATCAAAATCTTTCATTTGAAACTTACAGGGCCAAAGATATAAAAAGAATAAGACGGATGGCCTAATGCATTGATAAATATAAATCTAGGCTTTGTTGGGGTGTTATAAAACAGGGGAGGAAAGTCGCGATTTAAATGCAGAAGTCACTCACTCAAAACCCAAGCGTCTGCATGTGTTTATCGAGCTCTCTCCATGTTTTGTTTTTGCTGAATGAAGCCGCTTCTTCAGCACTAAAATTCAGGAAAAATAGCTGATACATGCCAAGGCGTTTGATGCGTTTTTTCAAAATGGCATTCTTTTTATTTTCTTCAGCTACCATGCCGGCATAAAGCACAGTTAGCCATTGTTCAATCAGTAGCGCATCGTTCCATTTGTAGTTTTGTGCCAGCTGGTCGATAACAGTGGCAGCTGTGTTGTCAGGTTCTTTTTGTGCCAGGCGGTACAATACCAAAAAGTCATTGTATATTTTTCCTTGTGGATACCGATAGCTGAGTAGCTTAAGCTGCGTAAAATACTCAATATCCAGTGGAGCTGTTTGGCTCGTTTCATCGACAAGAAAGACACACCACTCATCAAATTTACCCCTGTCAAAAACTACTTTCCGATTGTTTTTCAGAGATTTGACTAGTATCGCCATGCTGCACTCTTTTACCTAAGAAAAATGGTTGGTTCTTCACCAGCAACATTTTTCCTGAGTGATAATTCTTTAATAATGTTTTCTTTTTCTTCATTGCTCAGTGTTGACCACTTACCGGCTTCATCAACGGTTCTTCGGCATCCGAAGCAAATGCCTTTGCTATCATACTGACACACGCTAATGCAAGGTGATTGTATCTCTTTCATGTTTTTTTAATTGTTTGTTCAATAACGCACAGGACGCATTTTAAGTTTAATTTAACAAGTGAAAACTTTAAAAATGTATAAAATATTAGAGACAGCACTATTTTTACTTGTTGAGGTTTCATAGGCTGAATGGATTAGCATAACTTTACACTCTATGACTGATAATTCTGGCAAAGTACTTAAAAGCATCCGGCCCGGTCGAATTACCTTCCCTATTTTGATAGGTTTAGGGGTGACCGCCTATTTTCTGTATCAGGAGTTTGATCCAACCGTTTTGGACCATTTTCAGTTTACTATACAATCCCTTTTCTGGTTTTTTATTTCGTTTTTAATGATGGCCGTCCGTGATTTAGGTTACATGATCCGGATTCGCTTACTAACCAATAATCAGCTCAGCTGGCGAAAGGCATTTAATACCATTATGCTTTGGGAGTTTACCTCGGCTGTAACGCCGTCTGCCATTGGTGGCACAAGTGTTGCTATATTCTTTATTAATAAAGAGGGCGTAAAGTTGGGGCGGAGTACAGCTGTTGTTATGGTGACCTCCTTTCTTGATGAGCTCTATTTTATTATCACTTTTCCCCTGATTCTGCTGTTTATTGGGCGAACAGATATTTTTGCCTTTGGGGATAGTATGATGGAAGGCCTGCCATGGTATAAAAACCAGTTTTTTATGTTTGCACTGGTTGGGTACTTTTTAAAACTGGCTTACACGGTGGTAATTAGCTATGGACTATTCTTCAATCCGCGTGGGTTAAAGTGGCTTTTGCTTTGGATTTTCAAACTGCCAATTATCAAACGGTGGAGGCCGCAGGCCAACGAGTCTGGTTCTGATTTAATTGCCACCTCTGATGAGTTTAAGCGTTGGCCGTTTTCCAACTGGTTAAAAGCATTTGCAGCAACAGCCTTGAGCTGGACAGCCCGTTATTGGATCGTTAACTCCCTCATCCTGGGTTTTTTCGGTATTCATCTCCTAGGCTGGGATGATCACATCCTGATTTTTGGTAAGCAGCTGGTGATGTGGATCATGATGTTGGTGAGCCCAACGCCCGGAGGCAGTGGCTTTGCCGAGTGGGTATTTAAAGAGTTTTTAGCAAACATGATTCCTGTTGGTACAGGCATGGCAATGGCTTTTATGTGGCGTTTGGTCAGCTACTATCCTTATTTGGTGATTGGCGCCTTTGTAGTGCCCAAATGGATCCGGAAACACTTCATTAATAATTAATTCTATTTGACAAACTAGTTGTTTTTAGTGATGAAAGACTGTCCCTGAACAAGGGTATTCCGTAACTTGCTTATCATTAAATAAATAGCTATGTCCTTTGTCAAGTATGTTCTCGCGCTTATCATAAGCTTGTTGCTTATTTCTGCTGGCTGTCAGCAACAGCGGGCAAAGGATAAGAAGAAGCTTAATGAATCGCCCCGGGAACTGGTTATCTACTGCGAAAATACCATGCTTAACATGGTTGTCGACCTGAAGAACTTGTTTGAACAGCAATATGATTGCAAGGTGATTATTCAAAACGACTGTTCTAAAAACCTGATGGGGATAATTAATTATGCCGCTAAGGGCGATATTTATATTCCCTCTTCATCGGCAAGCTTTAGTCAATTTGAACAAAATACAGGCTATCATTTGGTTGATTCATTGTTTTTGGGTTATAATCATTTGGTTTATATGGTAAAAAAAGGGAATCCGAAGGTGTTTAACGGGACCATCGCTCCGCTCATGCGTAAAGGTAAGTATGCCGTGGTAATTGCCAATCCGGAAACCAGCTCGTTGGGGTTTGAAACCAAGCTGTTTCTCGAGAAACAAAATGCTTACGATAAAGTGCTTGAAAGTGTTGTGTCTTTAACATCGGACTCAAAAGGGCTGGTTAATGTGCTGAAAGGTGACCAGGCAGATGTTGCTCTTAACTGGCAAAGTAATCTGCAGATTAATGGGAATAAAGAGCATATTGAAGTTATTGCGCCTCAGTCGCCCTATAATAATGCGATACCAATGTATGCAGCCGTAATTTCGTGCACGACTGAACCCTTAATGGCCAGAGCCTTTCTGCATCTGGCAGCACAGGAATTGACGGAGTCCACCTTAAGTCGTTATGGTTTTACGAAAAGACCCACTATTATTTTTTAAATTACTTCTAAAATTCTATTTTTAGAGAAATTCCTATTTGTGAGTAAGAGCAGTAAACAAATTAAGTTATCCTACTTTAAAGAGCCTATTATTAACAAGTTATACTTGTTGTTGGCTATATTTCTTTTAACAATTGCTACCATTTTAACGATTGAAAATTATTTTGATCGCTCATATAGTTCAAAATACAGGAGTGCAATTGAAAATCAGGAAAAACTTCTGAAATTGGAGAGTATGCTGAATCACAGTTTGTTAAAACTGAATTTAGCTTTTAAATCATATGCTTCCATTAACCTGGTAAAAGCGCTCGAAAACAATGATGCCGATATTGAAGCTCTCACCAACAAAAGTAAGGCCATTCTTAAGGTTATTGATCAGGGAGGTGTGATTGAAGACGTGAGGCCCGTTAAGGACTATTCTAAAGATTCCATCACTATTCGTATTCAGTACTTCGAAGATGAGTTTACCGGAAGTATATCCGAAGTAAGTGATCTGGTTCCTATAATTGATGACCTGTATAACCAGGCGGCACGTATTTCCGATCAGGTATTGAAAAACATAACCGTTCATGGTGGCGAAAATGAGCATTTAAAGGGTAATGTGGCCCAACTAATAAAGGGTGCTGACCCCGAGTTTGATCGGATGCTAGAAATTGAAAACACCATTGCCTATGAAATTAATAAGCGACTGGTCAGCCTCAACAACCGTGCAATTAATATTCTAAGCCGCTACAATAAGCTCAAGTATACATCGCTTATTTTGTTTACCTTATTTGTTATTTTTCTTTCCTACTTTCTTTTCTCACAAATCAGAAACGTTATTCTCTACCGCAAAAAGGCAGAGGAGAACAATAAGAAATTAATTCAGGCCGTAGAGCAAAGTCCAATTTCCATTATGATTACTGATACGCAGGGGAATGTGGAGTATGTAAACAAAGGATTTAAATCCTTGGAAGGCTTCTCGAAAAGTGATTTAGAGAGCGGACAGGCGAACTTTTTCCAGATACAAAATGACAAGAATGAACTGGCCAGTATGCTGTGGCAGACCATCCAGGAAGGAAAAGTTTGGCAAGGAGAAATATCCAGTAAAAAGGAAGATGGCAGTATTTTTTGGGAGAAAGTGTTGATATCACCAGTTCTCAGTAAGGATAACACCATTTCCAATTATGTGGCCATTAAAGAGGATACCACCGAGAAAAAATTATTAACGGAATCGCTCAAGGAATCAAATAAGGCTTTATCCACCATTACTGATAATCTGCCTGTTGGTGTAATGATTGTGGATAAGGATAAGCAGATTATCCAAATTAATAAAACGGCCTCTAAAATTATGGGCTTTGCTAATAGCGATGAAGCATTAAACCACCTGACCAATACATCTTACGATCAGCTGTTTTTTACCAGTAAGAGAGAAGAGTATAAGGATGAGCAAACGGGCGTGATAGTGGCCTCACTGGAAGAGCGTCTGGAGTTAAAAGAGAATAACATTTCCCGCGAGATTCTGAAGAATATTATCCCGATATCTCTGGATCAAAAAGAGGTATTTCTCGAAGCCTTTATGGATATTAGTGCTCAAAAAGAGATTCAAAAGAAAGAGGCCGAATCCAATAAAGCGAAATCTGAATTTCTGGCCAATATGAGTCATGAGATCAGGACTCCAATGAATGGCATTATTGGAGCGACAGAGCTATTGGGAAAAACCCGGATGAGTAAAGAGCAAAAGAATGTGGTATCAATAATTGGCCGCTCTTGCGATAACCTGCTCAATATCATCAATGATATTCTTGATTTCTCAAAGATTGAAGCCGGGAAGATGAAGATTGAGTCTTACGCTTTTAATCTGCGTTCAACGGTAGATTACCTGATGGATCAGATGTCGTTTCGCTCCTTAGAGAAAGGGATAGAAATATTGCACGATGTGGAAGATACGATTCCACCGGTATTGATTGGCGATGAAAGTCGTCTCATACAGGTGTTGGTAAACCTGATGGGGAATGCTGTTAAGTTTACAGCAGAGGGAGAAGTGGTGCTGAAGGTTGAAATAGAACAGCAAAAAGGTACCAACCTGATGCTGCATTTTTCGGTGGAAGACTCCGGCATTGGGATTCCGAAAAACAAGCTCGAAAAAATATTCGAGTCCTTTACGCAGGCTGATGGCTCCACAACCCGCAAGTTTGGAGGAACAGGGCTGGGGACCAGCATCTCAAAAATGTTGGTTGAACTAATGGGTGGAAAAATATGGGTAGAGAGCCCCAACCCAAATTTTATGTGGTCGAAAGAAAATCCGGGTTCGGTGTTTCACTTTACGCTGCCTTTTGTTATCGATAAGAACCACAAAAGCATGGATATTAACACGGATCAGTTTGACCATATCAATACGCTGATTGTTGATAACCATAAGACGAACCTGCTGTTGCTGAAGAAAACCCTTAATAACTGGCAAATAAAATCCGATACAGTTAACGACGAAAAATCGGCCTTGAGCATGCTGGAAGAGCATTCGGAGTTTAACTTGATGATCATTGACAGCCACGTATTCAGTAAGGCGGATGACAATTTTCTGAAGCTGGTAAAAAAGAAGCAAAAAGGCATTAAAATCATCCTCTTCTCATCCGAAAACAGGTGGAAAACTTCAGATGGCTTTAAAGGGGTTGATACGGTGCTGCAGAAACCGGTTAAGCATGCCGATTTGTTTAGTGCTATTGAAAAACTGTTGGTAGAAGGTAAGAATGAGATAAGTTCAGCCGAAGCCCAGGTTGCTGAGTTAAAAGAGCGCATCAAGAATAAGCAGATTTTGTTGGTAGAGGATAATATTATCAATCAAAAAATCGCTCAAAAGATGCTGTCGCGATTAGGCTTGCTGACCAGTATAGCCAACAACGGGCAGGAGGCAGTGGATATCCTAACCGGCCAGGAGAAGGGAAAAATTGACCTTGTATTTATGGATGTGCAAATGCCGGTGTTAAATGGTTTGGATGCTACGCGTAAGTTACGTGAAGAAAAGGTGGATTTGCCTATCATAGCCATGACGGCCAACGCTCTTAAAGGAGACCGCGAAGTATGCATTGAGGCAGGTATGAACGACTATATTGGAAAACCTGTAAAAATGGATGACCTGGAGAATATCATCGTCAAATGGTTATAACTCTACCAATTTTCCGTTTAGTACAACAGCGTCTAAATGCATGTTTTTAGCCGAGCGCATGGCACCTTTCGTTGTATGCACAATGGGTTCGCCTCGTACGTTAAATGACGTATTTATAAGGGCCTTTATGCCATATTTATCGTCCAGATGGCTGAGTAAGGCATGCATGTAGGCGTTGTCTTTTTCGCTGATGGTTTGAATTCTGGAAGTGCCATCCACATGAACAACGCCTTCGATCTCTTTTTGCTTATCGGGAGCAATTTTAAAGTCGAGCAGCATGTATTTGGCCAGATGATGCACGGATGAACGTTCCGTAAAATAGCTGGCATTTTTTTCGAGCATAACTGGCGCTACCGGGCGGTACCACTCTCTTTTTTTGTGGGTTATACTCACTTTGTCAGCCAGTTTTTTTGAGTTAGCCAATGCCAATATTGAACGGTTGCCTAAGGCTCTTGGGCCAATCTCAGCCGCATTGTTACATACGGCCACTACCTTGTTTTGCACAAGGGCCTGGGCACAAGCCTCAATATCTGCACGATTAAAATTGCATGCATTGCTTTCCAGCTGCCAGTTATTGAGGTAAGGCGAGTGGAAATTGATTTGCTTATGCTTATTCCACTCACAAAGAGCGGCGGCTCCCAGTGCGAGTCCACTGTCCTCGGTGCAGGGAGGAATAAACACGTCTTCAAATAATCCGCTATCGACGATTTGTGTGTTAGCTACAATGTTAAGGGCCGAACCTCCCGAATAATAGAGGTGCTTGTAGGCGCCTTGCTGCTGTAGCTGCTGAAGTTTGGTGAACAGTTCCCGCTGGAAAATGCCTTGCATGGTGGCTACAATGTCTTGTAAAAAGGAGTTGTGCTCACTCAGGTGTTGCAGGGAGATGTTGAAATCTGCTTTGGCGGCTTCGAAAAACCGTTTCTTCGAGTGCCAGATATCAGCAAAGTAATCATTGGTAACCAGCCAGCTTTCGAGATCTTTTTGATAGGTGCCGAATGCAGCCAGCCCCATCATTTTGCCGGGCACGCTGTTTTGCTCCTTAAATTTTGCACCAATAATGCCAAATACCAAAGCATTGGCGTTAAAAAGGCCCGATAGGTATCTGAAATTCCAATGGTGCTCAATTGGCTGCAGCTGATGGTTATGGTAAGAAAATGCAGAGAAATTACTCAGACTGCCACCACCATCAAAATGTACAAGTAGGCTATCGTTTTTATAGGCTCCATAAAAGGGCAGGCAGGCGCCCACGTGAGCCAGCTCGTGATTTATAGCATAGGCTTCCTTTTCTTTATCGAGCCACCAGCAGCGACCTTTTTCTGGATGAACGGCTAAGCCCTCGTTCAATGGCGCTTCGAATCGAAAGCGTCCACAACTGGATATAAAGCTTCGGCCCACCACATTGTCAACAAAAACCAAATCGTAGTCGGTGCTTTTTAATAAGCCGGCCTCTTTTAGCAGCTGGTAAAGTTGTTCGTGCAGCCTGTTATCGTGTTTCCGTCGTGTTAAACGCTCCAGTGTCAGGTGTTTCAGTACACGGCCCTCGCTCATTAGTGTTACAGCATGATCGTGCACATAAAATGGGGTGTCACTGTTAATGCGGTCTTGTATCCCGTATATGGCTAAAGTAGGCTTTGAGGCATTCATTAGTTGCTAAATAAGAAATTGACCGGCAATGGTAATGGCCACCAGTATAAAAAGAAATAACTCCTGTATAAAGCGTCTTTTTATCAGCGACAGAAAGCGCCCTACAACAATGGATGTACCAATGGCCCAAACAGGCATCACCTCCAAAGAGTAATAAGGAGTGATGGCGGCTACAACACACAGAACAATTAGCCAGATAAAAATTCGGAAGTGCTTGCGTGTGATGATTTTTATGGCAGGCAGGATGCGCACAACTGATAAAATAGATATAAACACCAGAAATATGACAAAGCCATTATAGATCTGAGAGTATATGGAGTGATCAAAAAAGGCAATGGGTGAAATGAAGTTTTCAAAAATTGTCTCCATAAACCAACCGGCCTTATTAAACCAAAAGTAATAGGCAAACGAAAACAGGTAAGGCAAGGCTACACCTAATAGCGACGCTATTAAACAGCGCATCGTCATTAAGCGAAGTATGAACATGATCATCCACAGAAAGGGCACAAAATAAATTCCCTTGGCATAGAATAAAGTCCCCAAGGATAAAAAGAAGGAGGCCTCAAAACACCAGGTCATGGCTTTTCGCTGTCCGGCAGCACTAAATAAACGCTCAATGGCCAGCATGAATAATGGTGTGAAAAACCATACGGGATGCAGCTTTTGAGCCATCAGGTAGCCACTTACCATCAGCATGTAGATAAACCCCGGCAGATTCGTTTGTCCGTTAAATAAACTATAGCGGTTAACAACCCGGTTGACACTAAAAATCATTATCAGTGCAATCAGCAGGCTGATAACCGATGCAAGCAAATGTTTGCTTTTTAGAACACTAATCACCAAATCCCATAGCGGCATTGGGTTATGGTCGTATGGAAAACTGGGTGACTGGTCAAACAAAAGGGAATTGACCCAAAAGCCAATGAGCAATAAAGGCATCAGGGCCAGGGCAACAATGTCGTTTCTGTTAAGCGTTCTAAAAAGCATAATAATTAAAGGTCAAATCCAATATCCGAACGGAAATATTTTCCTTCGTAATTGATGGTTTGTGCGTTTTTGAAAGATTGTTTTAAGGCTTCATCTTTGTTAGTTCCGTAGGCGGTAAGGGCAATCACCCGGCCTCCTGCTGTAACTACTTCGCCATCTTTTTGAGCTGTTCCGGCATGAAAAACCAGTCCTTCAGTAATGGCATCAAGGCCGCTGATTACTTTGCCTTTTTCATAAGAACCCGGGTAGCCACCAGACACACACATAACTGTTGTAGCACTGCGCTCATCCACCTCAATGGTTTTCTTGCGGAGCTCACCTGCTGCAACTGCTTCAAATAATTCGACTAAATCTGATTTGATACGTGGTACTACCACTTCGGTTTCAGGATCGCCCATGCGCACGTTGTATTCGATCACAAATGGTTCTCCTTCCACACTCATTAAGCCAATAAAAACAAAGCCTTTATACGGGATATTGTCTTTTTTCAGGCCTTCCACAGTTGGCAGCACAATGCGTTCATGAACCTTTTTCATAAATGTTTCATCGGCAAACGGAACTGGAGATACAGCTCCCATACCACCAGTATTAAGGCCTGTATCGCCTTCACCAATGCGCTTATAGTCTTTTGCCTCGGGCAATACTACATATCCATGGCCATCGGTCAATACAAATACCGACAGTTCTATACCACTTAAAAACTCTTCGATTACAACCGTGCTGGATGCATCACCAAATTTACCGCTTAGCATTTCTTTCAGTTCAGCTTCTGCTTCAGCCAAATCATCCAGAATTAACACCCCTTTACCAGCTGCCAGTCCGTCGGCTTTAAGTACATAAGGTGCTTTAAGTGTTTTGAGGAACGCGATGCCTTCATCAAGATTTGATTGCGTTACTGATAAATAGGCTGCTGTAGGGATGTTGTGACGCATCATAAACGCCTTGGCAAATTCTTTGCTGCCCTCCAATTGAGCACCTTCTTTACCCGGACCAATTACCGGCACATGTGCTATTTGTTGGTCGTTTAATACGAAATCTTTAATGCCCCTTACCAATGGTTCTTCGGGCCCTACCACAATCAAGTTAATGTTTTTGTCCATCACAAATGTTTTGATTGCCTCAAAATCATTTGGGTTGATGTTAACATTTGTTCCCACCAGGGCAGTGCCGGCGTTTCCTGGTGCAATAAAGAGTTGTGTTAATCTCTCACTTTGAGCCATTTTCCAAGCCAGCGCATGCTCACGTCCTCCAGAGCCTAAAAGTAAAATGTTCATGTTGCATTAATTAGTGTCAGAATATAGAAAACGGTTGTCCATACCCTGGTTATTGTGTTAATGTTTCTGTTAATCAAACAAGTTTCAAGCCTTCTACATTTCCAGCTTTTTAAAGCAATACCCTTCCTTTAACAGATGGTCCAAAGCAGCGGGTAACGCGTAATGGAGCCGTTTCCAGGCTTTTTTCGAATCGTGAAAAACCAGGATAGAGCCATTGCGAGTGTATTGTAGCACATTGTTGAGCACCTCTTGCGGTGACAGGCGGTTATCATAGTCCATCGATAAGACATCCCACATCACAATGTGCTTAAATTGCTGCTTCAGTTCTTTCATATACCAGGGATAGAGCTGTCCGTGTGGCGGACGAAATAGTTCCCCTGGAATATGTGGCCGAGCCTTCGCAATATTGTTAAAGTACGCCTCCCGTGAACATTTCCACGCCGGCAAATGGTTATAAGCATGGTTGCCCACGCTATGTCCTTTTTGGATGAGTTCCTGAAGCAACCCACTGTTTTTGTGTGCATTTTCACCCACACAAAAGAAGGTGGCTTCAATATTGTATTGCTCCAGCAGCTCCATCACCCAGTTGGTTTCTTTCTCTACCGGCCCATCGTCGAAGGTAAGGTAGAGCGTTTTATCCGTTCTTTGGCCCCGCCACAAGGTGTGGGGAAATAAGGCTCTGACAGCTGCTGGTGGCTGAACTTTCCAATTCATGGTCTATTCATTGAAGAAGCCCATACGTGTCAGGTTCTTCTCATAATCTTTTTCAAGGAGCTTCATCAAGTCCTCACGGTTATATTTCTGTGCCATTTTGACTAGCTCCATGTAGATGGCCATTGCTGTTTCCGGATCACGCCCTGCTGATGCGCGTTTATAGGCTGGCAGGGAATTAAAATATTCCATCTCTTTCAGGCGGTCGCTGGCCAGTTCTTTTAAAATGTCATCTCCTTTTGCATCTTCGCCAATACGGAAATAGCCTTCGGCCAGAAAAATACTGAAGTAGTTGTGTGGTACTCGTTCACCACTCAATACTTCCATGCTCTTATCAAGTACGTTGAGGGCCTTATCTTTCTTGCCTTCATCGATTAACGATGTGGCCAGGCGCGACAGGTTATTACGGATATTGGTAGCCATGCGCTGGTGGTTTTCATCCAGGTAAACATTAGGGTTATCAAAGCCTCCCCATTTAAAATCCTCCATTACGTGCTGGTACATTCGCTCGGTATCCACACGACCGTATTGTCCGTCGTTGGTTACCGTTTTTATAGGCACCACCTGGTAGGCAAACCCTTCCAGCTGGAAGTAATCTTCCAGACTCACGTAGTTATCTGCGCCTACAGTTACAGCAAAGTAAATAGGGCGTTCCCAATCGTTATTTGAAAGCAGATCCAGAATCATTAATTCATTTTTAAGGATCATGTCTTTTTGCAGATTGATATCCACTTTTTTCGTAATCAGGTGAGCGGCATCTTCCGATACAATGCCACGCTGAAGCACCTTTAAACTGTCAGCAGGCAGGCTAAACTGCTTAGAAGGCAGGTATTCGATGTACCCGGCATATTCAGGCACCTGCTTGGTTTTGGGATTATCACTGGCTACAAATTTGATGGCTTCTTTCAGGTCAACAGCTCCTTTTATTCTATCCAAAAGGTAGACCACATCGCGACTGCCTGTAACGTACTGGTCGTGATTCAAAGAGAAAGGCATTGGATCGGACTTGTAAGCTTTACGTTTCATCTGGTCGATGTACCAGTCTGTTTGCAGGTAGCTAAGGTTACATACCCGCACATCGGTGCGAATGCCTTCCACTTCCTGAGCGTACCACAGCGGGAATGTATCATTGTCGCCGTTGGTAAACAAAATGGCATTGGGCGCACAGCTGTTGAGGTAGTTGTGTGCCAAATCGCGCGCAATGTATCTCTCAGAGCGATCATGATCATCCCAGTTTTCGTTTGCCATGATGCCCGGCACCAATACTAAGGATAATCCGGTGGCTAAACTGGCTGCTACCGAGCCAGGCACAAAACGTTTAATCCCATCCACAATGGCCAGCACTCCTAAACCAATCCATATGGCGAAGGCGTAGAATGAGCCGGCATATGCATAGTCGCGCTCACGCGGTTGCAGAGGGGTTTGGTTCAGGTAAAGCACAATGGCTAATCCGGTTAAAAAGAACAGCAGTGATACAATCCAAAAACCTTGCTTGCCGTTTTTGCCGGCATTGAACTGAAAAAAGAGTCCGGCCAGTCCCAAAATGAGGGGCAGCATGTAGTATTTATTGCGGGCCGGGTTGTTTTTGTAGAGGTCGGGTAATAATTCTTCTTTACCCAAACGCGCTTCGTCCAAAACTTTGATGCCCGATATCCAGTTGCCTTTATGTATTTCTCCATTGCCCTGAATATCGTTCTGACGGCCTGCAAAGTTCCACATAAAGTAACGGACATACATATGGTTAACCTGGTAGTTCCAGAAAAACTTAAAATTCTCCCACATGGTAGGTACCATTAGAGTGCCTGGGCGTCCGGTTTCATCTTCTACGGTCACTCTTTTACCCTTCAGGTTTGTCCATTTCTTGTATTCGTTGACATGTCGTCCTTCGCGGCTATACATGCGTGGAAACATGGTAGTGGTGCGTGTATCAAACACATACTCCGGACGGTGATCAACGGTTTTGTATTCTCCGTCTTTTTTAATGCGCACAGGGGCACCTTCCTGATTGCGCATGGCTTCGCGGTCCAACGGTGAGTTGTAGTTCTGTCCGAAAAAGAGTGGGCGGTCACCATATTGCTCGCGGTTGAGGTAGGACATGAGTGAGAACACATCTTCCGGTGAGTTCTGGTCCATTGGCGGATTGGCAAACGAGCGGATTACAATCATTGCAAACGAAGAGTAACCAATCATTATAACTGTTACTGCCAGTATGATTGTATTGGCAATCACCATTCGCTTTTTATAGGTGATGAGAATGCCGGCAACCAGCACAACTACCAAGAGTATCATGTAGAAAATGGCTCCTGAGTTAAAGGGCAGCCCAAAACCATTCACAAATGCCAGTTCAAACCAGCTGGCTACTTTTACTACGCCAGGAATAATTCCGTAAAGAATGCCACCAAGAATTACCGCGGAAATCGCCAAGGCTTTGATGGTGTTTTTTCGGTTTACTTCAAACATATTGAAGTAGTATACCATTACTATAGCCGGGATGGCCAGTAGGTTTAGCAGGTGAACTCCAATTGATAAGCCCATCAGGTAGGCGATCAGTATTAACCAACGGTTGGAGTAGGCTTGTCCCGCTACATTTTCCCATTTAAGAATGGCCCAAAAAACTACCGCTGTAAATAGCGATGACATGGCATACACTTCGCCTTCGACTGCTGAAAACCAGAAGGTATCAGAGAAGGTGTAGGCCAAGGCGCCCACTAAACCGGCGCCCATTACCGACCAGGTGCGCCAGATTGGAGGTTCTTCTTCAGTAATAAATATCTTTTTAGCCAGATGGGTTATGGTCCAGAACAGGAACATAATAGTCAATGCACTGGCCAGTGCTGACATCATGTTTATCATAAAAGCAACCGACGAGGGATCAGGAGCAAACAGGGAGAAAAAGCGACCCATGATCATGAAAAAGGGAGCACCGGGAGGGTGACCTACCAGCAGTTTATAGGAGGTAGAAATGAATTCACCGCAGTCCCAGAATGAGGCTGTCGGCTCAATAGTCATTGTATAAACGGTGGCCGAGATAAAAAAAGTGAGCCAGCCGAGTATTAGGTTTAATCGCGTATATTGCTTCATAATTACTTAATTTCAGTAAGATAGAGTCTTTTGTTAGATCGCAAAATATGTCAGTTGCTCAGACAAGTTCCAAAAATACAATTTTTTGTTTGTTTGGCCTTTACAATATTGCAATAATGGTAATTGACAACACCTTAATAAATTATTATACCTTTAAGAAAAAACGCGAGTGATGAAGATTTCAATCAGTAAGCCCATTCTAACGCTCATATTTCTGTTTTTAAGTGTTTTAGGTGCGGAGTCACAAACGATTAAACAACAACTGAAAGCCTATCGCGAAGAAGGGGTGAAAAAGGAATTGGATATAAAAGGCGTGAACCCCGAAGCGGTTATTACCTCTGCTCGTTACTTTCTTGGGGTGAAGCACCGGTTGGGTGGATTGGATCACGAAGGGCTCGATTGTTCAGGGCTTGTTTATATCAGCTTTCAGAAACATGGTATTTCCATGCCTCGTTCTTCGTCAGAGCAAGGCCGGTATGGCAAGCAGATTCATGCGAGAAATAGTTTAGAGCGGGGCGATTTGGTGTTTTTTCATATGAGCTGGAGTAAAAAACTGGTTAATCACGTGGGGATTTATTTAGGTGATGATGAGTTCATTCATGTATCAAGTTCGAATGGCTGTATTATATCAAAGCTGTCGGATAAGGATTGGAAAAAGGGATTCTTGTTTGGCACCAGGGTTTGGTAAATAGCTGGCTCTCCAATTCTTTGATGCCAGGTCAAAAATGGCTTGTGTGTCCATGTAGAATCACCCATCCTCCCTTTTTATTTTCCATTACCAGAGTAGAAATCCAATTTGACTCAATGGGTGATTGATTTTTCATGGTAACTTTTTCGCGACCATTCCAGATGCAAATGGCTTTGTACTTGCCTATTTCCCGAACTTTCACATGGCTTTCGCTTATTTCACTGCTTTCAACACTGGCGAGAAATTCCTGGTACATTTCCTTAAATTGTGCATAAGTGAAGTGCTCGCCATCGGCAATGTAACTGAATGATGCAGAGTTATCCCAGTATGACAATGTTTTTTCCAGGTCCTTTGACAGAGAAGCCTGTATCATGTCGTTAATCGTTGCGTTGATTTCTTTTTCGGCGCTCTGCCCATATGTAACAGGGAGGTTCCAGCTCAGAAAAATGATGGCCAATAATACTGCTGTTTTCATGGCGGTAAATTTTAGGTGTGAAAGTGCAAAGGTATTTATGAACGGATAGTGATGTCAATACTTGCTTTTCCCAGCTCTATAACTGATTGCTGATGCAGTGTAAATTTGGCAGTTTGATGCTGTTTGGGGAGTTTGTAACAAACCACATGCATTCCCAAAGAGAGCACTGGGAATGCATGTGGTTTGTTGATATATGTTTTTGTCGTTGAACGGCCTGCAAAAGCATGCACACTGCCTATGGCAGGTGTTTAAAGTTCAATGCCTAATGTGTTATAAACATTTTTTAGTTGTTCGTCAAGAGCGGGGTCTTTAATGGTGTTCAAAACCATCTTTAAAACCTGGCCTTTCTCCATTTCCTGTTGAAAAGCGCTTTGTGCAAAGCGCTGCTTTTGGCGCGGCAAAGCAGCATACCACAGCAGGTTATTCAGGTGGCGCTGAAGCAGTAAATCCGTATATTCAATAGCTTCAGACTGCAGACCGCATTCATGTAATAGATGAAGCAGGGGCAGGTTGCCACTGGCATCTGGAGCAACACCAATTGGGAGTTCCTTGAGGCTCTTCAATACCACAGCTTTTGCTTCCTCTGGTCGCTGCTGTTCCAGCAGGTCAGCCGCCAAAAGGTTCCCTATTTGTCGGTATTTAATCACATCAAAAGTGCGTCGGCAGTAATGATCGTAATAGGCAGTGTTACCATCGCCTAATTTGATTTTGTTTAAATAGGTATCCAATAAATGCTCCCTGTTATAAAAGATGGGTGCATTTGGGGCCTTGCGTTGTGGTACGAGTTTATAAACCAGGCCATCGTACCTGAGGTGATCTTCGAGCCCGTTAAATATATCAGGATTGGCCCCAATGGTAAAATATATTGGTCGTTGCCAGTTGTTGCTGGCCAAAATATCGAAGAATGCGATGTCGTTCTTATAAAGCACACGCTTCGGACAATGCCATTTAAGCGTATCATTTTGGTCATAGGGGAGCAAAAAGCGGTTAACAGGCGAAAAGTCTATCTTTTCCCCATTTTGCATGGGCAGTTTAGAGGTCTCTTTGTTACTGCCAATAAACTGTACCACACTCTGCAGGGGCGCGTACTCTTTGCTTTGTTCCAGAAGCAGCGCATAGTCTAACTCCCCGGTTTTATATCGTTGCTGAGAGATAGAAAGAGGGATGGGATCCGTTAGGTTAACAGCTTGTGCCAATTGTTGGATACACCAGTCTGCACCCATCAGTCCATAATTAATTACACGTATATCGGTTCGATAGCCTTCTACTTCCTGCACGTACCATAACGGATAGGTATCGTTATCGCCATAGGTAAAAAGGATGGCATTGGGTTCGCACGAGTTGAGATAGCTGCGTGCTTGTTCAAGGGCAAATGTCCGGTTTGAGCGATCGTGGTCAGCATAGTTTTGCGAAAGCATAAGAATAGGTGCGCCCACCGTTAACAACACTAAACCCATAGCAGCTGTAAGGTAGCTTTGGGTGTTCTTATAAATGAGGTGGGTGAGGGCAAATGCCCCAAATGCAATAAAAATAGCAAAGGCATAAAATGACCCCACAAAAGCATAATCGCGTTCTCTTGGCTCAAAAGGAGTTTGATTCAGGTAGAGAACAATTACGGGGCCGGTCATTAGAAGTAGCAGTCCGGTTACGGCCAGATACTTTTTGCTGTTTTTGCCGGCATTGATGAGGAAAATGATGCCGATAAGCCCAATCAATAATGGGAGCATAAAATACACATTACGCGCAGGATTACTGAGCGATAAGCTGTGTTGGTGACTGCCTTCAATGTTTTTATCGATAAATGGAATGCCGGTGATCCAATTGCCTTTGTGTATTTCGCCGTAGCTCTGTTCATCATTCTGACGCCCTGAAAAATTCCACATAAAGTAACGAATGTACATGTGGTTGATCTGGTAGTTGAAAAAGAATCTCAGATTGGTGATGAAAGATGGTTTTTTAGTGCTGTTGGGGTCGGCACCGGCCCACTGTTGGTAGCCATACTTATGGGTTGCGTTGTTACTGTGCATACGTGGAAAAACCCCACATCCCTTGTCATCATAGGCGTACTTGTTTGTTTTTTCGTATAATTCGTAGTTTTTACCGTTTTTCCGATAGGTATCAGTTGTTAATAGCTCACCAGTTGGAGTGTTATAATAGTGGCCATAAAGTAAAGGGTTTTGAGCGTATTGCTCCCTGTTCAAAAAGCTGTCTAAGGAAAAAACGGTTGATGGATTGTTGAGGTTAATTGGGGTGTTGGCATCAGCTCTGATGATGATCATGGCATAAGAAGAATAGCCAATCATAAACACTAACACTCCTGCAGCCAGTAAATGCTGCCAGTTATTGAGGTGGCGGGTTTTGAAAACGACAAAAAACAGGCCTCCAAAAAGTAGAGTGACAAACAAAAGTAACCCGGAGTTAATGGGCATTCCCCAGCTGTTGACCATCAAAATCTCGATCTTTTGTGCCAGCCACAGTCCATTTTGAATCAGGCCGAACAGCAGCAGTGCCAGAATGCCACCTCCAATAAGGAGCGCTTTAACAAGTAGTACCCAGGAGAATGGCTTTTGTCTCAATAGAATCAGGAGTACCAATACCGGAATAATTAGAAGGTTGAGCAAGTGAACACCAACAGATAAGCCCATTAAAAAGGTTATCAAAAGCAACCATCGGTTACTCAAGTGATTTTGTTCATGTGCTTCTTCCCATTTGAGGAATAGCCAAAAGCACAAGGCTGTAAAAAAAATGGACAAAGCATAGACTTCAGCCTCAACAGCCGAAAACCAGAAGGTGTCCGATACAGCGAAGGCCATGGCGCCAATTGCACATGAGGCAGCTAACAATACGTATTTGCCTACTGTTTGTGTGTATTGACTGAAAATGCGTCGCAGCATGTGCTCAGCAGAAAAATACAGCAGCATTATGGTGGCAGCTGATGCGAAAACAGATACCAGATTGGCTGTGTAGGCAATTTGCTCAGGGGAAAAGGCAAACAGGTTGAATAGGCGGCCTAAGAGCAAATAAAAAGGGGCGCCAGGTGGGTGTCCAACTTCCATTTTTGCCATACAGGCGATAAACTCACCACAGTCCCATAGGCTTACTGTTGGAGCCATCGTGCTCCAGTACAAAACTGTTGAGAGGATAAATAGGCTCCAGCCCAAAATCAGGTTTATTTTTTTGGTTGTGCTCATGATTCATTCGTCTAATTGGTTCTAAAGATAGCTTTTCTGAGGAATTCATGCAGACCTCTTCGTGTCATTATTGTTGGCTTAAAGGCGGTGTTGGGCCGCTGTCAGTTTTGCTGAAGAAAAATACGTGCAATAAAACTCTCTGTGCTTTACGGAGTAACATATTTCGAGTGATTTTTTTAATATTTTTTCTTGCATTGAAAAAAAAACTCTCTATCTTTGCATCGCTTTTGAAATAAAAGCCTCGGAATTGTCTCATGGTGTAATGGTAGCACAACTGGTTTTGGTCCAGTTAGTCAGGGTTCGAATCCTTGTGAGACAACGACATAACCTCCTGAAGAAGGAGGTTTATTTTTGTCTTGCTTGTCTCATGGTGTAATGGTAGCACAACTGGTTTTGGTCCAGTTAGTCAGGGTTCGAATCCTTGTGAGACAACTTAAAAACGCTTTTCAGCTAGTTTGGAAAGCGTTTTTTTATCGCCACAATATTTAACATCACAGACTTACTTTATAGTTCAATATTGCAATAACTGGCCAATCCTCAATGGGTCAGGTTTTGTTTTATGCCTTTTAATTAGGGCAATGTGAGAGTGAGGTTCGATGTTTCCATTAATGATTCTTAAAAAACTAATTTAACTATGAATGAAGTGTTGTTGTTTCTGTTGATTTTTGCTGGTATAATTGGTCCAATTGCCATTGGTTTAACTTATGTGCAGTATAAACATTCTATTTTGTTTAAGGTAATGGTTGGTGTAATTCCTTTAGCATTGATTTATGCCATGGCAGGTTTTTATATAGCACACACGAGCATGAGCAATTTGTACTGGGTTTTACCAATTTGTTTTGCCTTGGGTGCTAGCTTTAATTTTACCTATCTGCATGTGCTTAAAAAGCCATTGGACAGGGCAATTGATAAATTAGATCAGTTGGCTGATAAAGATTTGACGATTGTTCTTAGTCCCGCTATGCTTCGTCAAAAAGATGAAATTGGTCGCTTGGGGAATTCGATAGCAACATTAGTAGAGGCCATGCAGGCAATAATAAAGGGTATAGAGCTAAATGCTGGCAGCATGGCTGCTTCGAGTCGCGAGTTGAGTGCCAGTTCACACCAGTTATCTCAAGGCGCAAGTGAGCAAGCCTCATCAGTGGAAGAGGTGTCATCAACCATGGAGGAAATTGCTGCCAATGTGCATCAAAATGCTGCCAACGCGCAGGAGGCAAAAGAAATTTCTGCTTTGGCCCAGCAAGGCATCCGGCAAGTGGGCAGTTTGGCCAGGGAAGCGCATGTGGCCCAACAAGACATTTCAAGCCACATACAGGCAATAACCAGTATCGCTTTTCAAACAAATATTCTGGCTTTAAATGCGTCGGTTGAAGCGGCCAGAGCTGGTGAGCATGGGCGTGGGTTCGCCGTTGTGGCAGCTGAAGTGCGAAAACTAGCTGAACATAGCCGGATAGCAGCTGATACGATTGTAAAACTGACGAACAATGGACTGGTAACTTCTGAACAGAGTGAAAATCAGATAAAGGATACGCTGCCAGAGGTGGAAAAAGCCTCCGTATATGTGGATGAGATATCGGCAGCCAGTTTAGAACAAAGTAATGGCATCAATCAGGTAAACGCTGCCATGGTGCAGTTAAATTCGATTACGCAGCAAACAGCCTCCGCAGCCGAGGAACTATCTGGTAGTGCTGAAGAGCTGTCGCGGCAGGCTGAGCACATGCAGGAGCTTATTAGTGCGTTTAAGCTTGCCAAATAAGCTATATTTTTATTAACAGATTGTTTTGCATTAAGGCATGCAGCTCTGTTTTGAAGGAAAGACAGAAAGCATAAGTGGCCAGAAGCTGGTTAAATAGGGTTGTAGTTAAGCGGTAGATAGCGCATGGCATAGATCAAAAAAAGGGAGCAATTGCTCCCTTTTCTATATTAAGTAGAGGTACTACTAGTTGTTAAGTGTGTAACGTTTGAAGTCAACAGCCTTTAAGCCTTTGCTTGAGCTATCAAGGTATTGCTTAATGGTCATTTTGTTGTCTTTAACAAACGCTTGCTCCATTAAAGTGTTTTCTTTGAAGAATTTGTTCAAACGGCCCATTGCAATCTTTTCCAACATTGCTTCTGGTTTACCCTCGTTACGAGCCATGTCTTTACCAATCTCCAATTCTTTTTCTTTAACGTCAGCAGGTACACTGTCAGCGTCAACAGCAACAGGAGCCATAGCAGCTGCCTGCATTGCAACGTCTTTACCTACTTGCTCGTCAACGTCAGCCTGGTTGAAGGCAACCAAAGTCGCCAATTTGTTACCAGCGTGGATGTAAGCAGCAACTGATTCAGCTGAAATAGTTTCGTAAGCAGCTAAATCAAGTTTTTCGCCAATTACACCTGTTTGCTCAGCGATTAACTCAGCAACCGGACGGCCGTTAATTTCTAACGCTTTTAAAGCCTCTAAGTCAGCTGGATTTTCAGCAATAGCTGCATCAAGAATAGACATTGCGAAATCAACATAGCTTTCGTTTTTAGCAACGAAGTCAGTTTCGCAGTTCAATACGATTAACGCACCTCTTTTCTTGTCAGCAGTAACTTTTGCTAAAACAACACCTTCAGTAGTCTCGCGGTCAGCACGCTTGTTAGCGATAGCCTGTCCTTTTTTGCGGATGATTTCAACTGCTTTGTCAAAATCACCTTCAGCTTCTGTTAGTGCCTTTTTACAATCCATCATACCGGCACCGGTACTTTTTCTTAGTTTGCTTACGTCAGCAGCAGTTATAGCCATGATATAATTTTTTAAAGTTGTTAGACAAAAATAATCGAATTACTCGCCTGCAGCTTCTTCAGATGAAGATTCTTTAGCAGGAGCTTCTTCTTTTTTAGCTGCTTCCTTTGCAGGTTCAGCTTTTTTAGCACGAGCTTTCTTTTCTTTCGATCCTTCGTTGTCTTTCTCTACTTTGCGCTCGCTTAATCCTTCCTGGATAGCTTTAGTCATCACCTCAGTAATCAGCTCGATAGACTTAGTGGCGTCATCGTTAGCAGGGATTACGAAATCGATTGGTGATGGATCTGAGTTAGTATCAACGATACCAAATACAGGAATATTCAAACGGATAGCTTCTTTAACAGCAATGTGTTCTTTCATTACGTCAACAACAAACATTGCAGCAGGAAGACGTGTTAAATCAGCAATACTACCTAAAGTTTTATCAAGCTTGGCACGCTGACGGGTGATTTGAAGTCTTTCTCTTTTTGACAAGTTTTTCCACTGACTTGGGTCAGCCATCATTTTGTCAATTGACGTCATTTTCTTCACCGCCTTACGAATAGTGGGGAAGTTGGTTAACATACCACCTGGCCAACGCTCAGTTACATAAGGCATGTTTACGCTACCAACTTTATCAGCAATGATTTCTTTAGCTTGCTTTTTAGTGGCTACAAATAACACTTTCCGACCCGATTTTGCAATCTGTTTAAGTGCATCCGCAGCTTCGTCAATCTTCACAGCTGTTTTGTGAAGGTCCAAAATGTGGATTCCATTGCGCTCCATGAAAATGTATGGCGCCATGGCTGGGTTCCACTTTCTTTTCAGGTGACCAAAGTGTACACCTGCTTCCAATAATTCCTCGAAATTAACTCTTGGCATTGTAATTTTTTTAAAGTTGTTTACTTTCTGTTTAAATCAATCTTCAAGTAGTTCCCCAATAATACGTTGAGAAGTCTTAAAGATTTAGATACTAAACACACCTGATAAATATTAACGTTTAGAGAACTGGAATCTCTTACGTGCTTTCGGACGACCTGGCTTCTTACGTTCAACAACACGTGAGTCACGCGTCATGAATCCTTCAGCCTTAAGAGCCGGCTTGTTTTCAGCATCAATTTTCACAAGTGCACGGGCAATAGCTAAGCGAACTGCTTCAGCCTGTCCTTTGAAACCACCACCGTAAAGGTTAACTTTAATGTCGTAGTTTTCGGCAACACCAACGGTGTTTAATGGTTGTTTTACAATATATTGTAAGGTTGCAGCAGGGAAATATTTATCTAACTCACGCTTGTTGATAGTGATGTTACCATTTCCTTCGCTCACATAAATACGAGCTACAGCCGCTTTTCTTCTACCAATCGCATTAATTACTTCCATAGTACTTATTTAATGGCGTTAATATCAATTACTTTAGGTTGTTGAGCTTCGTGCTTATGCTCAGTGCCGGTATAAACATACAGGTTTCTGAAAAGCTGACGTCCAAGACGGTTTTTCGGTAGCATACCTTTGATAGCTTTTTCAACCAATCTTTCCGGCTTCTTAGCGAATATCTCTGCTGGAGTTACTTCGCGTTGTCCTCCTGGGTAACCACTATGGTAGAAAAATAAACGCTGGTCCCACTTGTTACCGGTCATTTTGATTTTGTCTGCGTTCAAGATAATTACATTATCTCCGCAATCCACGTGAGGTGTATAATTAGGCTTATACTTGCCTCTAAGTAGTTTAGCAACTTTTGTCGCTAAACGACCTAATACCATATCAGCTGCGTCTACCACAACCCACTCTTTGCAGGCAGTCGCTTTGTTGGCTGAAATCGTTTTGTAACTTAACGTATCCACAGTCTTCCTTTTTAAAATTCGACTTATTAATAAACAGTTTGCAAAGGTAGCGCGTTTGTTTCTCCGCAATTAGGTCCCACCCCAATCGCCTTGAAACAGAAGGCCATACCTTTCGGCTCGGATAATAATCGGCCGCAAAATTACTTCTTTTATTTTTATTGTGCTAATTATTTGATTAAAAAAGCAGTAAACTTTGTATGAATCAACGATATCGCTCTTTTGTTATGTGTAATTTTTATATTTTATAAGAGGTAGCCGGAGTTGATAAATTAAATACAAACGGTATGCGCTTGAGAGAGTCTTTTTTTCAAAGGGATGTGTTATCTGTAGCCCCTGAATTGCTCGGGAAACAGTTGGTGCGCCAGTATGAGGATGGCCGGGTTCATTATTACACAATAACAGAAACGGAAGCCTACAGGGGTGAAGAGGACGCCGCTTGTCATGCCCGCAAAGGGCGCACCAGGCGCACGGAGGTGATGTATCAGAGTGGAGGTGTGGTTTATACCTACCTGATCTACGGCCTATATTGGTTGCTTAATTTCGTTACCGGACCGGAAAACCACCCTCAGGCAGTTTTAATCAGAGGTGTTCATGAGGTTTCGGGGCCCGGGCGCTTAGGGCAACTGTTGCAGCTTGATGGTAGTTTTTACGGCGAATCGTTGGTGACATCCCAGCGTTTGTGGGTGGAGAGTGGAAAACCAATAGGTAATGCACCAATTGAACTCAGTGAGCGCATCGGAATTGATTACGCCGATAAGATTTGGCGCGCCAAAAAGTGGCGGTTTCTCCTGAAATAGAAATTTAATCGAATTTAACCTTAGAAATTAAAAAGTTAGGCGTAAACACCAGATTGATGCCATATGAATAATCAAATTGTTTGGCCGGAATGTCGAAATAGGTTTGAATCATGGCACTGAACTTAATTTGTTTCATAAACGTTTTTGTGAAGCTCAGTTTGTTGGTAACGATCTCACGACTTTTGGTATAATAGCCCGGCTGGTAGTTGGAGGTTGACTGAAAGATAGAGCTGCCCTTTGGGGCAAGGAAGTTGTGGGCGTTCCAATAGCCAGCCATCAGAGAGCCAAATTTATATTTAACTTCGGCAACAGGATAGATGGCACTTCCTTTGGTAAAATCCCAGCCCGAATGACCGGTTAAATCCTCGTAGGCGGCCACGTAGGTTGCCAAGCTGATATCGCGAATGAAACCTTCTCCGACAGAATAGTTTAACTTTAAGCCAGTTGCCAGGTTGGCTAAAGATTGCATCCGTTCAGAGTAATTACTGATCTGTCCGCCCAGGTGGGTAACAATCATTTGCGCGGGTATCGCCACTTGAATATCATTGTCTTTCTTGGATAACAGCCATTCTCCGCTAATCCCTGCTGTAAATTTCTCAGGTTTAGTGTCTCCCAAAACGATAAATTGCTCCCAGTCCACCCATGCATCTACCCACAGCCTATCGGCGTTAAATATAAACTGGAAACCATTTTCAATGGGGCGGGTGTATTGATTCTCAGGGTCAAACAGCGGTTCTAGGAGTCGGTGGTGTACATCACCTTTTAATCCACCCATTATTAAGCCCAGCCTATCGGTCAATTGCATATGAATGGAAAAAGTTGGAAGTACCTGTGTGAATTCGGTCATTCCACTGAACTGGATTGCATGGATGCCTGCCTTAATTCTCAACCGCGATCCAGCATAGTAGATCAACGAAGGTTGAGCAGTGTAGCCCATTAACGTGTATCCTTCAATGTAATTGCCAAAATACTCGTTATTTTTTACGAAGTTGTTGTTTTCGAGCCTGAAATACAGGTTGTTCTCGGCCTTATTATTGAACTCAGGGTAGTAGTATCGCCAGGTTTGATCGACTTGTGACCAGGCTAAGTTGCACGACATTACAATACAGAAAAATACACCAATCCAACGAAGCATTAATTATTACAGTTTATTGATTTCCCAAATTTTCAAACACTCACTTGCTAATACTTTGATTGGCAAAAAAAGTTATAAAAATTGAAATATTTTTTCTGTCTGTAATTTATTTAGAATTATTATGCATACACCCTGCTTAATTCCAGCAAATCAATGAGCTGGTTGTATCGGCGGTGTTCGTATATCACTTCATCGCCCGTTTTCATTTTGATACGTTGTAGTTCCGGCGTAACTTCCTTTACCTGATTGAGGTTGATTAAGTAGTGAGGATGGCACCTGAAGAAGGAGTGGTCGGTAAGCATCGCCTCATACCGGCGCAGTGGTTTGGAGGCAAAAAAGTAGCTGTTGTCGGCCATGTAAAAGTTTGCGCCTCCTTGGATGGCTTTTCCCCACACAATTTCATTCACATTAAATACTTTCAGAGATTCTTTTCCGTGCAAAATAATCTGAGGTTGGTTGTGTTCAATGTTATTAAAAAGGGTGTTTATTTTCAGCTGGTAATGTTGATCGTTCAGTTCGTCAATGGCTTTGTCAATAGCTGTGATGAGCTCATTGAAATCAAAAGGTTTAAAAACAAAGTCGACGGCCGCATGTTGGATGGCTTTTACGGCATATTCATGGTAGGCCGACATGAATACGATTTTAAAATTCAAGGGTTCAACTTGTCTGATGATATCAAAAGATGTTCCGTCGGTTAGGTGGATGTCCAGCAGCAATAAATCGGGTTGGTAGTGGTTTATTTTGTGTATGGCATCCTGCACGCTATCGCAGATGGCTGCAATCTTAATTTCCGGAAAGTGCTTTTCGATGACCTTGGAGACTGCCATCGCATTGAATCGATCATCTTCAACAATAATCGTTTTAATGTTTTTCATCTTTATTGGTTTGGATTGTTTTCTGCATGATTAAGGGCAATTTGATGCGGGCAATTGTTCCGCGCTCAAAAGGATCTTTCTTTTTCTTATCGAATATTTCGAGTTCTGTTTTTTGGTGGGTGTCCTTTTCCAACACTTTCAGGCGTTCCTGTGTAATTTTTATTGCCATCGATTCGTGCTGCTCCTCTCTCTTGCTCAGGCGGTAGTTGAAGTCAAAACCCAAGCCGTTATCATCTACTTCCAGAATCATTTGTTGGTTGTTCTTCAATATGCGGATGACCAGTTTACCCGTTTCACCTAATGGCTTTAGTCCATGCTCAATGGCGTTTTCCACAAAGGGCTGAATCAGCATTGGCGGAATCACCACTTTATTGTGTTTAATTTCTTCGCTGATAATTATTTCGAATGAAAACGGAGGCGTAAACCGGAGCTGCTGTATTTTCAAATAGTATTGCAGCATTTCTACCTCTTCGTGGATGGGAATAAATTCATAGTTACTGCTGCGTAATACGTGGCGCATTAATTTAGAAAAATCTGATAGGAAGCGACTTGATTTTTCCATGTCGTTTTCTAAAATAAATACCTGAATAGCACTTAAGGCGTTAAAAATGAAATGTGGATTCATTTGGGAACGCAGCAGGCGCTGTTGAAAGCGCAGGTTTTTATAACGACTGCGTAAGCGACCTTGGATAATAATCAGGATCACAACCACCGCTAATACAATTACTACAATTGCCGTAGCCACAAGAATGGATCGTTGTTTTGACAGGCGGGTTTTCTGCAGCAGGGCTTCCTTATTCAGCTCATCGATTTGCAGCCGTTGCAAAGTATTGTTGTATTTGGCCTCGATGGATGCCATGTGAAACAGGTTTTTTTCGTTAAGGATGCTGTCCTTAAGGCTGGTGGCCAATTTGTAATAATCGAGTGAGCGCTTGTAGAGCTGATTTTGCTCATATGCTTTGGATAGCAATGCTGCCGCTTCTTCAGCGGTATACTTAGAGCCTATCTCCATGGCCGTATTCAGGCCAAGCTCTAAATAAGAGATGGCCCGGTCAGGCAGGTTATCGTTCAGGTAGGTTTTCCCAATTTGGGTGTAGCTCACAGAGGTGAGCATTCTGTCTTCCAGCTCCTGATTGATTTCCAGTGCTTTCATTAAATAGTCGAGCGCCAGTCTGTTCTGTTGCTTGGCAATGTAGGCACTGCCAATGCTGTTGTAGCAGATGGATTGGCCCACGCGGCTGTTGATTTTTGTATTGTATTCCAGTGATTTAAAATAGTAATGCATGGCCGAGTCTAACTCGTTCAGTTTCATATAGGCTTCCCCAATGTTGTTTGTATTGATGGCTTTGCCCAGGGAGTTATTTTGTAGATGAGAGAGATGGAGGCCGCGACGGAAATATTCGATGGCCGAATGGTAGCGTTCCATGGCGATACTCACATTGCCCATGCCATTAATGGCTTTGCTAAGGCTCAACGAATCGTTACATTCCTCAGCCAGTTGAAGCGCTTTCATATGCATGTCTAAGGCCTGAGAGTTTTCGTCTATTCGCCTGTAAATAACACCAATCTGGTTATAGGCTCTGGTCTGAAAATGCAGGTTCTGGGAAGCTTCTGCAATATTCAGTGCTTTTTGCAGCATTTGCATGGCTTCTGAGTAATAGGATTTATTTCGGAGGCGTTGCCCCACCATTGTATAAATACTAAACAGGTGGTAGGAGTTGTTACTCTTCAGTGCCATATCCTCTGCTTCCTTAAGGTAATTATCAAAGGCAGGCGTATTCGCCGAGTTGGTGGCGTAGATTTCGGTTGATTGTGCAATGAGTTGCTCAATCATTAAAGAATCTTCACTGACTGTAGGCGAATCGGGCGCTCCTTCTGTTTCGTTGGTCGGCTGCTGCTTACAGCCAGCAAACAGTTGGGTAATTACTAAGATGATGAGTAAGTTTTTCAAATGCAAGATGATAAAGCTTTAGTTCTTTCCAGGGTTTTATTGCTTCTACAAATTATGAAAATTATAGATGAGACGATATGCTTTCAAAAGAAAGTTATTAACCAAGTTATAAACAGTGCTTGTGAACTTTATAAAAATATATCTTTGCCCAAAAATTAAAAGAAGGCAGTGAAGATAGGAACACTTGATTTAGGGGATAAGCCGCTATTTTTAGCGCCTATGGAGGATGTAACCGATCCATCTTTCAGGGTGTTTTGTAAAGAGCAGGGGGCAGATATGATGTACACCGAGTTTGTATCGGCCGATGCTTTGGTGCGTAATGTGAACCGTTCGTTGAGAAAGCTCGAGTTAATGGATGCGGAGCGTCCGGTGGGGATTCAGATCTATGGCAGTGATATCGATAAGATGGTGGTGGCCGCGCAAATGGCAGAAGCTGCCAATCCCGAGGTGATCGATCTTAATTTTGGCTGTCCTGTTAAAAAAATTGCCGGTAAAGGGAGTGGTTCCGGTCTGTTATTGGATGTGCCGAAAATGATTGCTATTACCGAAGCGGTAGTGAAAGCCGTTAAGGTGCCTGTGACTGCCAAAACCCGCCTAGGCTGGGATAGCGGTTCACTCGTTATTGAGCAGGTGGCCGAACAGCTGCAGGATGCAGGTGTACAAGCCTTATGTATCCATGGCCGAACAAGGGAGCAGATGTATAATGGGCAGGCCGATTGGAGCCTGATTGGGAAAGTAAAAGCTAACCCGCGTATGTTAATCCCGATTATTGGTAACGGCGATGTGAACAGTCCGCTTAGTGCGAAATATTTTTTCGATACTTACCATGTTGATGGAATCATGATTGGTCGGGCCGCCATTGGCAGGCCTTGGATATTTAACGAGATTAAGCACTATTTAACAACCGGAGAGTTGCTGCCTCCTTTAACCATTTCACGGCAAGCTCAGCTGATGGATGACATTGTTCGTAAGTCATGCGACATGATCGGCGAGCGCCGCGGTATTCTCCATGCCCGTCGTCATTTGGCTATCCCGTTTAAGCACTTGCCAAACATCCGGCCCCTGCGCATACAGTTGCTCCGAGAAAAAACGGTTGAAGGCATTTCAAAGGTGCTCAGGCAGATAGGCGAAACGTATGCAGATTACTCTGAGGCTGGTTCGGAGTAATATCTGCCAACAATAACTCTTACGGGGTACCAGGCTGCCAGGGCGCTGATGGTGGAAACGGTAATAATGACGATGAGCACGTCCGACCATTGCAGGGCTACCGGGTAGGCATCTGTGATGTAACTGCCATTGCCGATGAATTTGATGATGCCAAAGTGCTGCTGTATCAATACAAAAACAATTCCTAACATGGAACCAATGACGATACCAACTACTGAAATTAACCAGCCTTCGGTCATGAAAATGCGCGTTATTAAGCGCTTATCGGCCCCCATGCTTTTAAGGGTAAAAATGCTTTCTTTTTTTTCGTAGATAAGCATTGCCAGATTCGCAACGATGTTAAAGGCAGCAATGGCAATGATAAAGCTCAGAATGATGTAGGCCATTAGCTTTTCAACCTTCATCACCTTATAAAAAGCCGCATGTTGCTCTTGCTGGTTCAGCACATCCATCTGTGAGCCAACCAGCGTTTGGATAGCCTTCTCAACCTGTTCGATGGACGCTTCTTCCTGATTGACTTTTATGGCTAAAGATGAGATGGTGGTATTATCGTATTGCAACAGTCTGCGGGCTTGTTCAATATCCACCAGCAGGTATTGGCCATCGTATTCTTCCTGGTTGACGGCAAAAAAGCCTGAAGGACTCAAATATTCCTGTCTGAACGCATTTTGTGGAGTCATCAGGTTAACACTTCCTTTGCGTTTGGGCACGTACATCGAAAGGGGTGTGACAAAGTTAAGGCGGATGGCAAGCTGATCAGCCAGACGCTTGCCAATAACTCCTCTAAATTCAGATTTATATTTCAGCTCATATTTGCCATCAATCATGATGGAGTCAATATTGGTCACCTTATTAAAAAGGGAGTCCACCCCCATAATGATGCCCGGTACTTTGCGTTTTCTGAATCGCAGAAGAGCTTGGTGCTCTAATGTTTCCGACAGCTGCAACACGCCTTTGGTTTGTTTTATCTGCTCATAGGCAATTGAGTCGGTCGAAATCACCTTTCCGGAAACTGGAACAACCTTTAAATCGGGGTCAAAAGCCGTGTAGAGTTCGCCCATCAACCCATGAACACCGTTGAAAACAGACAGTACGATGACCAGTGCCATACTGCCCGTTAATACCCCAAAAACGGATATCATCGATATCACATTGATAATGTTTTGTGATTTTTTCGCATACAAGTAGCGGCGTGCTATGTCAAAGGCCAGTTTCATTTACAAATTATTTCTGTGCAACAACCATTAAGCCGGTGCCTGTGTGGTGCTCTTTGCTAAGGTCAATACAGTTGAGTACAAAGGCCAGAGGATAAGTCAGCAGATAGTAAAATGGCAGCACAATAAAAAAGAGTTTGGTGCTGTTAAGCGCTTGAATTGGCCATTTCATTGAAAGGCGCCAGGACAAGCTTCCTGCTTTTCCATAGGTGTATGATGTGCGAATGTGATTAATATCGAAGCCGGCATTAACCAGCTTTGCTCTGATGTCTTCAGCGTTGTAGCCATCTCGCACGTGCTCGTCAATAAAGCCATGTACGCCTTCTTCCTCGTGGTGGTGATGGGCATCTGAGCCTCCCTTATCCGATGGTGTTGAAATGATGAGGGTTGCCCCTTTTTTCATGGATTGGTAGAAATTGGTAAAAACCAGTTCATCTTCCAAAATGTGCTCCATTACATCCACCGAAAGAATGAGGTCGTAGGCTTCCTTATCGACGTATTTGGTCAGATCGGCATATTCAAACCTTACCCGGTCACCTCTGTTGATTTGTTCAAAAAAATTGTTGCAGTCTTCGATTTGCTCTTCCTTAACATCTACGCCCTTGATGGTCCACTGCTTCCCTAACGACGACATGTAATAGTCGTACTGACCAAAGCCACTTCCTGCATCCAGCACCTGAATTTTATGCCTGTTTTGACGAGCTAATTTTCTTAATTCACGGCGGATGTACCACGATCTTAGCAGCAGTAAATCGAGCAGGCGATAAAACAGTATGCGCAGGGCAGGGGTTTGATTAAATACTTTTCCTAGGGAGCGTTTTATAGGATCGTATTGCATGCTTAGTCTTTTAAAAGGCGATCAATGTTGTCGAGGTAGTCCAGGCTGTCGTCTACAAAAAAGCGCAGTTCAGGAATGATACGCATTTGTTTCCCAACCCTTTTTCCCAAAGCGAAACGTATTTGAGAGGCCTGCTCATTAATTTCTTTCATCACATTATTAACATTTGTGGTAGGAAATATGCTGAGGTAGGCCTTGGCTTGTCCGAGATCGGGAGATATCCTTACGACCGTAACAGTTACCATCGTTCCCAGGCAAACAGCCCTCATTTCTCTTTGAAATATTTCACTGATTTCCTTTTGTAAAAGGCGCGATATCTTTTTTTGTCGTGTTGAATCCATATTACTCTTTTCCTCAATCTAAATGATAATCTTTACAGCAAATTAAACAATCTGCTTTGAAAGCACGAAATTAAGCTTTTTCGGCGGATTATGAGTGGTGACTGCCTGAGTGATTGATTGAATTAGTTTTTTTTTATAGAAAAAAACCTGCAACTCCTTTGAATTGCAGGTCTCTCAAACCAAAACTTTTACCAATTATGAAAAAACACGGGCGATCCCTCTCTACTACTTCTTTTTCGGCCCACTTTTCATTTCTTCAGCTCTTTTGGGAGCGTTATATCTTTTATGAACGGCTTTTGGTAATTAAGCAACTCGTTATCAAAAAAATCCATTCTCAATATACACATTTTTTTATGATGATAGCTACTGTATTTTGTAGTTTAACTTTTAAAGGTATGGAAGCTAATTTTATTTGATTAAAATTTATTTTAACTGGTTAAGTACCTGTTAACTACTATTTAATAGGCGAAATACCCTGTTGATAACTCCGGAACCTATGCCTTATTAACTGCATAATAACTATTTTATTGTGTACTTAGGTCCAATTTTGCTTTTGCTTGTTTTCGACAAAAACTAACAGCTTTAATTATAAATTGTATCCGAATTTTTGTCTTTAATTGCTTAACAGCATTTCGTTGACTTTGTTTAGTCGATTAATTGACTTAAACAAAGAACTATTCTTTCTTGTTTGATTGTGAGTAGATTACTTTGGATAATATACTCTTTTGAGAATTGAGATAATTATATGGTTAGTTGGAGAAGCAAATTAATTCTTTGTTTGGTTGTTTCGTTTTTGGGCTGCCATTTACAAGCACAACAAAAAAGGAATATTCGCCAAGAGCAAAAAGCCTTTTCCAGAGCATTGAGTTATGCAGATGCCGATGATTATGAAAGCGCCATTGAAGTATTAAATGCTGTGCTTCAGTCATCACCCGACTTTTTAGAGGCCTATCTTCAACTTGGGTTATGTTACTTAAATACGAATACAGGTGCAGACGCGGCCATCCGTGTTTTAAATAAGGGATTGATGCGTTTGAGTGATAGAAATGCCTTTAATACCCTGCATGATGATATGCTTTTGGCACTTGGAGAGGCTTATCAGGTTTCTTTGCAGCCTGATTCGGCGCTAGCCGTGTATCGTATTTTATTGGCAAAAACTGATGTGAATGATACACTTCAGATAGAACAAATCAAACAGCAAATCAGTCGCTGTGAGAATGCCAAGGTGTTTTTGACGCATCCGGTTCCGCTTGCCATCTCAAATTTGGGAGAAAAGGTCAATAGTAAATACGATGACCATAGCCCTTTGATGAATGATTTAGACCAGATGTTGCTTTTTACTTCGCGACGTGCAGATAAACGACTTCCAGTTTTAAACGATGGACAGAGTCCCGAAAAGATTTATTGCTCAACTCGCGTTGATGGGGATTGGGAGCCTGCTCATCTTTTTAATGTTTTCTTTAAAAATCAGCTGCATGAGTCTGGTTTGTCGCTCTCCCCAGATGGAACCAATTTGTTTATTTACCGAAGTGACGATGAGGGGAAAAGTATTTATGTTAGTTCCCTCGAAAGTGGGATTTGGACTCCGCCTGTGAGGCTGCCTTATCCGATTAATACACCAGGCAATGAAACTCATGCCTCCTTGTCAGCCGATGGGAGTACGTTGTTTTTTACCAGTGACCGTGAAGGCGGTTTCGGAGGGCTTGATATATACATGTGTAAAAAGGATGTTTACGGCAGCTGGGGCAAAGTACGTAATTTAGGTCCTTCGATCAATACAGAGTTTGACGAGGAAACATCGATGATTCATCCTGATGGATATACCTTGTATTTTTCTTCTGAAGGGCATAACTCAATGGGGCGGCTTGATGTGTTTTATTCACAGATGAATGCCGATAGTACCTGGTTGTTGCCAGTTAACCTTGGTTATCCGATAAACACACCTGATGATGATTTTTTCTTTCTGCCAAACCTTGACAAGAGCCATGCTTACTATGCATCCTCCCATTTGGATGATAACTTTGGGGGGTCCGATATTTACAAGGTTGAATTTGATGCGGCAAGTGATAGCCAACTGGCGGTAATTGAGGGGTGGCTGAGTCCTGAAGAGTTAGCTAAGGGGCCACTTCGAATAATGGTTACACGTTTAGCTGACCGGCGATTGGTTGGCGACTACCGACCGAATGAGCAAACAGGCCAGTTCACCATGTTTTTGCAAGTAGGTTACGATTATGCGATCGAAAAAAACGCTGACCTTGCAACAGTGGAGCAATCACTTATTTCTATAGAGCCACATATGGCCTATAGAAATAGTGCACTTGTGTATTCCTTCGATCAATTGGAGATGACGCCGCCATTGGAAAGGGTACTTTCTTCTAAAACATTGGTTGAGCAAAATTCAAATGCTGTAATAGCTCTTGAGCAGGATATTAAGCAAATTCAGGCTGCTCCATACTATACTGTTCAGGTGCTGGCATTAAAGCGAACGCCATTATTTGCATCGTTTTATTTGCGCGGGCTCAATTTGGAGGATATTCAGGTGGTTAAATGTAAAGATGGATTTACACGATACCTGTATGGCGTCTACCATGGCTCTGCTTCGGCAAAGGAAAGTAAAAATCAGCTTAAACGCCTTGGACGCTTTGAGGATGCATTTGTGAGGCCGCTGAGCGAGATTACTGAGCTAGAAGAAGATTAACGATGGGGCAGTTACAAAAGTTAGATCCGAATTAAAAAGGCGCCATCTTTGTGGGGTTTTATAGAACGACATCAATACTGCTTTATTAGAGCTCATCCTACCAACCGGTATATTGGATTATTTTGCGATTGCAGATTTTACAGCAAGGCGATAGTGGCCAGTAGGTTTATGACCGAACCCTGACAATCTTTTTGGAAGAAAAAGATATCATCCTTGAAGAATATATAGGCTATCGGTTTGAATCCAGTGGCTTTATGGAGCCTCAAATCATCAATGATTGCTCCCTTCGCAGTAGTCTGGTTAAGCTTAGTGGCAAGTGCCGACCTTGGGATGTGGAGATAGGTGGACGGATTTGCAATGAAATAAACAGTTAACTGTCCATACCTGTGACAAACCAACGACCTATTAAACTCAAAGTAAAGTCATATTAAACTCATACTAAACTCAAATTAAATTCGATTTTTATTGAATTTAATATGACTGAAATATGTAATAATTCTGACTTAATATTGAATTATATAAAAATAATTAACATTTCCAGTTTACCTTTGGTCACCATCATACCCTCCGATATCTTACTCTCCTTTATCCTCACATAAATCTGAGTGGCTTGTAATGATTTGTGACTCAGTGCTTTTAGGAAATCAAGTTCAAATAAAATCAATATGAGTCAAAATAAATCGTGGTAACCAGTTGGTTAGGTGGGCACGTATTTGTCACTTCAAATACCTGTTTTGACCACTATTTTTGAAGTTTTCTGAAAATACAAAAAAATCGCTTAAAACGTTAGTTTTAAGCGATTTTGGTTCTAGATGAATCCAGTTTGGTACCCGAGGCGCGACTTATGCAGTGTCCGCAACCTTTATCTTTTCAGTAAGTTATGGTTGACAAAAATAAATGGTGGTCAATGGGTTCCTTTTCGACTTAATTGACTACAAGCAAAAGTAATGTATATTGCCAGGTAGAAAAGTTTCGCATCCATAATTGCTTCCCAAGCAAATTGTTTATTACCGACCAAGGTGAGGTTGTGGTTTGATACAAAAGCGTTCGGCATAAACGCGCCAAAATCAATCAAAGACATTTTCTTTCCCATCGCACAGACCCTTTGCTCTGTCCGCTCAAAACCTCTTTGAATTTATTTCTCTTCCCAACGCACAAGGCTTTTTATTCCGCTTTCTTTTACCAAACCATGACCTTTCCAATTCCGGATTTTCGCATGCAAAAAGGCTTCAGTGTATTTACCAATTGTAGGAAGAAACAGGTTGGAGGAAAATTTTTGCGAAAAGGATGCAAGTAGTAAGTTAAACCAGTGGTCTTATTAATAAACATAAAGAGTTATGCAAGATATCAACATGTCTTTTGTGAGATTCCAGATGTTAGTATGGATAAATGGTTAGGCGATTTTAAATTTTTGCGTATTGTTCTAGTGCTGATATTCAGTCTATTATATTGGTGAACAACATTTGAAATTCCTTGACCAGTAATAAAACCACAATTTCTTCAATGACAAATAAATTTGGCTTATCAGTTTGGCTTAATGTCGCCAAACGTTAGGAGCAAATAACAATTAAAGATGATAACGATGAAGCTGAAGAAATTTGAAGGAAATCCAATTTTGTCACCAAATCCAGAAAATGAGTGGGAAAGTCTAGTAGCAACCAATCCTGCTGCCTGGTATGAAGACGGTACATTTTATTTACTATATAGGGCTGCTGGTGATGATAAGGAACATCATATACATATCGGTTTAGCAACAAGTCAAGATGGCTTTAATTTTGAGCGTGTTCAGGATAAGCCTGTTTTGACACCGGATGCTAATGGTTTCGATGCAGGTTCAGTTGAGGATCCGAGAGTTGTTAAGTTTGGAGATGAGTATTACATGACGTATGCTTTTCGTCCATATCCTCCCGGACAGTATTGGAAGAACGAATATGACCAGATTGAAGCCCCAAAGTTAAGTGAGTTTGCCCCAAAGTGTTTACGCGAGAATGTGGGAAATACAGCTTTAGCCATCTCAAAAGATCTGGTTAACTTTAAAAAAGTGGGCCGTTTGACAGAGCCAAGTCTAGATGACCGTGATGTGATTTTATTCCCAGAGAAGATTAATGGTAAATTTTACATGCTCCATCGCCCTAAGAATTATGTTGGTGAAGAATATGGAACAGATGCACCGGCCATCTGGATCAAATCTTCGGACGATATGATGTCGTGGAATGTGGAAAGCACATTATTACTGAAAGGAGAAGAATGGTGGGAGCCAAAAGTGGGCGGCAATACACCACCTTTAAAAACAGACGAAGGCTGGTTAATGCTATATCACGGGGTAGATGAAAACTTTACATACCGCTTGGGAGCTTGTTTATTAGACCTTAATGATCCAACTAAAATTCTTTACCGCACTCAGGATTTTATCCTGGAACCTGAAACGGATATTGAGAAGAACGGCTTGTACAAATGGGGCGTTGTTTTCCCAACAGGTAATGTGATTGTGGATGATACCTTGTACGTATACTATGGTGCTTCTGATCAATGGTGCTGTGTTGCTACGGCCAATATTCATGAGTTGGTTCAGTTTATCAAAGAGAATACCAAATAGAACGTTGTTCCCCTTTGGTTAATTATTAAAAACTAGACATATGAATATAAGCGCAATAGATATAACCATTCTGGTTATTTTTTTGGTAGGTATCATCTGGTGGGCCTTGAAGAATGGCAAGAGTCAGGATTCAGATTCCTATTTCTTGGCAGGTCGAAGCATGACCTGGCCGGTAATAGGGCTTTCCTTATTTGCTGCCAGTGTTTCCAGCTCAACACTTATGGGACACTCGGGCGAGGGCTTCATTAGTGGCATAGCTGTCTTTAACTACAACTGGATTTCGGTACTGGTCATGGTGTTTTTTGCCTTGTTCTTTTTGCCGTTTTACATCAAGTCGGGCATTTTTACCATGCCCGAATTTCTGGAAAGACGATTTGATAAAAAATCAAGATACTATTTTTCCTTTATCACCATTTTTGGAAATGTATTTTTAGATGCCGCTGCAACTTTGTATACAGGAGCACTGATTATTAAGTTGATTTTTCCTGATTTAGAGCTTTTTACCATCATCATCATAATGGCGGCGGTGGCTGGTAGCTATACAATTATTGGAGGACTGTCTTCGGCGATTAATGCCGATATGATACAGGCAGCTGTGTTGATTATTGGTTCTGCTATTTTATACTTCTTCGCCCTTGATTCAATTGGCGGTTGGGAGGAGTTATATACACGCTTTAACGAAGGGGTTTGGTTAAAGTTGACACGTCCAATGAGCGACCCGACTGTCCCATGGTTAGGCATGTGGATAGGTATTCCTATTTTAGGTTTCTACTTTTGGGCTAATAATCAGGTAATGGTTCAACGGGTACTATCAGCCAAAACTATCGACCATGGACGCAAAGGTGTTTTGTTTGTAGGGTTCCTGTACCTTTTTACACTGTTTATTTTTATTCTGCCGGGCTTAATTGCAAGGGGTATCAATTTGTTTGGAGTTGAAAACCTACCTTACGATATGATTGATGGCAGCACTTTAAAATCCACTTTCGGAATCAATACAGATCAGGTATATCCTCGTATGATTGTGAAATTACTACCGGTTGGTTTGATAGGTATCATTTTGGCCGCCATGATCTCGGCGCTGACCTCTACATTAAGTGCGACCTTAAGTTCCGTTTCTACCTTATTTACCATGGATTTTTACAAGCGTTTTCATCCGGGTGCTGACGGAAAGAAGTTGGTTTGGGTAGGACGAATTACCTCATTTCTGGTATTGGTTTTTGCTGTTTTTTGGGCACCCATCATCCAGCAGTTTGATTCTTTGGTGGCCTATTATCAGGAAGTAACCTCGTACCTGGCGCCGCCGATTGTTGGTACATTCTTTATGGGACTGTTTTGGAAGCGTTCGAATGAAAAAGGGGCCTTCGCCGGATTGATGTCGGGTTTGTTATTAGCGGGCATCATTATGGTATGTAAATATGTATTAGGTATGGAGATACACCTTCACTTTTTATTACTAGCACCTATTATCTTGGTACTGAGTGTTATTGTTAATGTGGCCGTTAGTCTGGCAACCCACCTGCCTGATGAAGATAAGGTCAAGCAAAACACCTGGACAATGGAAATTTGGAAGCAGGAAACAAAAGAGCTTAATAATGTTATCTGGTTCAAAAATTATAGAGTGTTGTCAATGCTATTAGTCATTGCTTGTTTTACCATGTACTTGATTTTCTTTTAATTTTGAAACTAAAGATGAAGAGATTTTTCGTTATATCGATCACTGTTTTTTTGATAACAGCTTGTCAGTTGAAGTCTGATACCATCAAAAAGCAACCCAATTTTCTATTTGTATTAGTAGATGACCAGCCCTACGACGCAATAGGTGTTAATGGGCGTTATCCATTTCTGCAAACACCCAATATGGACCGTTTGGCCAAAGAAGGGGTGTTGTTTGAAAACTACTTTTGTACCCAATCCATCTGTTCGCCATCGCGAGCCAGTTTTTTAACAGGTACGTATGCCCATATCCATGGTGTGAATCAGAATAATCGTCATGTGGATCCTGATTGGAATAAGTTTAGACCATATACGCAATTATTGCAGGAAGCCGGTTACCAGACTGCTCATGTTGGTAAAATTCACATGGCACACAAAAAAGGAGCAGAGCATATTCGCCCTGGCTTTGATTATTGGTATAGCTTTAACGGTCAAGGGGACTATTTCGATCCAATGGTGAATGACAATGGTCGCGAGTACCAGGAGAAAGGTTACATGACAGATATCTTAACGGATAAAGCTATTACCTGGTTAAAAGAAAAACGTAACAAGAATAAACCGTTTAGCCTTAATCTGTGGCACAAAGCAGTGCATGAAGATCATTCTCCGGCTCCACGTCACAATAACCTGTATGATGGAGAAGTATTACCCGAGCCACCCCATGGCATGCTTAATGAAACTTTTGCCGGCAAGCCTGAATGGCAACGTATCAAGGCTTCTGATGCTAAATGGAAAGAATACGTGCCAGTGGATTCGCTACCTATTAAAGAATGGCCAGTGAAGGGCGATAAATTTATGCGTCTTTTAAAAACATTAAAGGCCGTGGATGAATCGCTAGGTAAAGTATTAGCTACGCTTGAGGAATTAGGTGAGTTGGATAACACGGTTATCATCTACAGTAGTGACAATGGCTATTTTATGGGAGAGCATGGTTATTGGGATAAACGGATTGCCTATGAAGCATCAATGCGTATTCCAATGCTTATCCGCTATCCAAAGTTGATTCAACCAGAGTCGCATATTAATGAAATGTGCTTGAATGTGGATATGGCACCAACCATTTTGGAACTGGCAGGTATTAATCAGCCGCAATACATGCAAGGTGAGTCGATGGTCAACCTATTAAAACACCAAAAGGATGATGAATGGCGTCCGTCCATGCTATTCCAGTATTATGTAGATGATGAATATCCGTATGCCGGGCCTGATATGCTAGCCGTGCGTACAGATAAGTACAAGCTGGTGGATTGTTTCCTGGAAAATGATATTGACGAGTTGTATGATTTAGAAAGCGACCCGGGTGAAATGAAGAATTTGATTGGCTTACCAGAGTATGCTGAAGTGGAAGCCCAATTGCGACAGGAGATTGAGCGCTTAAAAGAGGAATACAGCTATAATTCTGATCGCGATTGGTGGTTGCGTCAGGTTGTACCTCGAAAGAGCAATAAGCAATAAATTGTAGAGTACGAAAAGCGGTGGTTAATTTTTGTCAAGATTTTGAATATAGATATATGATTATGAATGGTATCGTAGATAAATTTAAAAATAATCTTAAATTAAAGCACCTGCTTGTAGTAGTATTTATTGAAAGTATGAATTTACTTTCAATTCCACTGTTTTCGCAGGATATTGGGGTATACCATCCTTCAGTTCCAACTCCAACACTTTCATCTGTATCTTATGGAATGCACGAGCGACAAATACTGGATTTTTGGAAAGCAAAATCTAACATTCCAACTCCTTTAGTTTTTGTAATTCATGGTGGCGGATGGAAAGTAGGCAGTAAAGAGCGGGTGCATAAGTTTGTTAATGTACAAAAATTGCTTGATGCAGGTATTTCTGTGGTGGCAATTAACTACAGACTTATTAGCCAAGTTAAAGACTCTGGTATTATGCCCCCTGTTAAAATTCCGATGTATGATGCAGCCCAAGCCTTGCAATATGTTAGAAGTAAGGCTTGGGAGTGGAATATTGATAAAGATCGTATTGGTGCAGCAGGTGGTTCAGCTGGTGCTTGTACAAGTTTGTGGTTAGCTTTTCACGATGATCTTGCTGATCCTGATGCAGAGAATCCAATTTTACATGAATCTACTCGATTAGTTTGTGCTGCTGTTATGCAGCCGCAAACTTCTCTAGATCCTAAACAGATGAAAGCATGGATTCCAAATATATCTTATGGAAGTCATGCTTTTGATAAAGCTAACTTTGAAGAGTTTATAGCAGAACGGGAAAGTATATTACCATGGATTGCCGAATACTCTCCATACGGACATGTTAGTAAAGATGATCCTCCAACTTATTTATCTTATTATGCTCCTCCTGCCATAGGAGAGGCGCAGGCAGACCCTGTACATAGTGCCAATTTTGGTGCAAAACTAAAAGAACGATGCGAAGGCGCAGGGATTAGCTGTGAAGTTTATTTCCCAGGAGCACTAGGAGTTAAATATAATACCACAACCGACTTTCTGATTGAAAACCTCAGATTGTTAGAATCCAATACAAAGTAAGAGTAGTCTTTTAATATCTGATTATCAGATTCCTTATCTCTACTTTCATTTTCAGAGGTTTCAATAAGTAACCTTTCTTTTTTAATCACCTCGTTTGAATCCTTCATTACAAGCATTAAGAGCAAATATTAAGTATAGCCTCCAGGCAGGTTAAATAGGTAAGTGTGTCATGATAGATTGTTTTTTTCTAAAGTGAGTTGATGGATAAAAAGCAATGAAGCAAAAAATGATTATGGTTTGTATGCCTGTTAATACAAATATTATAGGTTCTTAGATGTTGAAATGACCAGTATTTATACCTTTCTGAATAGTTTATAAACAAAGCTTAACGAACTAAAGGGTAGCTTTATTTGCAAATATGAAAGATATAACGAATCTATCTGTTTTTGGTCTATGAATGGTTTAAAATCAAACCAATGATTGATTCATTACTTTGGGGAAAGTCATTACCGACTGGCAATAGTTTTTTATACAGGTATTGAAATAGGAAGGTAATAATCCAAGGCCTTGTGCCAGATAACTTAGCACAAAGGAAAACAGATATTATTATATTTTTGTCATTGATTTAACTAAGAAAGTTAATAATGGGAGCAGCAGTTGGGAAGTGTTATGCCGTTTTGCTTTTTATAGGATTCTTTTTTAGCCATACGGTAGGGGCTTATGAAATTAAACACCTTGGTATTGAAGATGGATTAAGCAACGGTTATGTCAATGATTTTGAAGTCGACTCCTTGGGATATTTATGGATAGCTACATCCAATGGTCTGAACAGACACTCTGGTTATGAAATTCGTAACTATTCCTTTAATCAAAAAAACAATAAGGGGGGAAATAGAATTATTGAGCTCATTAATCATGAAGGTGACCTTTTTGTGATTAATACAGGAGGAAGTATCCATAGATATCGATACGAATATGATGACTTTGTTGTACTTGGCGAAGCTTATGAGCATGAATTTATATCTGCATGTTTGGTTGAAAATAACTACATGATTATAGGCTTGCTAAACGGTATAATGGTATTTGATTTATCGACCAACCAGTTTAGTAAAGTACTCTTCTCAGAGCTGTCATATAATCGTCACCTAAAAGCCCTGGATGAGAAGGTGTACTTAGCAACGTCTAAAGGTATTCATACCTTCCAATTTCAAAATGGGGAACTATTACAGCGTGAAGTGTATCTGGAGAAAATGGACATCATCCATTTTGACTTTGATGAGAGTAAAAGGCTCTGGGTAGGTACTGAAAATAATGGATTGATAATTATAGGCGGTCAGGAACAGTTGCATCACTCAACCCTGTTTAAATCAGTCAACAGTTATAATACTGTTCGAAGTATTGCCTTCAATAAGCAAGGCGAAGCGGTTGTTGCCGTTGATAGACTAGGTTTATTTGTTATGGATAAATCTCTAAAGGTCATACAACAATTCAGTCATAACCCGGATAATGCAAATAGCATCAGGCAGAATAGTATTCACGATATTTTTATTGATGATTTTAATACTTATTGGCTTGCATCAGGAGAAACTGGTATTGATATCTTGTACAATACCAAACAGTCTTTTATGAATATCTCGCACATATTGAATAAGACGAATAGCCTGCACAATAATAGTGTTCGTTCGATATGTGAAGACGCCCTTGGTAATATCTGGTTTGGTACCGAAGACGGTTTAAGTCGGTTGGCTACTAATGGACAATGGTTGGCTTTTAATCAGGCAAATCAGCTTTCTGGTATTCCCGTTTTATCTCTCTCAAAGTGTAACGAGCATTTAGTACTTGGAACATATGGCGAGGGAGTTATTGAGTTAAACCTGACTAATGGAGTTGCGAGTTCAAAAAAGCTGTTGGAAAAACCACCTCATAAACTGGTTTTCACAACTTTTGTGGATGCTGAAGAATTATGGATTGGCGGTACAGATGGGCCAGTTATGTGCTACATAAATGGAGGTTTAAATCGAACCTATCCGATTGGAAGTGCCAAATGTTTCGTTAAAGGACGAGATGAAACCATATATGTTGGGGGTATGAATGGGGTTTTTGAGCTGAACAAACGCAATGGGAGTTATCGAAAACTGATATATGCATCTGAAACGGCCAATAATGTTTTAACTAACGTATATGGTTTGTACTATGACCATCATGGCAAATTATGGATTGGAAATGACAAAGGCTTATTTGTCTACGATCTGGATACAAACATGGCCGAACAATTCAGTCCTGAAAGAGACAAGCATCTTGGTACTGTATATTCTTTGTTGGATGATAGTGCACACAATCTTTGGTTGGCGGCCAGTACTGGACTTTGGAAGCTCGATATTGATAAAAAACACTTCAGGCATTACGATAATAAAGATGGTATTGAGGCTAATGAATTTGGTTTTGGGGCCGCTGCAAAGTTAAATAGCGGCGAATTGGCTTTTGGAGGTCCCGATGGTGCGGTTATTTTTCATCCCGATAGCGTTAAGGAGTACAAAAATATTGGAAGGTTACGTGTATCAGAGTTTCTAATTAATGGGTTAACACCAGACTCGTCAATTGTGACAAAAGATATTAACTTCATTGATGAACTGGAGCTTACCTATAATCAAAACTCGCTTTCTTTTACATTTGAAATAGTTGAGTTGCATGGGCCACGAAAGAGTAATTTTGAATGGCAACTTATTGGGTACGATGATCAAGTTATTCAAGCATCAAATAACCGTATTGCCAGTTATAGTAAAATTCATCCCGGCAAGTATCAGTTGCTTGTTAAAGCTATTTCACCTGAAGGGAAATATCTGGATTCAGAGTATCGCCTAAATATTAACATATTAAACCCACTATGGTTAAGGTGGTGGGCTTTTGTTATTTATGCATTAGTATTGTTGGGTTTAATTGTCCTTTTAATTACGATTAATCAGACCAAGCAGAAACAACGTTTTAGTGATGAAAAAATACAGTTTTTTGTCAACGTTGCACACGATATCCGGACGCCAATATCCCTTATTCAATTACTGGTTGAGCAGCTTCCCAAAAATGAAAAGAGTCAGCATTCGCTGGAGCTCATAATGCGAAATGCCGGTCACCTTAATGAATATGTTTCGCAGTTATTGGAATTTCAAAAGGCAGAACGTCAAAAACTTAAGCTTAAGGTGCAGCAAGTAGATTTGAAAAAGCTGCTCAAATCTATATCAAATGATTTTCAACCTTTGCTGGAGAAGAAGTCGATGGACTTGCAAGTATCATCGCACGATGTTAATTTATGGGTCGATAAGGTAAAAATAACTCGCGTGTTTAATAACTTAATTTCCAACGCTATAAAATATGGCGAAGAGGGGGGATGTATTAAAATTGAAACTAAGTTATTTGACGAGAAGCTCAGAATTGATATTATTGATAACGGTCTGGGGGTGCCGGAAAAGCAGCAAAAACAAATATTCACAAGATTTACGCGAGGTGATAATGTACGCTTAAGTGGCATATCTGGCACTGGCATTGGACTAATGCTAGCTAAACACATTGTTGAATTGCATCATGGTAATATATTCTTCGAAAGTAAAGAGAACATTGGCTCTACATTTACTGTGGAATTACTACTAGGCTCCAGTCATTTTAAGGGAGATGAACTAATTATTACAGAAAGTCAGGGTGAAGAAAATCAACGTGTATCTGATATTATTGGGGAAAACAAGTTAGTATTACTGGTTGAGGATAACGATGATTTGAGGGCCACTATTAAATCAGAGCTTGCCAAAAACTATCGAATTATAGAAGCATCTAATGGTAAAGAAGGGTTGGTGCTGGCGGTTGAGAAGAATCCAGACCTGATTATTACTGATGTAATGATGCCTCAAATGAATGGGAAAGAACTCTGTCAGGTTATTAAAAGTAATTTTAAAACCAGTCATATCCCGGTTGTGATGATTACTGCCTTAAGTGGTATCGACGATAAAGTAGAGGGGCTTGAGGTTGGAGCTGATGCCTACGTTGAGAAACCATTCAGTATTGATGTCTTAAAAGCTACGATAAACAATCTATTGCGCACACGTCAGGCATTAGGGCAGACAATCAAATTAGAAAAGGATAAGAAACAGAATGCTGCATCACCAGATGAGCAGTTCCTGTCAAATGCCGTTCAACTTATTAAAGAGAACTTGACAGACAGAGATTTTACTATCGATGTGCTTTGCGAGCGATTAGGCTTAAGTCGCTCCAATTTATTCAGAAAACTGAAAGGGCTTACAGGTATGACACCGTCTGACCTTATGATTAAAATAAAACTTAACCATGCTGTGGAGTTGTTCAAATCGGGTAAACATATGCGAATTGCTGATATAGCATATGAATCTGGATTTCACGACCCAAAATATTTCAGTACGGTATTCAAAAAATTCCATGGTAAAACACCAAAGGAGTTTATGGATAGTCAGAGCTAAATTTTTACAATATCGAAACAAACAAATGCGGGAGGACATCTGTCTTTGCGCATTTTTTTTGAGGTTAATTCAAATACATGGCTATTAAGTGATCTTACTTTTGAATTTATTACAATGGAGTGTAGCTTTTTGTAGTTCGTGATAGGCTGTTCATCAATGCTTTGTGTTTTCAGATTTAATATTCAACCTATCTGCACAGTAATCAAACTCTTCTTTTGTTCTTGTTTTTCATCTTGCCAACGTAAAAGTGCATGGTGTTGTAATCAAAGGATTCAAACCAGACGATGTACTTCTTAAAAAAGATTGTCAATAAAAGTTTAGTAAAGTAAGACATATGAAGATTATCTATTTTGTAATCACTGTGGTAGTTGTCGCCGGAGCATTGGCACTGGTCGGGCAAAAGAAAGGAGACATTCCTAAGAAACTGGTTAAGGATTATAATTACGTTATTGGAACACAAACAGTTGGTTCAAAATACCAATTTACGGATGAATCAATGCTAGTGGAAACGGCGCGACAAATAAAAGACATGGGCTCCAATTTATTGAAATTCTCCATGCATCCGCGTTATTGTACCGAGAATTATGGTTTGCCTGAAAATAAAGAGATTACCTCCTTAACAAAACTGGCGCAACTCGAACCTTCTGTCAAAGAAGTGCTTAACATGGATTTTAAATATTATCACATTTGGGTATATGGTTTTTCGCAGTACTTGCCTGAACCTCCGGGGCAGAAAAACGATACCACTCAGATTAAGTTTATTGGTGGGTATTCTGACTACTATGCCAATGCACTTTACGAGGAGTTGTACGAACTGACAACCTATATGCTTAAAGAGTTTAATAACTCAGGCAAAGTGTTTTACCTTGGTAATTGGGAAGGGGATTGGCATCTTCGATGGGATTACGACCGCACAAAGCCGGCCGATGAAGAAACTCTTGCAGGTATTTCGAAGTGGTTCAAAATTCGTCAGAAAGCTATAGATGATGCAAAGCGCGACACCAAATATGAAAATGTCGAAATCTACCATTATATAGAAGTGAATCTGGTGCAGCGTGCAATAGAGTTAGGCGATAAAGTCTTAACCAATTCGGTACTGAAGGATGTGAATCCTGACTATGTGTCCTATTCAACTTATGATGTTACTAATCCACCAAAGACAGAAATTGAGCTGAATAAAAAGCTGAAAAATGCATTGGATTACATTCAATCATATTTACCTCCCAAAGATGGCTTACCCGAAGGTAAACGTGTGTGGATTGGAGAATATGGTAACCCATTTATTAGTCATGGAGAAGAATTACAAAATGAACGGGCCAAATGGGTTATTAAGGCTGGCCTTGAATGGGAAGCACCTTTTATCCTCTTTTGGGAAATGTACAATAACGAAATAAAGAAAGAAACTGGCGAACAAGTGGGGTATTGGATGATTGACGATGAGGGGAAGAAGCAGAAGATTTGGTACACGCATAATCAATTTTACAAAGAAAGTCAGCGATTTTTAGAGGGGTATTACAAGGAGCATAACGAGGTTCCATCTAATAGCACCTTTGGGAAAGCGGCATTAAAATTTAAAGCACTTAAATAAATAGCTATGCGTATACCTTTAGTTCTATTATTTTCTGTTGTGAGTTTTGTAATGAGCAGGGCTCAGGCAGTAGAAGGTGCCACGTTTGATAAAGCTCCAAAGTTAGAGAATTACAATTTTGTATTAGGTACACAAGCCATTGGAGCTAACTATAAGTTTACCAAAGAATCTTATTTAGTGGAGCAGGCAAAGCATATTCGCAGCATGGGCTCCAATATCCTTAAAATATCTATGGGTAAAAACTATACCAAATCCTATGGTATGAAGCCGGCTCACGGTATTAAATCAACTCTTGATCTTCTTAAGAAAAAGAAAGATTACCAGCAGGTGATGGATATGGATTTTAAATATATTTTTGGATGGGTGCATACCTTTACATCAGCCAAGTGGCAGGATGGTTTAACTTCGCAGGAGAAGCTGATGCTTTATCGGGAAATGTATGAATTAACGGAGTATGTGCTAAAGGAATACAGCGGCACTGGTAAAACGTTTCTTTGGGGAAACTGGGAAGGAGATTGGTTATTGCATGGTCTTGGAAAACGAAATGCGATACCATCAGATAAGAAAATCCAGGGCATGATTGACTGGTTCAATATCCGCCAGATAGCGGTGGATGATGCAAAAAGGAACACACCACATAATGATGTTGAGGTCTGGCACTACGTAGAGCTTAATTTAGTCTTAAAAGGTATTGAAGGGAAAAAGTGCATCGTTAATAGTGTGTTACCATATACCAACCCCGATCTGGTGTCCTACTCGAGTTATGAAATTATTAAAAATAAGGAAAGCTACGAAGAGTTAAAAGGGGCTGTTGGTGAAGTAATGGATTACATTGAGAGTAAAATGCAGGATAAAGAAGGTATTCCTTTCACCCGCCGCGTATACATTGGAGAGTATGGCTATCAGACTAATGCAAAACAGGATGATAACGATCAGTATTTCTTGACTAAACGCATGATGAAACTTAGTCTTGATCTCAGATTACCGTTTTCATTGCATTGGGAAATGTATAACAACGAATACACCAATAAAGGGGTATCTAAGGGTATGTCAATGATTAGTGAAGAAGGACAAAAAAAGCCAGTCTATTATTTGCATCAGAAATATTACGCAGAGATGAATGCATACTTGCAATTATATAAAAAGGAGCATAAGGCATATCCTGAATTCGATGATTTCAAGCATAAGGCCATAGGAGTACTTGATACGCTATAGAAAGGGATTGTTTATGAAGAAAATCACATTCATATTGATTTGTTTATTCTGTGCCTTTGGTGTCAATGGACAAATTGACTTTTCAGAAGCAATTAGAACAATTAAAAGCGGAAACTGGTCTGATCCGTCCATTTGGTCAGGGGGATTTATGCCAGGTGCTCAGGATGACGTAGTAATAATGGATACCCATTCTGTTTACATCGATTTACAGGGAAGTGTATCTGGCGAAAGAATATCGCTTTGCCATCATCTCAAAATAAACCAATCAGCCCGGCTTAGCATGGGACACAATACTGATAATTTTGCCAAGGAATTAGTCATTTATGGAAGCATCGAATGCCATGGAACTTTCTCAGCAGGCCGTCTTCAGCCCGGTAGTTCAGGAGATGGTTCATTGTATAAGTATAACAGTCGCATCTATCTGAACCTCCAGAGTGGCACAACTTACTTAACAGGTAAGGGATATTTTCACCCACAAACATTAAACCTGTTTAGCGAAAGTGGCGAAAAGCAGGTGGTTGTCGATTTATATAATCTGGTTACTGATGAGAATTTGGTTGTCAAGTCCAATAATCGTGTGACTGTAACAACGGACCGTTATTCATACATCAATGTAAAAGGGACTTTGGGCTTGTGTGGAAGTACCTATCAATGGAGCTCATCCACAGCAAAAGCTGATTTGCAGGTAAATGGTATCATTGTTTGTAATGATCTTAGTTTGTTTACCAAAAATGCAACAGAAGGAGAAGGCTCATCCATTACAATAAATGATGGCGGTAGCATTTATACTCAAGCTATTAATAAGGGCATTCCGAATATAAAATCAGACGCAGCTGGTTATTTGCTTTCAATTTCACAGAATGGGCTCCTTCGTTTGGGTGAAGGAGTCAACTTCGCTAATTTGACTGAGGATAATCCAAACTTCATCCTACTTAATAATGGGGAGGTACGCAGGCATTATAGTGAAACATTAACCACATCAAGTCAGATTCTTGATTTAATAAATCAGTATAAACCATCAGTGAATAACAAGACGGAAAAGCTGCGTGATATTTTTGGCGCTTCTCACATTGCTGGCTGGTATCATTTTACTGATAAGCCCTTTATGACAGAGGGATTAGACTTTTATGAGGAATTTGGTTCAACAGCCATTAAAACAACATTGAGTGCGACTAATGGTAAAATGGCAGCTGCCTACCCTTTTAACCATAGCTGGAGTAATGTCAGTCGCGTGGTTGAGCTATTGGACGTGCCTGAGATACAAGATTTATACAGTCGATCAACTATTAATACGCACACCTTTTGGGTAACCACCAAGAATAAAGGGAATTATAAAGATGGACCCGATTTTCAGCACGCTTCATTTCAGGATGAAGAACAGCAGTATTATGAACTAACTGCTAAGTTGCTAATGGATTATGGCCATTTAAATAAAACCTTTGTCTATCAAAATTGGGAAGGTGACTGGATGTTGCGCGGACAAGGAATTCTTTGGGAAAAAGACCCATCGTTAATTCCGGATGATGCAGAGTGGCAAATGGCAGGTATGGCTCGCATGTTTAGAGCTCGGCAGCGAGGGACGGAACGGGCTCGAGCGGCATTCCCTGATGCCAAGGCAAGAGTCATGCACGGGATTGAGTTAAATAAGCTATGGATGCAGAAAGATGGGCAGCGCCTAACCATGATGGACAACGGCACGCCTTGTCTGGCAGCTAATGTAATTCCACATTGCCGGATTGATTTGGCATCTTGGTCTGCTTATGATGGTGGTTGGGAAAATGCACAGTACCCTTTCCCCTCAGCCATGTGGACAGGTTTGGAAATCATTAATTACTACACTACTGCTACGGGTAAATACGGTGAGATGTCCGTTCAGATTGGTGAATTCGCAATAAACGAAAATGGACCCTATTCAAATCATAGTCGTTCACAGATTCGAACTAAGTACGACAAATTGTGCGGCCTGGCATTGGCCATGGACTTGCCTTATTTCTACTTGTGGAACTTATACTGCTCTGGACAGCAAGGAGCCCCAGAAGGATTTACATGGGAGAAAGGAGTCGAATATGAAACTAATTTTTTGTATGAATGGATGGATGGGAAGTGGTTAATTGAACCTGATGGGACCTGGGGGCACGCCGCTGAATTTTTAATGGAGCAATTTGATACAACAACTAATACGATTGACCTCGAATGCCAGGATCTTACTTATCGCATTAGCCCTAATCCTGTAAAAGTATTTGCAAAAATAGCGGGTCTGTCAAATGCAACCTTGAGCCTATATGGTATGAGGGGCGAACTTATAAAAAAAATTACAAATTATAATAGTGAGTTAATTGATGTCAATTATTTACCTGCTGGCACATACTTATTAAATGTTGATGATGGGCAGCAATTGACTCATATAAAATTCATAAAACAGTAGCTAAAATAGATTCAAATGAAAAAATTACTAATCTTATTGTGGTTCTTGGTGCCCATAAGCCTTATGGCACAGGAGCTAAGTATTTCAGGTAAGGTCTTAGACAAAGAATTGAATGAACCACTTCCTGGAGTGACAGTGTATATTAAAGGAACCACCACGGGGACAATAAGTGGCAATTCGGGTGAATTTACTATTAAAGCCAACAAACAGGATGTACTAGTTTTCTCCTTTATTGGAATGAAAACAAAGGAAGTGTTAGTTGGTGAAGAAACTAAGCTAACAGTCTTTATTGAACCAGAAATATCTGAGTTAGATGAGGTGGTGGTCAGTGTTGGTTATTTCAATGTCAAAAAAAGTGACTTAACAGGTTCTGTGGCACAAGTGACATCACAGCAAATGGAGAAAGTACGAACTAACTCGGTTGAGCGCATGCTGCAAGGACAGGTAGCTGGTGTGGTTGTGAACGAAAATTCAGAACCAGGTGGTGGTGTGAGTATCTCCATTCGAGGCACCAACTCAATGTTGGGGGGTACGCAGCCCTTATATGTTGTAGATGGAATTCCTATCGATCCGATTCAGGATGCACAAGGGAACAATAACTCAGGTCAGGCACAAAGTTCATTAAGTTTCCTAAATCCGAACGATATTGAAAAGATGGAAGTGCTTAAGGATGCCGCAGCAACCGCGATTTATGGTGCTAGGGGAGCTAATGGTGTTGTAGTAATTACTACTAAGCAGGCAGATGGCAAATCTGGGAAAGATCAGTTTTCGGTAAATGTAGATTTCGCATTGGCTGAACTAAGCCAGCAAATAGATGTACTAAACGGCCCTCAGTTTGAAGGGTACATGAATCAGCGCGCTATCAATCAACTTTATGTTGATATCACTAACCCTGGTCGTGACGGAATGGTGTTTGACGGCACCCAAGCTTTAACGCCGGAGAATTTTGAAGAATTAAATGGATATACATTGCCTTATCCGACCACAACTGGTATAAATACCAACTGGCAGGATGAGGTTTATCGTAAGGCATATTCTAAATCATTTAATGTGGCATACCGAGGAGGTGACCCAAATGGAAATTTATCAATTAGTCTGGGGCTATCTGATAATCAAGGGGTAATTATCGATACGGATTATAAGCGCGCTACATTTAACATGAATGGTATGCGTAAGGCGCTTGATAATAAAATAGAAATTTATTCCAAGACCAATACCTCTTATGGAAAAGGAAGAGCTTCTTCAGTCGGCAACGGTCAAATGTATGCAGATAGGAGCGTGGTGTCCAGTGCCCTGACTTTTCAACCTATTTTTGGTTTGTTAGAGGCAGGTGAAGATGATGAGATCTATGCTGAGCTAAATGAAGGACAAATAATGTCTAATCCTTATACATTGGCAAAGTATGTTGAAGATCAAAAAACAGCTATCACATTTAATCAGGCACTATCGGTTGTTGGAAAAATTTCACCTCATTTAAGTGCAACTGCCAAGGGGGCCTTCAACTACCAAAAAAGTTTACGTGATAGCTATTATCCTACTTTTACAACACGTGGTTGCCGTAATAATGGGGAAGCAACTCAGTCATACAATCAAAATATAAAGACTTATGCGGAAGCAAATTTGCATTATGTGCGAAAGTTTGGACAGCATAAGTTAGATGCCATTGCTGTTGGAACCTATGAGGTTAACAACATTAGAGCCATGTTCAATAAAGCTTACGGGTTTGGAAGCGATATGACAACGTACTATACTTTTGAATCGGCCACTGATATTATGGTGCCTGTAAGTAGGTTTACCAGAGTAGGCTTACTATCAGGCCTATTTAGGGTTGGTTATAATTATAAAGGGAAGTACTATGTTGATGTAAACGCACGGATGGATAGTTCTTCAAAGTTTGCAGAAAACAATAAGAGCGCTTTCTTTCCTTCTTTAGCATTAGCCTGGAGAGCATCTGAAGAACCTTTTTTAAAGGATTCAGAATCCATTTCGAATCTTAAGCTAAGAGCATCATATGGTAAAACCGGAAGTAATCCAATTGCACCGTTTCAATCGTTAGGGACAATGTCGCCTATTCGTTATAACTTCAATAATCAAGTGGAAGTTGGTTATTTTGAAGCGAATCTTGCCAATCCAGATCTTACGTGGGAAACTACTGATCAGTATAACGCAGGGGTTGATTTCAGTATGTTTAATTCAAGACTAAACTTTACTCTCGATGGCTATTATAAATTGACTCATGATTTATTACAATTAGTTAATTTGCCTGCCTCAAATGGTTATGCCACAAAAGTTGATAATTTTGGAGAGGTTGCAAACAAAGGGTTGGAACTGACTCTTGGTGTAGATATTATTCGTCAGGCTGAACTGCAATGGAATGTTCTGGGGACTTTTAGTATTAACAGAAATGAGTTAGTGAAATTGAACTCAAACCTGGAATATCAGTTAGGGCCTGCAGTTGGGTATGATAAAACTTATCCATCCATGTTTATGGAGGGGCAGCCATTGGGAATCTTTTGGGGAGCCGAAACTGAAGGTATTTATGCCAATTGGGATGAAGCTAAAGCAAGTGGCATTAATGATGCAGCAGCTGGTGAGATAAAGTATGTTAATCACTCGGTTGATTACGATGAAGCTGGTAATCCATTGGATGTTCAAACAATTAACTTCGATGACTATGTGCAAATTGGAGATCCAAACCCGGATTTTACAGCCTCTTTAAATAGTAGCTTGAGCTATAAAAATTGGGATTTAAGCATTCTTTTCACTGGTCAGAAAGGGGGTGATATCTTGTGGGTAGATTCATGGCCTTTAAATGCTCTAAAGAAAAGCATCAATGTATCTACAGAGGCCTATGCTGATTCCTGGAAAGCACCTTTATCTGTAACACCAGTTTACGATGAGGCAACAGAAGGTTATACTTACGAAGTTGTTTACAATCCTGCTGCTGGTCAAACAACAGGAGTGCTCAATCCTGGAGCTGCCACCGATGGAGGTCAGCGAGCCATCGTTTCTGATCGTCAGATTTATGACGGTTCCTTTATCAAATTAAAAAACATCAATATTGGTTATACTTTTAGGTTTCAGAGTAAGAAAAGCTTGCGACTGTATGCCTCCGGGCAAAACCTTTTAACCTGGACAGACTATCCTGGCTATGATCCCGAAGTACAGGCCTTTAATAAAGACCCCCAGCGACGTGGGATTGATTTCGGTGCCTTCCCCGGCACGAGAAGTTATGTATTTGGTGTTAAACTTGATTTTTAATCAGCAAAACTGTTAGCAATGAATAATTTTAAATATATCGCAATCATTCTTGTTGGGCTAATGATGTTTACATCCTGCGAAAGTTGGTTGGAAGAAGAGCCTAAAACACAAATCGCAACGGATAATTTCTATCAGGATAAAGATCAGGCACTGATGGCTTTAACAGCGGCTTATGCGCAGTTAAAAAGTGGCCCTGGCTATTATAATCAGCAATTTTTGTCAAATGTTTACGCATCTTCAGACCAAGGAACATCCAGTTGGAAGCACGGCGATTTTACCAAAGGCATTTTGGAATCAACAAATGGTGCCTTGCCAATTACCTGGAACGAAATTTATGTAGCTATTCGTGATGCCAATAACGTTATTCATAAGGTTGCTGATGTTGATATGGATGAGGTAATAAAATCCCGTATCATTGGAGAAGCTAAATTTTTGCGTGCATTACATTATTTTAATCTGGTACGTTGCTGGGGAGAAGTGCCTTTGCGCACAGAGCCTGTTCGTCCGGGTGAGGAAGGTGGATTGCCTGTATCTTCGCGCACCGATATTTACAATGTAATAATTAGTGATCTCAAACAGGCCTCAGAAAATTGCTGGGGTCGAGGGGAAGTACGTCTGGGAGAAACGAATGATTTAGGTCGTGCAACCGCTGCGTCAGCACAAGCATTATTGGCTCGAGTGTATCTGCACATCGCCTCTTCAGTGCGTTGTGCCACCGAAGGTAGCGCTGGTTGTGCTCCGTATGCTGAGTTTGGCACTAACTACAAAGCGTATTATGACTCATGTCGGGTAATGTGTGATTCTGCATTAATGCAACCCGGTTATGCTTTAGCATCTTCTTATCAAGAGTGGGAAAAGATTTTCGATGCGGATAAAGGCAATAACCCAGAAATGTTGTTTGAGATACAGGGCTCATCAGCAACGGGACAAGGTACCTCTGTTTCCAACCTATTTAGTCCTCGTAATGCAGGGTTAAGTGGTGGAGGTTGGGGAGGTACCAACAAAATGATTGCCGGTTTTGTACAAAGCAATGTTGATTATACAGATGTGCGCTTTGATAATGCTATTATCCATGCCTATGAAGATAACACATTTAGTTATGAGTTGCTTCCAGCATACAATGGCTATGCCCGTTACTTATTAGACACAGGCGAACGAAAAGGTGCTGTATATAATGTGTTTACTTCCAAGTTTATCGATAGTGATGCGACTACTGAGTATACCAGTCAGCAAAATTGGCATGTCATTCGTTTAGCCGACGTTTATATGATGCGAGCTGAAGCCTTGGCTGAAATAAATGAGGAGCCTGCACTTGCCAATGCAGACGTCAATATCTTAAGAAGTCGAGTAGGAATGACTGGCTTAGATTTTTCAGGCTTATCAATGGCTGAATTCAGAGAAGCTTTATTGCGCGAAAGAGCAGCTGAGTTTTTTATGGAAGGCCAGCGTTGGTTTGACCTAACACGCATGGGGGTTTACGAAGAAAAGTGCAAAATAGCTTTTGATCCTAAAAACCAAGGTAAGATACAAGGAGTGCGTGGTCCTGAAGATTATACTTGGCCAATTCCTATCACAGAGGTTTCTGCAAATGATAATATTGACGAATAAGATGATCAGAATAGTTTGTGTAGCAGTATTAAGTCTGGTGATTTTACCAGGCTTGGTACAAGCTAAAAAAAAGAATGAGAATGGCCGCCCTAATGTGGTGTTCATCATCTCCGATCAGCATAAGAAAGATGCCTTAGGTTGTTATGGTGATGATTTGGTGATTACACCAAATATTGATGCATTGGCCAAAGAAGGGGTGCGCTTATCCAATTGTTATGTAGCAGCGCCTGTATGTGCTCCTAGCCGGGCTGCACTAATAACAGGGATGTATCCATTTGCCAATGGGGCTCCCTACCACAAGGCACCGGTTAAATTGGCTAATGGAAAAGAAAAACACATTGGTTCAGGCTTTCTGCGTGAGACAGGATACCATCAAGGCATCATTACTTTAGCCGAAGCTTTTAACGCCAATGGTTATATAACTGCTTCACCGGGTAAGATGCATGTGCATGGAGAGCTGCAAAAGAATGTAGATGAAGATCATCCCAATGGCAATAATATGGGGTGGGATGAAATTAACACCCGCTATTACACGCATTTTCCAGGGGGGCACTATCAGGATGAGGTGGGCGAAGACACTTACCAACGTTACCGTCAGTTTAAAAAATATTCTAAAGTTTACAAAGGTGGGCCAGGCCATTTAAATGAAGGATATGAAACAGCATTGGTGAAAAAAGATGAGGATAATTTCGATATGGTGGTGACTCGCAAATCAGTGGAGTTTATTAAGAAGCGAGGAAAAGATGGTGAAAACTTCTTTCTGCACGTTGGCTTAGAAAAACCTCACCCTCCTTTTACTACTACCCAAAAGTATTTGGATATGTACAATCCTGCTGATTTTACTTTACCTGAAACGGCCACAGAATGGCACAGTAATGGAAAATATCCGTGGGTTCCTGATTGGATTCACTCTGGCTGGCCAAAAAAAGATCCTGCTGCCACTAAAAACATCATGGCGTCGTACTATGCATGTATTACGCAGGTTGATGATATGGTCGGCCGTATTGTGGAGGCTTTAAAAGCTGAAGGTTTATATGATAATACCATCATTATCTATACAACGGATCATGGAGAACACCTTTTTGAACACGGCTTAAGAGGGAAACATTGTATGTACGAAGATGCTGTTAATGTGCCTTTTATTATATCATATCCTGCAATGTTGCCTAAAGATCAGGTGAATGATATGCTGGTGAGTTTTGTCGACATCATGCCTACTTTATGCGATTTAACTGGAACTGAAGTGCCCGGGACAGCGCAGGGAGTTTCCATTGTCAGCAATTTAAAAAATGGTACGCGCTTGTTAAATCGTCCAGTACTTTCAGAGTATCGCAGTGGCAATTACAATGGGTTCAAGAATATTAAAAACCTTCCTTCCCGAATGTTTCGTGTTGGAGACTATAAGTTTATCTATACCCATGGTATTATTAGCCAACTATATAATATAGAAAATGATCCTGATGAACTAAATAACTTGGTATTAGACCCCGCTTATCAGGATATGGCACGTGATTTCTGTTTTCATACTTTGGTCGATAAACCTTTTTTAGAGTACCAAAATATGGCTATCTCCATTAGCGATCGTACCATTAAATGGGAAGCATTTGAGCAGGCTCACAACTATGCCATTTATTATGCCTTAGAAAATGATCCAGGAGCTGCAAAAATGCTTGTGGAAGGGTTGACTGAACGCACATATAAAGTATCCAAAAAGGGATTTTATTGGGTCATGGCAAACCCCAAATACACTCGGTTATCGCCGCGTTTAGGTGAAGTGCCGGTTTACCTTGAACAATACACCTACCAATTGCCCATTACAGATGGAGTTGAGTTTGTTCCTAAGAACCAGAATTGATTTGTATTAGTTTGTAACAGGCATCTATTTTATAGGTGCCTTTTTTTATAATAAAAAGATGTTAAAGCGAATCCTTGTAATCTGTACATTTTTAATTCATTCGTTGTTATCTTATACCCAACAACCTAATATCGTTTTCATACTTGCTGATGACCTTGGCTATGGAGATTTATCCTGCTATGGGGCAACAGATATTTATACACCAAACATAGATAAGCTTTGTGAAGGTGGGATTAAATTTACACGGGCTTATGCTAACAGTACAGTGTGCTCGCCCAGCAGGGCAGCTATATTAACCGGTAATTATCCAGATAGAGTTGGAGTACCTGGTGTTATTAGAGATATGCCAGATAACACCTGGGGAAACCTTTCAAATGGAGTGCCATTTCTTCCAGCACAATTGAAAGAAATAGGTTATCACACGGCATTAATTGGCAAATGGCATTTGGGTTATGAATCACCTGATTTACCTAACGATAGAGGCTTTAATTATTTTAAAGGCTTTGTTGGAGATATGATGGATGATTATTATACCCATGAACGAGCTGGTACCAACTGGATGCGGGAGGGGATGGAAGAGATAACACCCAATGGACATGCCACCGATCTGTTTACTGATTGGGCATACGAGTATATTACAAAACAGACCAAGGCTGACAAACCCTACTTTTTGTTTTTAACTTATAACGCTCCTCATGATCCGATTCAGCCACCAGTTAATTGGTTAGATAAAGTACAGACACGGGAGTATAAGGCTAGTTTAAAGCGCCAAAAGATAATTGCGTTGATAGAGCACTTGGATGCGGGTATTGGAAGCGTGATGGACGCCATAGCTAAAAGCGGACAAGCTGATAGTACTATAATTATTTTCACTTCAGATAACGGTGGAGCCTTGAATTACGGGGCCAGTAACGGTTCATTAAAAGGAGGTAAAGGTGACTTGTACGAGGGAGGGATTCGTATCCCCTGTTTGGTTTATTGGCCGGGTAGAATAAGGCCAGCAACTATTTCACAACCAATTATTCTCATGGATTTTTTTCCAACCTTAATCGAATTGGCAGGAGGCATTCCTCAACAAACACTGCCCTCACAAAGTATAGTCAGCTTATTAATGGGGGAACAACTTAAGGGTGTAAACAGAGAAATGGTTTTTATGCGACGCGAAGGTCATCGTTATGGAGGGCGGGCGTATTATGCTATTTCCAATGATGAATATAAGTTAATGCAGAATTCCCCTTTTGAACCGTATCAGCTGATTCACTTAAGTGATACCAGTTCATTAGAAATACCTGTTGAAAACGCAATTATTAAGAAAGAATTAGGGAAACAATTAATGAAGCATATTCAGAATTCAGGGGCAACACCATGGCACTAAAAGGCAGTTGTTGAGGTTCTTAATAGTATTTCAACTCATCTGACCTGTATGTAAACCTTATTTTCTATTTCAAGAAATAGCTTTGATTTTGAAGAATAGATTTAAATCAAAAGCTAAAAAAATTAATATGAAAAGAACAATTACCCTTTTATTTTTGGCAATCGCCTTCACGAGTACTTTTGCACAAACTGTGAAAATAGGGAGTACGTCTTATTCAACTATTAACGAGGCCATTATTGCTGCCAGCAATAATGATGTCATCGACATTTCAGGATTGCATACAGAATCAATAACGATTGATAAGAATATCACATTGCGAGGCTCTAATCCATCTGCTGACATTATTCAGGCAGCCGCTGATCAGATTTCGGCAACTTCTCGTGTAATTTATATTGATGGACAAAATGGAGCTTCAACGGTGACCATTCAAAATTTAACGGTTAGAAATGGCAACGCGACAGATCACGGAGGCGGAATTTATGCAGATAAAGTTACTGGACTATTATCGCTTGATAATGTAACGATACACAATAATACGACTACAAAAAATGGAGGTGGTATTAGTACTGGTGGATCAAACGTCAATTTTAACCATTGCACGATAAGTAATAATTCTGCAACAGGCTCTGGTTCTGTTGGAACTGGTGGCGGATTGCATATTGTACCAAATAATGCAGCAGCCATTGATGCTGTTGTAAATGTAAAGAACTCATTAATTACTAATAATGTGAGTGCTTTAAAGACAGGTGGTGGTTTTATTGTAAATGGAAATCATCAATATGGAGATAAGTTCTTTATTGAAGTCAATTTTGAGAATGTATCTGTTGTTAACAATACAGCTGAGCAAGATGGTGGAGCAGGTCATATATTTGGTGTAGACTATACTGGAACAAATGGAACTGTTGGTGAGACAAATGTAATAGTTAAGATTGTACATTGTACGATGGCTTACAATACAAGTAATCAAAAGGCTTATAAAAACGGCTTGTCTTTTGCAAATGGAAACGCGACTACTGGACCTAAATTTGGTGTTTATAATTCTGTTATTGTAAGCGCCGATGAATTAGGTGCAAAAGCCCTTGATTTTGCAGGTTCAGAAACTATTGGTGCTGTAAATAACATTATTGGTGGTTCAAACGCTGTTCCTTCTTTAGTGACAGACGCTGCCAATAATAATATGACCGCAAAAACAGCCACTTTTGCGGGAATTGCTTCGAGCCTAACTGAAGCGGGAGGAAAGGTGAAAGTTTTGGCTTTAACAGATGCGGCTAATTCCATTGATTATTGCACAGCAGTCACTGGTATTACTTTACCAACAACAGACGCAAGAAACTATTCAAGAGATGCCTCTCCGGACGCGGGTGCTTACGAGTATAATGGTGTTTCAACCGACATAGATAATGTTAAAGAATTATCAGTTAATATTTTTCCCAATCCTGCTAATGATTACTTTGTTGTAACAGGAGGTAGCCAAATTAATCTTATTAATATTCACTCATTAGGTGGAGTGCTTGTTAAAACGGTTTCAAACTCTAATCAGGTGGACGTGTCAGGATTAACTAATGGGGTTTACCTGGTACAGGTTTCTGGTAAAAATGGTGAAACTATTAAGAAATTAGTTGTAAAATAGTTTGATTTATAAATAATATTGAAGCACTTTGACTTTGGTTAGAGTGCTTTTTTTAATCAATTAGTATGCAAAGGTATTTGTTTCTGTTTAGCATGGCGCTGGCTATCATCCTTCTGTATGGATGTAATAAAAAAGTAGAGAAGCCCAATATTCTGTTTATTATGACTGATGACCATGCGAGTCATGCAATTTCTGCTTATGGCGGTATTTATAGTGAGCATGCTCCAACTCCTAATATTGACCGTTTGGCTAATGAAGGGGCGCTAATGAATAATGTTTTTTGCACGAATGCCATCTGTGGGCCCAGTCGGGCAGCGATACTAACTGGGAAGTATAGCCATGTGAATGGGTACATGAAGAATTATAAAGGAGGAAAATTTGATAATCAACAGTGGACTTTTCCTAAAGAGCTTCAAGCCAATGGTTATGAAACTGCCATGATTGGAAAGTGGCATCTGGCATCGGAGCCCACAGGTTTTGATTATTATAAATACCATGTGGCTAGGGGCGAACAGGGGTATTATTGGAATCCGGTGTACAGCGATAATGGAGATACGGTTCTGGTAAATGGATATGCCACCAACTTAACAACTGAGTTTGCTTTGAATTGGCTGGATGAAAGAGATGAGGATAACCCTTTTTGTCTGATGTTGCAGTTTAAAGCACCGCATCGCCCATGGAAACCTGATTCTATCTACCAAAACATGTTAGAAAATGTTGAGTTGCCTTATCCAGCAACTTTTAACGATGCGTACGCTGGGAGAGAATTAACAGCTGGTAATACTGAAATGACCATGAGTGATTTCAGCCGTGAAGATATGAAGCTAACACCACCTGATTCACTAAGCGGCAAGCGGCTTCGTAAATGGATTGATTATGGTATCAATCGCAGTGAGAATGTGATTCCGGTTAAAGGTATGGGAGAGGAAGAGGCTCGTAAATGGAAGTATCAGCGTTACATGAAAGATTATTTAGCTACAATCCGTTCAGTGGATGATAATATTGGGAAAGTATTAGCTTATCTCGATGAGAATGGATTAACTGATAACACCATTGTTATTTATACTTCTGATCAAGGATTTTTCTTAGGAGATCATGGTTGGTTTGATAAGCGATTCATGTATGAGCAGGCACTTCGTATGCCTTTCCTGATTCGTTATCCAGATGTTTTAAAAGCGGGTTCCACGTGTAATGATATTGTATCAAACATCGATTTCGCTCCAACTATTTTAGAGATGGCAGGTGTGAAAGCACCAAATGAAGTACAAGGAAAAAGTTTCTTTGCCAACCTAAACGGAGAAACCCCGGATAATTGGAGACAATCAATGTATTACCATTATTACGAGTATCCTTTTTGGCACCATGTTCAACCTCATTATGGGATCAGAAATCAACGATTTAAATTAATTCATTTCTATTACGATGTGGATGTATGGGAATTTTTTGATCTTCAGAATGATCCCAACGAGATGAATAATTTGATTAATTCGCAGGAACATCAAGAACTTATTCAACAACTAAAAGAGGAACTAAGGTTATTAAAGGCAGAGTATTCGAATACGAAATCGCTTGATGAATTAAGACGTATTTCGGATACTGATTTTGGGGGATTGGAATCGTCTAAGCATTAGAAAAACATAATCGTTGTGGCTACCAGGGGCTACGACCGAAACTGTCGAAAATAAATCCGATGGTAGCCCATTACAGGCAGGTATTTTGTTGTGATAGGTTCTTAAAGTTGTTTCTTTTTTATCGAAAATCGCTTAAAACTGTGTGTTGCGAGTGCAAGGCAGGCAACACACAGTTTAGGTATTAGTATAAAAATAATTAACATTTCCAGCTTACCTTTGGTCACCATCATATCTTCTGATATTTTATTTTCCAATACTCTCGCATAAATCTGAGTGATTTTTAAAGATTTATGACCAAGAACTTTTGAGACTGTTTCA